>JAIBDF010000049.1 GCA_024679535.1 Chromatiales bacterium
CGAGGTTGCGCACAATCGCTGTATGGCGTCACGCCGGACATCACGACGCTTGGCAAAGTCATCGGCGGTGGCATGCCGGCGGCGGCCTACGGAGGCCGTGCCGATGTCATGGCGAGCATTGCCCCGGACGGTCCGGTCTACCAGGCCGGCACGCTGTCGGGTAACCCGGTCGCAATGGCGGCTGGCCTGAAAACGCTGGAACTGATCGACAACGAAGCCTTCTGGACCGATCTGACGGGCAGGACACAGCGGCTCGTTGACGGCCTGGCGGCCGCTGCGAGCGACGCGGGCATTCCTGTATCAGTTGAGTGCGAAGGCGGTATGTTTGGCCTCGTCTTCACGGACCAGGGCCCTGTTCGCTCTTATGCGCAGGTTGCGGCGGCCGATGTCGAGCGCTTCAAGAAGTTCTTCCACGGCATGCTGGACGAGGGTGTGTACCTGGCGCCATCCGCCTTCGAGGCAGGCTTCGTCTCAGCGGCGCACAGCGACGATGATCTCGATCAGACCATCGCCGCGGCCGCCAGGGTCTTCGCGACTCTCTAGAACGACCAGATTACACCGGCGGACAGGGTTCGTTCGGCGCCGTACAGCCGTTCACCGACGGGAATGTCGGAGCCGTTGGCTCGATTGATTCCCGCGACATGATCCTGATAGGTCTCGTCAAGGAGGTTATCGACTCGCGCCTCGACGCGCAGCGAATCCGTGGCACTCCAGATCAGGGTCGCATTCACCAGCTCGTAACCCGGTGTGCGTTGCTCATTGTTGTAGACAGCTACCTTGTCCTGCTCGGCATAGGCCACGATCTCGGTCGTCACTGACAGGTCGTCGCTTTCCCAGGTGACACCTACAGACGCGTTGGGCGGCGCCAGGCGGTAAAGATTATCTTCGCTGTCGCGACGTTTGCCGCGTGCCCAGGAAGCGATCCCATCCAGATACCACTGCTCTGACAGCTCAAATTTCCAGGCAAGGTCCGCGCCATAGATTTCGGCATCGACATTGCTGAACTGCAGCGCAGGATTGCCCGACATCATTTGCGACACCATATTGGCAACCATGTTGGTCGATGGGACGCCCTGGATGTAGCCGTCGACACGCTTGAAGAACAGCTGTGGCGAGATCGTGAAGCGTCCCACGTCCTTGCCGAAACCAAGCGTTACTTCATTGGATCGTTCCTCGCCAAGGTCGAGGTCACCGATGTAACTGCGGCCGTCGGCCAGGCCGCCTGTCGCCTGCAATGGCAGCCAGAGGTATAACTCCTGGTAGGACGGAGCACGGGTCTTGCTCCCGATCTCAAATCGCCACTCGGTGCCCGACTCAACCAGCCAGCGATATTTAAGCACCGCATCAATCGAACTCCAGCTCTTGCTGCGGTCCGCCTGGTTGAATGCGTCCGCCAGCAAAGCGACATTGTTCCCCATATCGCCCATCATGCCTGCGGCTCCGATTTCGCCGGAGGTTGTTTCGACGCGTTTTGCGCGCAGGCCTATTTCGGCGTCACCGTGTTCTCCATTTCGCTGCCACTCAAAAAATATAGATGACATGTCACGTGTCACATCCACGAAATTATCGACGCGGAACATGGCGTTGTTCGGATTGGTAATTGTGGCGTTATGATCAGCTGTGGTTGCGTCAATTCCTATCTTCAGCGTCGAACCTGATAATGCAATCGCTGTGGCGAGACTGGCCTGGGTGCCAGCGCCGGTTGCGAAGTTCTGCCGATGCATCGGTGGCATCGGCGCCTGGCGTAAGCCGAAGTTGTCCATCAGATGCTCAACGTCATTCCATGCGATGCGGACCTCCAGCGAGGCGCTCTCGTGCAGTTCGACAGTTGCCTGTGCGCCGGCGAGGTTTGTCTCAATAAAGCGGATGTCCATCGGCAGCGCCGGAGTACCTGTGTCATCGGTGTCCAGTCGCCCAGCGAATAACAGCGCAGAAAGTTTTTCGCCGCTGAATGCGTAGCTCAGATCCGAGCGCTCACGGTGTAATTGAGACGGCCGGATCTCGCCGACTGGCGAGCTGGTTGTATCGCCATCATCAAGTTCCGCAGTGAGCGACAACTTGTGGCTGTCATTGGCCAGCGTCAGACGACCAGCCGATGTACTGACATTCCCGTTCGCCGAGTAGCGGCTGCCGACGAACCCGGACAATGCCGATCCGGTCTTACTGAATTCGCCCCGTGACAAAATCGTTGAGACGTGGCCACCGATGGACTCAGGTGCGAGCGACACACCAGGGATACCACGAACTACAGACAGCTCCTCTGTGATCATGGGCGACACATAGGACAGCGGCGCATCCATCGCATTTGGACCACCTGACACGACGCCAAGGTCGTCGATAACGACCGAAATGCGATCGCCGTACATGCCGCGATACTGGGCGATACCGGTAACCGGTCCATTCGCATTGACGTTGGCGCCTGGTATGTCTTTCAGCACCGTAGCGGTATCAACCAGCATTTCGCGATCTACTTCAATCTGCGTCAGGCCGGTCGTGACCGATCTGCCAATCACGATGACTTCATCGACGTCAGTTGTGCCGGGACCCGCGGGCTCTTGCGCTACCACGACGGCAGGCAGCAGCACGGCCACCATGGCCGTGGATTTGTAAAAATTCATTGTCTTCTCCTGAACAGCACTCGATTGCACAGGTAATTCGGTGCAACCTGAAAAGGTATGGGTCAGTGCGTTTCAGGCTGGTGGCGCGCGAGACCGATATGCGATGACTGATGTGCGAAATAGCACTGCGACCGGGACATCGTCATATACCGGTGTGTCGGGCAACATCTCGGACGCCGGGGTGACGTCCATCGCAATGGCCGACGCGAGCATGTGACCGATCGGACATTGCTCTGAGTCAGTGGCCGAGGTGGCTTCACCAGCGTTGCCATGATGATGGTGCTGACTGTCACCAGCAAGGGCCTGCATGATCTCGACCGGCATGCCCTCGGGGCATAGCTCGTAAAGCAGGCCACTCTTAGCTGAGCCCGGCATGTATCCGTCCGGCGCCAGCGCGCGCAGCGCCAGTGTCGCCAGGGTAGCGACAAGCAGGAACTGCCGGTTGCGGACAAACAGACTCATATCGTCAACATTTCATCAGGTATTCGTCGGACACGGTATGGGAGTTTGCTCCTTTGTTCATTGGAGCTGCCACCATGACATCCATTCTAGCGCCGGCCATGAGAGTCCGTAACTCTCCTTTGGGCCAGCCGCCACTGACCCTAAGTTCTGATCAGATTCGCGATCAACTCCAGGCAGTTCGGGATATCCGTGCTCTCCAGAACCTCCTGCTTTTGCTCCAGCGCTGCGGGCAGCACCTCCACCAGGCGATAGGTCACCCAGGTGGCATCATCCAGGTGACGATCGAGCCCCTCGTAGAGCCGGCCGAGCTCATTCAGGACGTTCTCGAGGATATGTGCAAGGCCCCGGTGCGCCTCGGGCAGCAGCAGGGACGGTACCGCCGGTAGCAGCGCAACCTCGCCAACATAGAGTCCGTCGTGCTGACGACCGGCCGATAATAGCTCAAAACGTTCGGTGCCCACCGCCGTGATGCCCAGCAGGCCGTCACTCCCCTGGTACCAGTCGGTTACTGTTGCCAGTGTCCCAACCGTATGCATGGCGGCCGGTCCGGCCTCATGCCCTTCCCTGATCAACAACACGCCAAAAGGAGCGTTCTGCTTCATGCAGCTGCTGATCATATCGAGATAGCGCGACTCGAAAATACGCAGCGGTAGCGGCCCGCCGGGGAAAAGAACGGTATTCAGTGGAAAAAGCGGAATCTCCATAACTCTTAAAGTATAGCCGCTGAGCAAAAAAATCCCCGCACGAGGCGGGGATAATCTTGGCATGCGCAATGATGCGCGGGGGACTGTGTAGGGGCGGAGCCCGTTATGGGGTCGGGCAAACAGGCACTGTCGCGTAGTTAATAACAACAGCCTGCGGAGCGGTCTCAGCACCCTCGGGATCACGTGCGATCACGTCGAGTACCTCGCCGCCAGTGAACTGGAGGCCCGGCAGTGAAATGACTGGCGTCTTGCTGCCAGCGCCCGTGACGACTGCATCGTAGTCGCCAGCTGCGATCGAGAGCTGCGTCGTATCAGCGCCAAACGGCACATCGGCGAATGTCGCATCAACGGTGTCGTCGATCACGGTACCGGCAGGTACCAGGTAAAGGTCGACGAGACCTGTGCTCGGCGAAGCATGTGTAATGCGCAGCTTCGTCTCGGTGATAACGCTGCGCGTGTTGCCAGGCAGCGCGATCGGCGTAATTGCCGGCGTCAAACCACCCGTCGCAAAGCCCGTCACAATGGCGGTAGCCTCGTCGCCCTGCAGAACATTCAGCGGGAACGATGTTGCGATGGCGCTGTTGTCAGAGTTCAGCGCGACGTTGATCGTGTAGTCGCCCGGTGCCGGTACGCTGTTGATGTCGCAGAAGTCCGTGAAAGAGACGTTCTCAACCAGCTTGATCGCTTCAACCGCTGCAGTGCTGTTGTCATCCGCGAGGATGTCGACAGCCGGTGCATCCGGAGACAGGTGTACGGCTACGGCCGATGCCGGCGTATTGGTGTCGTACAGTGTGGATGCAGTTGTGCCGTCGAGGACAACAAGCTGTACCGCTGAGTCACCAGGACCCGTATTGTCAACAGCGACAATCATCAGGTCAGCGCCAGCGGGCAGCGAGATTTCACCTGAGTCGTAAACCACCGATGCAGGCGCATCATCCAGCGTAATGCGGATCTGGTAGTCGCCAGCCGGTACTTCGAGCTGGCCCGTGTCATCTTCGAAGAAGACTGCCGTGTCTGCGCCGTTAATCGGTGCCGAGGCGCCCAGATCGGCGCCGAACGCGGTCACGAAGATATCAACTTCGGGTGCGCCCTGAGCAGCGTGAACGACCTGCGCACGGAAGTAGCCCTCGGTAATTCGGGAGTCCGAGGCATTCGTGAGCACGAGTGGACGCACGGGGCCAAAGACGTCATCGATAGCGATTACCGTGGTCTCGGTGCTGTAGTCGAGGCTCAGATCGGCATCGATAACAACGAGATTGCCGCCCGGTACGATGGCCTCAACCTGTACGTTATTTTCCTCTACAACAGGCACAAAACCGGAGCCCTGACCATAATCAACGCCGGTCAGTGCCGGGGCGCCGTTAACCCAGATATTCACAGTCGGTGCGTCCGGAGATGCGTGCAATGCGCGCAACGTTGGTGTTGCCGCACACTCGAGGAGCTCCGTAGCCGTTACCTCGTCAGGATCCAGGATGTCGTTGCGGTTAGTATCAAGGCCGCTATCCAGGGCCAAACCGCCACCCAGGCACACGGCGTCACCCTTCGGGATGTCACGGGTCGCCACGAGTGAGTTGATGCCGTCTGTGCCATCAGCGCCGTTGGTGCCGTTGAGCCCGTCATCACCTTCGCATGCTGCGAGGAAGATGGCGGCCGACACAACTGTCGCCAAATAAACTTGCTTCTTCATTTCGTTCTCCGGTCTAGAAAATTGGTTGGTCAGGTTCGGGAGTGAATGCTAGGGATCTGCGATACGGAGTTCTGCCCATTGGTGTAACAGGGTGTTTCTGAATGTAACGGCACGCCAGTGGACTGCGACTCAGGGCGTAACACGCGTTATGATTGCGCCATGACTAAAGTCCTTCTCATTGATGACGACCGCAAGCACTCGGATCTAATGCAGGCGTACTTCAAGCGCTTTGGCATCAATCTGATCTGCGCTTATGACTCCGTCGAGGGCTTCAAAAAGCTCGCGCGGGAAGAGCCCGACCTGCTGTTGCTCGATATCATGTTGCCGGGCAAGGATGGCTTTGAGATCTGTCGGGAAGTTCGCAAGAGCAGCAACATACCGATCATCATGCTCACGGCCCGTGGTGATGTTATAGACCGCGTATCGGGTCTCGAACTGGGTGCCGACGACTATATTGGCAAGCCGTTCGAACCGCGTGAACTGGTCGCACGTGTTCAGGCGATACTGCGTCGGTCGGAAATTGCCGGGCCCTCGGTTGGTAAGCTCTGCTTTGAAGGACTGACCATTGAGCCCGAGACCCGCTCAGTAACCGTCGATGGCAACCTGGTGGACCTCACGTCGATGGAATTCGAACTTCTCCTGATTCTCGCCAGGCGTCATGGACGAAAACTGTCCCGCGACGATATCCTGAGCGAACTGCGTGGTATTGACGCAGCTATTCTCACTCGGTCTGTCGACATCATGGTCAGTCGTCTGCGGCAGAAGCTTGGCGACACGGTCAAGCCCGCACGCTTCATACAGACGATCTGGGGACGCGGTTATTCGTTCATTGGTATACCCCTGACCGATGCTTAGTCGCCTGTCGCGATCGCTGTCTTTTCGCCTGCTAGTCATATTCCTCGTGTTGGGGAGCGCATTCATATTCGGTACCTTCAAGGCCGTTCAGCGCTTTTACAATAGTGATCAGATTCGCGGACTCATCAGTGGGCACCTGTCATTGCATGTCAGCTATGTTCGCGAGGATATTGGTGTGCCGCCGAGCATCGACCGCGCCCTGGCGATAACTCAAGAAGTGCCGGTGGACATACGAATTTTTGGACCCGATATCGATTGGGCATCGGATCCCCAATTTCCTTTGCTGGAGCAACTTTCATTTGCGCCCAGCCCAAGGTTCAGCGGGGACTCGGGCGCATTTGCCGATGAACTGCGGGGTGTCGATTTTGCCAGCCTGGATACGCATGATTTCCTGCGGATACGCCAGGGTGGCTACGACATTGTGGTGTCCACGCCGCGGATCTCCGACGTGTCCAGTGGGCCCGCACTGATACCGCTTGTCCTGGGGCTTGGGCTGATTCTCCTGCTGCTGGCCTACGTAGCCGTCAACTCGCTGTTCAGGCCGATCAAGGCCATTCGTGAGGGCGCTGAGCGTATTGGGCAAGGTAATTTTGACTTCCGTATTTCCAGAGTACGTCGCGACCAGCTCGGCGATCTCGCCGCGGATATCAACCGTATGGCTGACGATGTTGAAAACATGCTTGATGCGAAGCGAGCACTGTTGCTCGGGATCAGTCATGAGTTAAGGACGCCGCTATCGAGAATGCGTCTTGAACTGGAGTTCCTCGACGACGAAGAGAACGCAGAGAGCCTAAGAGCAGAAATCGCAGAAATGGAGAAGATCGTCGTTACGCTGCTTGAAGCCGAACGCCTGAATAGTCGGCACGCAAAGTTAGCGCGGTCGCGCGTCGTTGTCGGCGAACTGATAGACGATCTGCTCACCGACTTCTTCTCCCGGGACCTGGACAGAATCATCGTCGATCTTCCGCCCACACCGGTTACCGCATCGGTCGACGAAGCGCGCCTCACGCTGCTGCTCAAGAATCTTCTTGCGAATGCGCTGCGATATTCAAAAGCCGAGGACGGGCCGATAACACTCAGGTTCGTCTCTACCGGTAATGAACTCGTGATAAACGTAGCCGACAGCGGTCCGGGTTTATCGAAGGATCAGGCCGAGCATATCGGCGAGCCCTTCTACCGGAGCGATCCATCGCGCGCTCGCCAATCGGGGGGAACCGGGCTGGGCCTCTATCTTGCCACGCTGATTGCAAGTGCCCATGGCGGCACATTGAAGCTATGCAAGTCTGGCGGTCAGGGCGCCTGTTTCGAGGTCCGTATCCCCTTGATTGACTGATAGGCCTCTAGCGCCAGTCGGCGAGCCTCAGCGTGATCCACGATCGGTGCCGGGTAGGAGGGCTCACCGACATCCGGCACCCAGCGACGTACATAGCTTCCGTTCGGGTCGAACTTCTTGCCCTGCAGGGTCGGATTGAAGATCCGAAAATACGGTGCAGCATCACAGCCGCAGCCCGCGACCCACTGCCAGCTCGCCGAATTATTGCCCAGATCGGCATCAACCAGGTTTTCGAGGAACCACTCGGCACCAGTCTGCCAGGGCACAAACAGGTCCTTCACCAGGAAGGACGCTACGATCATTCGTACTCGATTGTGCATCCAGCCTGTTTGTCTAAGCTGGCGCATGCCAGCATCCACAATCGGGTACCCTGTCATGCCTTCCTGCCATGCTCGCAGGAGCGCATCGTCAGTCGACCACGGAAAATGCTCGAACTCGGCACGCAGCGGCTTGTCGGGCAAATCGGGGAAATGAAACAGCAGGTAGTGACTGAAGTCGCGCCAGTACAGCTGGCGCAGCAATGCTTCGCCACCCGCGGCCGATCCAAGGGGCATTTCCAACTGGCGGACGGCGTGCCAGACCTGGCGAACACTAACCTCGCCGAAATACAAATACGGCGAAAGCCTGGTGGTCGCATCCAGGTCGGGCCGATCGCGGTGACTCGCATAGTCGCGCAGTATCGACTCAATATCGTCGACGCGCCGCAGTCCGGCAGCTTCGCCGGGTGCCCATGCCGCCTCGTAATTTCCCCGCTGCTCCGCATCGGCCGACAGGAGCCCGAGGTCATCAATCGATAAGGACTCAGGCATCGGGCCAGCAGTGATTATCGAGTCGGGAGCAGGCACGGGAAGCCGCGGCTCTCCCAAAGCGCTCGCCGTCTTCCAGAAGGCAGTAAAAACGCGATACGGTGTACCGGACTGCGTCCTGACAGTTTCCGGCGCATGCAGGAAGCTGTCGTCGGACACCTCGATGGATACTCGTCCTTCGAGCACCTCGCTAACGTCACTTTCCTGCCGGATGCACGCCGGCTCATAACGCCGCGCGAAATACAGTCCGCTGGCGCCGGTCTGCGCTGCAAGTTCGTCGAGAATCTGTCGCGGTTCGCCGCAACGCAGCAGCAATGACGACCCCAGCTCCCGCAGATCGCGATCGAGATGGATAAGGCTTTGGTGCAGCCACCAGCGGCTGGCACTGCCTCGATCCTGTTCATCGTGTATATACAGAGGAATGATCGGACTGCCGGCTTCTACGGCCGCCTGCAGCGCAGCATTGTCCGCAAGGCGCAGATTTCGTCGAAACCAGAGAATGACAGGTCGCATAGAGAGTCAGCCGGAAACCAGTTATAACGCCATAGTAGTTTGCTGAACCAAGACAAATTGTAAGGGAATGTAACAACCCTCCCCGGCCAATTGTTGACCGGAAACCCGCAACGTATATTTCTTATCAATAGACTTTGGAGGCAGCCATGAGCGCCGTAACTAAAAGAGCCGTTAGCTGGACCGAATCGGGACTGGTGCCCGACGCCGTGATCCGAGCAGGTATACGACGATTGCTCGAATCAAAACGTAAGGAAATCCATGCCGGCGATGAGGAATTTGCGGCGAACGCGCTGAACGCCTTCGTCGCGATGATGAATGGCTCGCCGGTAGCGCATGTTCCGGATCTCGCCAACGAGCAACACTATGAAGTGCCGGCCGAGTTCTTCGCTCAGGTCATGGGCGACCATCTCAAGTACAGCTGCTGCTACTGGCCTGAAGACGTCAGCGGTCTTTCCGAGGCGGAAACGGCTGCACTGGAGCTTACCGTGCGTCGTGCCGGCATCACTGATGGTATGCGGGTTCTGGATCTCGGCTGCGGCTGGGGTTCATTGTCGCTATGGATTGCTGAGCACTTCCCCAATGCATCGGTGATGTCCGTATCCAACTCGACGTCGCAGCGCGACTTTATTGTCGAGCGGGCAAGGGAGCGTGCAATAGACAACATTGAAGTCGTTACCTGCGACATGAACGTCTTTACAACCGACAGGCGCTTTGATCGGATTGTTTCCATCGAAATGTTCGAACACATGCGCAACTACGCCGAGCTGTTTCGACGGATTGATAAGTGGCTGGCGCACGATGGCCGCTTCTTCATGCACATTTTTTGTCATCGCTCCACGCCTTACGAGTACATCGACAAGGGTCCGGCTGACTGGATGAGCCGACACTTTTTTAGCGGCGGCATCATGCCGAGCGCTGATCTGCCGTTGCGTTTCCCGAGCGACCTTTGCATCGACAAGCGCTGGCACTGGAATGGCCAGCACTATGCCAAAACCTGCAATGCGTGGCTGCACAAAATGGATGACAACGAAAGCACGATCAAGCCCATTCTGGCCGAATGTTATGGCGAGGCTGACGCTTCGTTATGGTTTCAGCGGTGGCGTATTTTCTGCATGGCCTGTGCCGAGCTGTTTGACTATGACGAAGGGCATGAATGGTACGTAGGCCATTACCTCTTCCGTAAGGCGGAGGGCTGACATGTTCATGCTGGTCAATTTCGCAGCGTTCGAAATCGCATGGTTATCGTCCGTAATCGGCGGCGCACAGCAAATGCCCTGGCTGGGCCCCCTGGCTGTGTGTATCGCGCTTGCGATTCACCTCTCGGCTGCAAGGAAGCGCTTTGAGGAAGTATTGCTGGTTCTAAGTTGCGCTTTCATCGGCGCGTTCTTTGACAGCGTGCTCGTCGCTGCCGGCTGGGTAACTTATCCGTCGGGGCTTTTTAGCGACTTCCTCGCGCCATACTGGATCATCACAATGTGGATGTTGTTCGCAACAACCCTCAACGTCTCGATGCGCTGGCTGCGCGGCAAGCCCCGGGTGGCAGCATTCTTTGGTTTGTGTGGCGGACCGACGACCTACCTCGCTGGTCAAAAACTGGGTGGAATCGTGCTGGTAAATCCGACTGCAGCCTATCTCGCCCTGGCGATTGGTTGGGCGGTCATTATGCCTGTGCTGATATGGCTCTCCGAAAATCTGGATGGTATGCCGGGCAAACGCCGCAAGTGGATTGCGGAGGGCAGCTAATGAATCTGCACCCGTATCTCATCGCGCTGATCGTCATTCTGGGGATCGGTGTCGCGAGCTGGCTGCTGAGCGTGGTCAAGAAGGACGTCAGCTTCGTTGACAGCCTGTGGTCACTGTTCTTCCTGGTTGCTGCCTGCGTCTTCGCTATCGGGGTGGACTCGTTGTCGGTCCGTGGAGCGCTGGTGCTGACCCTCGTCGCCGTTTGGGCGCTGCGTCTGTCTATTTACATTACGGCGCGTAACTGGGGCGAACCAGAGGACTACCGATACCAGACCATTCGCGCAAACAACGAACCCGGCTTCGCGTTCAAGAGCTTGTACATCGTCTTCGGTTTACAGGGCGCGCTGGCCTGGCTGATAGCATTACCGCTGCTGCCCGCGATCACGTCGAGTAACGCCCTCGGTCCTTTGGACATCGCAGCTGCGTTACTCTGGCTTACCGGCTTTGTATTTGAGGCAGGTGGTGACTACCAGTTGGCGGCATTCAAAGCCCGCGAAGATAGCAAAGGCCGTGTCCTGAATACGGGACTGTGGCGGTACACGCGCCACCCGAATTACTTCGGTGATTTCTGCATCTGGTGGTCATTCTACCTGTTTGCGGTCGCGTCCGGCGGATGGTGGAGCATTGCGTCTCCGTTACTCATGAGCATTTTGTTGCTCAAGGTCTCAGGTGTGGCGATGCTCGAGAACACAATTACGGAACGCCGGCCCCAATATGCCGACTACATTCGTAACACCAACGCATTTTTCCCGGGGCCGTCGCGCAAAGGCTCTACTGAAAAGGAGGCAAGGTCATGATTCGCAGGCAATTCGGCATTTTGCTAATTGGTTTTTTTGGACTAACCTTCGTAACCGCCGCTCCCGCAACGGATCGACAGAACACGATTGCCGAATGGGACTTTAATGTTTATCTCAATGACCGGAAGATCGGCAAACACTCCTTCAAAGTGTCGGAATCCGCAGGTATCAAGCAGGTACAGAGCGAAGCAAACTTCAAGTACACGATCCTTCTGATCCCAGCTTATCGCTATGAGCACCAGGCAGCAGAGCGATGGTCGGATGAATGCCTGCTGGCAATCGACGCTCGCACCAATGCAAACGGCAAGCGCATCGATGTGTCGGGCGAACAAACGGGTGCCGGATTCCGCGTAGTCAGCGGCACGTCTCCGGCTGAGCTGCCTCAGTGCGTGATGACATTCGCATACTGGAATGCGAACTTTCTTGACCAGCCGCGCCTGCTCAATCCGCAAACAGGCGAATTTGTCGAAGTCACCGTGGAGCAGGTCGGCAACGAGATGCTCGAGGTACGTGGACAGTCGGTAGACGCAACCCGCTTTAGATTGACGGCCTACGAAATCGATATGACACTCTGGTACTCAAAAGATGACGAATGGCTGGCACTCGAGTCGGTCGCGAAAGGCGGTCACATCATTCGCTACGAGTTGTCCTGATATGGCTATCAAAGCACGCTTTCTATTTATATTCCTGTTGGCAATCGGCATTGCCGGATGCGCCTCCAAAGGGCCAGAAATGAAAACAGTTGAAGAGGTTGACCTCGAGCGCTTCATGGGGCCCTGGTACGTAATTGCCAACATTCCTACGTTTCTGGAGAAAGATGCGTACAACCCGGTTGAGACCTACAGCCTGAATGACGACGGCACGATTGCCACGCACTTCACGTTCAGGAAAGGTGGTTTCGATGGCAAGGCCAAGGAGTATCATCCCAAGGGATTCGTGCTGGATACGGAGTCCAATGCGCTCTGGGGCATGCGCTTCGTATGGCCTATCAAAGCGGACTATAGAATTGTTTATCTGAACGACGATTACACCCAGACAATCATCGGCCGCCAGGCGCGGGACTATGTATGGATCATGGCGCGCACGCCGACGATTTCGGACCCGGACTACGATAAAATGCTGAAGTTTGTTGAGTCCCTGGGCTATGACATGACCAAGGTGAAGCGCGCGCCGCAGCGCTGGTAGCATTATGAAGATCGCGATTATTGGTACCGGAATAGCTGGCAACGTTGCTGCCTACAAACTGCGGCAACAGCATGACATTACCGTCTTCGAGGCTGGCTCCTACATCGGTGGCCATACGAACACCGTCGATGTGGAAGAGGACGGTACGCGCCTCGCCATCGACACTGGCTTTATCGTTTTCAACGACCGGACCTACCCGAACTTCATCGGATTGCTCGATGAGATCGGCCAGGCGTCGCAGCCAAGCGTGATGAGCTTCAGCGTGCAGCGGCAGGGCAGCGGGCTGGAATATGCAGGCTCCTCCCTGAATTCCCTGTTCGCCCAGCGACGAAACATTCTGCGTCCTGCTTTCTACCGCATGATTCGTGACATTCTGCGCTTCAACGATGCCACGCTGCAGCATGTGGAGGAACTTGAGGAAACGGAGACGATCGGCGCGTACCTTGTCAGGAATAATTACAGCAAGGAATTTAACGATCAGTACCTGGTGCCCATGGCGGCGGCAATATGGTCTGCAGAGCCCGTCGCGATCCTGGAAATGCCGGTCAAATTTCTCGTACGCTTTTTTGCCAACCATGGTTTGCTGCAAACAGCCAACCGACCCATGTGGCGCGTCATCGAGGGCGGTTCCCGCGAATATGTAAGCAAGCTCGTCGCTGAACATCGCGATCGCATTCGCCTGAATAGCCCGGTGCAGTCCGTGAGCCGAATCGATGACGGTGTTGAGTTGCATTCGGCATCGGGTGGCAAAGAATACTTCGACTTTGTGTTCGTTGCCTGCCACAGCGACCAGGCACTGTCCTTACTGGCTGATGCGACAGACGCAGAACGTGATGTGCTGGGTGCGATTCGCTATCAAGCCAATGAGGCGATCCTGCACACGGACGACTCCCTGATGCCCACCAGGAAGCTTGCCTGGGCTGCATGGAACTACCACATTCCGCAGGACCCCGATCGTCACGTCGCCGTGACGTACAACATGAACATTCTGCAGGGCCTCCAATCCCAAAAGGAATACCTGGTCACGCTGAACAACGACCTGGACATTGACCCAAGCAGGATCATTCAGCGAATCGGCTATGAACACCCGATTTATTCGCAGGAAGCCGTGCGGGCCCAGTGTCGACAAGCCGACATTAACTGCGATCGAACCTTCTATTGTGGCGCCTACTGGCGAAACGGGTTCCACGAAGACGGTGTCGTCAGCGCACTCCACGCTTTGCAGCACTTCGAAAAGAGGCTTGCCAGTGAACAGCTGCATCTACGAAGGGCGGGTTAAACACACCCGCTCAACGCCCGCGGTACATCAGTTCGACTATCGTCTGTTCATGATGTACCTGGACCTCGATGAACTGCCGACCGTATTCGAAAAGCGATGGTTCTGGTCCGTCTCGCGGCGAGCGCTTGCACGCTTTCGGCGCTCAGACCATTTTGGCGCAGAGAACGGAACTCTGGCCGACGCGGTTCGCGAACTGGTTGAAGTGGAGACGGGTGTGCGACCTCGCGGGCCGATTCGCTTGCTTACCAACCTGTCCTACTACGGTTACTGTTTCAATCCGGTGAGTTTCTACTACTGCTTCGCAAACGATGGCGAAACGGTCGAGTTCATCGTTGCCGAAGTCAATAACACGCCCTGGGGCGAACGCGACACCTACGTCCTTGACTGCCGGAATGAAACCAAGCTTGCCTCATCATGGCGGTTCCAGCCGAAGAAAAAGATGCATGTTTCGCCATTCATGCCCATGGAGCTCGAATACAGCTGGGTTCTGTCGGCGCCGGCAGATCGGCTCGCCATTTTTATGGCAAACGCCAGGAACGGCAAGCGCTTTTTCGATGCCACACTCACCCTTGATCGGACCCCGATCACCGGTCGCTCCCTGGCGGGACTACTCATTCGATTTCCATTCATGACCGCCAAAATAACTTTTGCGATTTACTGGCAAGCGCTTCGCCTGTGGATCAAGCGCTGCCCTGTTTACAAACACCCTGGCGATAAAACTGAGGTAACCGCCCGATGACCACGAGATCCGCCGCGATAGACGCATCCAACCATGCCAATGAGGGGGCCAGCCCCTCCCTTATCGACAGGTTTGCACGCCGTCTTGTCCTGTCTCGCCTCGAACATCTTCAGGCCGGGCAGATCGTCGTGATCGAAAATGGTAAACGCACCACCTTCGGTCACCTGACCGACGCCTTTCCACTTAGCGTGGAACTCACCGTAAACCATCCCGGGTTTTACAGCGATATCGCATTCGGCGGCGCCATCGGAGCCGGCGACGCGTATATCAACGCATTCTGGGCCACCAATGAACTGACTGACCTGCTCCGTATTTTGCTGCGCAATCGAGATGTCCTCCAGAGCTTGGACTCAGGAATGGCTCGATTGAGCCGACCATTGCAGAGATTGCTGCATTCGCTTAACAGGAACACGCGCAAGGGGAGCCGCAAAAACATTGCCGCGCACTATGATCTCGGTAACGATTTCTACCAACTCTGGCTTGATCCGACGATGATGTATTCAGCGGCGTTTTTCGAGACGTCCGCGACACCACTGGAGAAAGCCGCAACTGACAAGCTGGATCGTATCTGCAGAAAGCTGGACCTGTCTGCAGGTGACTCCGTGATGGAGATTGGTACCGGGTGGGGTGGCTTCGCTATTCACGCAGCCCGGTATTATGGTTGTCATGTCACCACGACCACTATTTCGAAGCAGCAACATGACTACGCCCGGCAGGCGATTTCCGATGCCGGACTGGAAGACAAAATCACGCTGCTGTTGCAGGACTACCGGGACCTTGAAGGGCATTTTGACAAGCTTGTCTCAATCGAGATGATCGAGGCTGTCGGACATGAGTATCACGATACCTTCTTCAGGAAATGCTGCGATCTGATGAAGCCTCACGGCCAGATGCTGCTACAAGCCATTACGATTGCCGACCAACGCTACGACAGTTACAAGAATGGGGTCGACTTCATTAAGCGCTACATCTTTCCGGGGGGCTGCCTGACGTCCATTACCGACATGTCACGAACCATGACGGAACACACCGACATGCGCGTGATTCACCTCGAGGATATTGGCCCGCACTACGCAACCACACTACGTCACTGGCACGATCGTTTCTTTGCTCGGATCGAAGCGGTGCGTGAACTGGGGTACTCGGAGGCGTTCATTCGCATGTGGCAGTTTTATCTGTGTTACTGCGAGGGTGCCTTCACCGAGCGAGCCATTGGCGACGTGCAAATGCTCATCATGCGACCGGGCGCGCGGCGCGACAGCATCGCCTACTAGTCGGTAGCTATTACGAAGCCTGCCCGCCTCGTGTGCGCTGCAGCAGCGCAGTCAGCGTCTGCCTGGCGGAACCAAAACCGCCGTTGCTCATGAACACCACCTGGTCACCACCCAGTACCCGTGTGGACATGTCATTTACCAGGCGGTCATAGTCATCGAACACGCTCAGCTTGCCCCCCAGGTCTTGCAGGTTACTCTCGAAATCGTCTGGCATGCCTTCCGGCCGGAACATCCACACCAGGTCGGCATCGCCGAGGGAATCGGCGAGCAGCTCGTTATGCACACCGAGTTTCATCGTATTGGACCTCGGTTCGATCGCGACAACCACCCGATGACCCGGGTAACGCTTGCGCATTGAGTGGATGGACTTGGCGATAGCCGTCGGATGGTGTGCAAAATCATCGTAGATCGCAATGTTCGCAACCGTTGCGGTGCGTTCCATGCGGCGCTTCACACCCTCGAACCGGGACATCGAATCAACGGCCTGCTCCAGCGATACGCCGGCCGATGCCGCCGCTGCAACAGCAGCAAGTGCGTTCTCCAGGTTATAGATACCACCAATTTTCCACCGCGCTTCAGCGGCCCGATCACCTGGACCGCGCATACCGATATGGCGTTCAACCTTATCGCCAAATCGAGCAGTCCAGTCAGTATCATCAGCCGTGCTGAACGTCTCGATGGGCGTCCAGCAGCCCTGCTCCACAAGCTGCCTCAGGTTTTCGTCGGCACCATTCATGACAATGCGGCCGCCACCCGGCACAGTGCGCAACAGCTGGTGGAACTGCCATAGAATGGCGTCCATATCCTTGTAGATGTCGGCGTGGTCGTACTCCAGGTTGTTGAGTACCAGAGTACGCGGACGGTAATGCACGAACTTGGCGCGCTTGTCGAAGAATGCCGTGTCGTACTCATCAGCCTCGACGACAAAATACTCGGATTCACCGAAGCGTGCCGAAGTCCCAAAGTCAGCCGGAATACCACCGATCAAGAAGCCAGGCGCGTGCCCGGCATCCTCTAGTATCCAGGCGAGCATGCTGGACGTGGTCGTCTTGCCGTGCGTTCCGGCGACGGCCAGTACATGCCGGTCATTGAGGACATTTTCTGCGAGCCATGCCGGCCCTGACTTGTACGGCATACCGCGATCGAGCATTGCCTCGACCACTTCGACACCGCGACTCATCACATTGCCAACCACGACACAGTCGGGATTGATGTCGAGCTGGCCGGCATCCATACCTTCATGAATCTTGATACCGAGTGATTTGAGCTGCGAGCTCATGGGTGGGTAGACGTTGCGGTCGCATCCCGTAACCTCATGTCCCGCGGCACGCGCCAGAGCAGCAATGCCTCCCATGAAGGTCCCACAGATTCCGAGTATATGTATGTGCATGCTGAGCTAGGCGGCTCCCGCCGGGGCCGGGTTGAAGGCTGCGCTAAGGTAAAACTGAAATGCAAACACCAGGAATGCGGCAATCACGCCATGTATCCGGGGGCGCTCCAGCGTTCGGGATAATATATGGCCATCGACGATGACGGAAAACAACGTCACGCTCCAAACCGACAGCAGCGCCAGCAAGGACATCGGCGGAACTTGCTGGTAGCGCAGAGCAACCGCCAGAATCAGGGTCAGTATCAGACCGAATACGGCGCTACATCCGATCATCGCCGTCAACATCTGAACCATCCTCGCATTCTTGCCGTCGAGCGTTGCCATCATCGCGAAGACGACCAGCCCCAGCAAAGTGATCGCCAGTCCGGACGCAGACAGGCCACCAAACCGGGGCACAATAAGCCCGCCAAGCACATCCACAAACAACCAGAAAGCAACGACAATGCCGAGCAACAGCGTGGAGTGTGGAATGGCGTCCGGGCCCTTCCGCAACCGAATGATGTCGAGAATTGTTTCCAGCAAAGCCAGCATGATCGTTGCATGGTAACCTCTGTGTCCGAATTTCGCCTACGCCTTTTCAATGCCTCACTATCAATTCGTCGAAGAATCCGATTCCCTGGTACCAGAACTGCAAAAGCAGGGGCAGCTCGGCATCGATACCGAGTTCATGCGCGAACGCACCTACTTCGCGCAGCTTTGCCTGACACAGATCTCGACACCGGATCAAATCTGGTGCGTGGATCCGTTAGCGGGTCATCCGCAGGACGCATTCTGGAAAGAGATGCTGACCCATGACTGGGTTGTGCATTCGGCCAGGCAGGATATCGAGGTTATCTACCAGCTGGCCGGCGCGATGCCTGAGTCGATCTTTGACACCCAGGTCGCTGCTGGCCTGCTCGGCTACCCGGCGCAGATGGGCTATGCGGGCCTCGTTAAGGAACTGTTCGACGTCGACATTCACAAGACTCACACGCGCGCCGACTGGTCCAAGCGGCCGCTGCGCGACGCCTACCTCGAGTACGCGGCGGAAGACGTCGAATACCTGCTGCCGGCCTGCGAAATCCTGTCAGAGCGTCTCGAAGACAAGGGTCGGCTGGGCTGGGCGCGGGAAGACTCGCAATGGCTGCTCGATCCGGAGCTTTACGATATCTCCGACAGTCAGGCTATCGACAGATTGAAAGGCGCCCGTAACTTTCGAGGTCGAAAACGGGCTGCTGCCGTGCGACTTGCCGCCTGGCGAGAAGCCGAGGCCATTAAGCGTAACCGTCCACGCCAGTGGATTATGCGCGATAATGTATTACTCGATCTCGCCTGGAAACTGCCCGAAACAGAAGCTGCGATGAGCGATATCCAGGGGGTGCCACCCAAGCTGGTAAATCGCGTGGGAAGTCAGCTGCTTGGGCTGATCGCTGCGTCGGCACAGGATAATGGCGGCTATAACCCACCCCGCCCTCCCGACGAGCAGCAAAAAGCGCTGCTCAAGGAGATGCAGTCACGCGTTGCCGCCTGCGCCAAAGAACTGGACATCGCTGCTGAAACGGTCGCATCAAAGCGCGAACTTTCGGCGGTGATTATCTCCGGGAACCGCAACTCACGGGTATTCGGCGGATGGCGCGCCGATTTGATCGGAAGCGAACTACTCGCTTTACTGTAGGGACTCGCGCAGCCGTGTGTAGACCTCGTCGATCGCGCCTTCAGCATCAATCGTCGTCAGTTTCTCGCGTTTCTTGTAGAACTCGATCAACGGCTCGGTATTTTCCCGGTAAACGCTGAGACGATTCCCGATCGTTTCCTCGTTATCATCCTCGCGCTGGACCAGTTCGCCACCGGCATCGGTGCACTCGTCCAGCTCAGCCTGAGATGAAAAGTAGACGTTTAGCAGCTTGCCCGTCAGCGAGCAGGTGCGGCGACCGGTCAGGCGCTTCATCAGGATATCGAAGTCGACATCCATAAGCACAGCCGTATCGAGCGGCGTTCCCATCTCGTCGAGTAATTCCTCGAGGTCGAGGGCCTGCTGAGTGGTCCGGGGAAAGCCGTCGAGAATGAAACCTTCCTGCGCATCGGGCTGTCCCAGACGTTCGCTGATGATGCCCAGTACGACATCATCGGGCACGAGGTTTCCCGCCTCCATAATCGACTTGGCCTTGAGACCGAAACGCGTACCGGTGGCTACGGCCTCACGCAGCATGTCGCCAGTTGAGACCTGTGGAATATTTTTGTCCGCCATCAGTTTCTTCGCCTGAGTTCCCTTGCCGGATCCGGGGGCGCCAAGAAGTACGATTCGCATGACTAAATCTCGTGGTAATTATCGGGGCGAAGTACGCTACTCGCAAAGGACTTTGCCGTCAATGCGCGGTATCCTTGCCGCCTCTCTATAACCGCAACCCAGGAACCTCAATAATGTCTGCAATGAACGCGTTTTATGCCCAGTCGGGCGGTGTTACGGCTGTCATCAACGCAACGGCGTGTGGCGTCATAGAGACCGCACGCAAACACCCAAATAAGATTGCCAATGTCTACGCCGGTCGCAACGGTATCATCGGCGCGCTTACCGAGAACATGATCGATACGAGCAAGGAAAGCGCAAGCGCTATTGCTGCGCTGATGCACACGCCCGGAGGCGCCTTCGGATCGGCGCGCTACAAGCTGAAGGGCATAGAGGAAAACCGCGCCGAGTATGAGCGCCTCATCGACGTATTCAAGGCTCATGATATCGGCTACTTTTTCTACAACGGCGGCAATGACTCGATGGACACGGCCCACAAGGTCTCGCAGATATCTCGGAAGCTGGGCTTCCCCGTCACCTGTCTTGGCGTGCCGAAGACGGTAGACAATGATCTGCCCATCACGGATTGCTGCCCGGGTTTCGGTTCAGTTGCAAAATACGTCGCCGTGTCGACACAGGAAGCGGCCATGGATGTCGCCTCCATGGCGGAGACCTCAACCAAAGTCTTCATCCTCGAAGTCATGGGCAGACATGCGGGTTGGATCGCTGCGGCCGGCGGACTCGCCGGTAAGGAACCGGGCGATGCACCGCACATTATCCTGTTCCCCGAAATCCCGTTCAGGAAGCGCGATTTTCTGAAGCGGGTTCGGCAGTGCGTCCATGATTACGGCTATTGCGTCATCGTCGTCAGCGAGGGTGCCAGCTTTGCCAACGGGCGGTTTCTCGCGGAGGCCGGCACCCGCGATGCCTTTGGTCATGCCCAGCTTGGCGGCGTCGCACCGGTGGTTGCCTCAATGGTTCGCGACAGCCTCGGCTACAAGTATCACTACGCCATCGCCGACTACCTGCAGCGCTCAGCCCGGCATATCGCTTCGGACACCGACGTGAAGCAGGCCTATGCCGTGGGCAAAGCAGCGGTTCAGTACGCGCTGCAGGGCAAAACCGCCGTTATGCCGGTCATCAAGCGCGTCTCCGACAAACCCTACCGGTGGAAAATCGAGTCGGCGCCGCTTGGCCGTATCGCGAACAAAGAGAAGATGCTGCCTCGCCGCTACATCACGAAGGACGGATTCGGCATTACCGAGGCGTGCAGGCGCTACCTCGAGCCCTTGATCAAAGGAGAGAATTACCCTCCGTATATCAATGGCTTACCAAAAACGGCGCGACTAAAGTACAAGAACGTAAAGCCGCTGCTGAGCACGAAATTTGTGGTATGATGCGCGCCCGGTTCAGCCGGGAATAACAAACATTTTGGGGAAATTCTTTCTTGAACAAGTACTTACGTGTGCCCCGCGCCCGCGTAGCCGGGCTTGTTCCAGTTCAGGCATATCACGCCGGACTACTATGACGGAGTAACAATCAGCATGTCAGTTACGATAATCCTGGCCCTGTCCCTTTTCGGACTCGCGGTGGCCTTTTACTACTCGCGCTCAGTCAGCCGTGTTGCGGTCGATATGGGTGTCGAAGACGCCGACACGCGCAGCAAACTGCGCAAGATACATTCGGCGATCGCCGAAGGAGCGATGGCTTTCCTCAAGCAGGAATACAAGTTCATGGCCATCTTCATGGTCCTGTTCGGCATCGTCATTGCCCTCCTGATCGATGATCACCACACCACAAACGTCAATGAAGGCATCTACACAGCCGTCGCGTTCATTTTCGGCGCGATCATCTCGATCGCCAGTGGCTACATTGGCATGAAGATCGCGACCGCGGGCAACGTTCGCACGACGGTCTCGGCCAACCAGTCGCTTTCCGGCGCATTCAATGTCGCGCTGCACTCCGGCGCTGTCATGGGCTTCGCGCTGGTCAGTTTGGCCTCGCTCGGCTTGCTGCTAATCTACCTCGGCCTCAAATTTGTAATGCCTGACGATGTAACACCGCACGTATTGATGGAGGTCATTGCCGGCTTCGGTCTCGGCGGTTCCTCCATTGCGCTGTTCGCGCGCGTGGGCGGCGGCATCTTTACGAAAGCAGCCGATGTTGGCGCCGACCTCGTTGGTAAGGTCGAGGCGGGAATTCCGGAAGACGATCCGCGTAACCCGGCCGTTATCGCTGACAACGTTGGCGACAACGTCGGTGACGTCGCCGGTATGGGCGCTGACCTCTTCGGCTCCTGTGCGGAGAGCACCTGC
>JAIBDF010000064.1 GCA_024679535.1 Chromatiales bacterium
AACATCCGAGATCACGGCGTCTTCCTCGAAGAGTTTCGAGGACGCTATTCGTCCTATCGCGTGACAATGAAAGTCACATTTATCGTCAAATAATGTGAATCACTTGCTCAAGAATTAGATTGAAGAACAGGAGATAATAATGGCAGGTAAATTTGAGGTCTATAAAGACAAGGCGGGCGAGTTTCGTTTCCGTCTTAAAGCGGGCAACGGCCAGAACATTCTGGGTAGCGAAGGTTACGGCGCCAAAGCCAGCTGCATGAACGGGATCGAATCGGTTAAGAAGAATTCGCAGAACCCGGATCGCTTTAACAAGAAGACCACAGCGTCTGGCAAATTCAGCTTCAACCTCTGTGCGTCGAACGGACAGTGTATTGGTACGAGCCAGAGCTACGCATCCGAATCCGGTTGTGACAACGGCATGAAGAGTGTTGCTGAATGCGCACCAGGTGCGGCGACCGACGACCAGAGCTAGATCGAGGAAAAGTAGCAGTACCGTTTGCTACAGAACCGGCGGCATGTAAGTGCCGCCGGTTTTTTTTGCGCGTGTGCTTTCGCTTCTATAGGCTGGGCAGCCTCCGTCAACGCTGTGGTTCAATAATAATGGCAAAAAGAAACTGGTCGATTGATTCCCTGGTCCTGATTTTTTCGTTCATTGTATTCGCTCAATTGTTGTCGTATGTCGTGCCGCACGGCGAATTTGAGCGCGTTCCTGCAACGGACAATCCGGACCGCATGGTTGTCGTTGACGGTACCTTCGAGAGCTTGAATGCTGAAGACACCGTCACTTTGCCGTTGTGGCATTTTCTGATGGCGATTACCGATGGCCTCGAGTCCGCACAGGGCATCATTTTTCTAATTTTCCTCGTTGGTGGCGTGATCGCCGTGCTACGCAAAACCGGGGCGATCGACGCGGCGTTGCATGGCGCGGTAGAGCGACTTGGCAAAAGTCCGTGGTTGCTCATTGGAGGCTGCCTGCTGCTCTTTAGTATTGGGTCCTTCACGATTGGCATGGGCGAGGAGTACGTGCCACTCGTCCCGATCATAGTGACGATGAGCCTGGCAATGCGCATGGATGCCATTGTTGCGATGGGCATGGTGTGGATACCCTATGGAATTGGCTGGGCCTGTGCCGGTATCAATCCTTTTGGCGTGCTCATCGCGCAGAACATTGCGAGTGTCCCCCTGACGTCTGGGTGGGGCTTTCGGCTGATCATGATGTTCGGGTTCCTGGCCGTGGCGTTTCACCATATCTATCGCTACGCAATGCGTGTTCAGGCCGAGCCAGCGAGCAGCCTCGTCGCACACGTTGACTACAGCACCGGATTCGAGGCGCCAGGCGATCTGCATTTCAATGCCCGGCGTGTCGCCATTCTCGCCGTGTTCATTCTTGGTCTCGTGGCATTTGTCTACGGCGTATCCGAACACCACTGGTATATCACTGAGCTCAACGCAATCTTCCTCGGTATCGGTCTGGTTGCGGCACTCATCGCTGGCATGTCTGCGGGAGATACCAGTCGCACCTTCCTTGAAGGGGCGGCGGCGATGACTCCGGCCGCGCTGCTGGTCGGCTTCGCGCGCACCATCGAAGTTGTGATGTCCGATGGACAAATCATCGATACCGTCGTGTTTTCAATTGCCGGCCTGCTCGAAGGACTACCCGCGGAGGCGTCGGCCCTTGGAATGCTGGTCGTGCAGACAATCTGCAACTTCTTCATTCCGTCGGGAAGCGGCCAGGCGTTCGTCACGATGCCCATCATGTCGCCGCTGGCAACGCTTACGGGTGTTCCACAGCAAACCGCTGTCCTTGCCTACCAGTTTGGCGACGGGTTCACGAACATGATCGTGCCGACAAGCGCACTCGTGATGGGTGCGCTGGCGCTCGGCAGGGTGCCTTATGCGGCGTGGTTTCGGTTCGTGGGGCCGTTACTGCTGAAAATGTTTGCGTTAGCTGCAGTATTCCTTGTCGTTTCGATGCACATTGGGACGACATTCGGGTTCCACAGCTAGTCGACGCCGTCAGGCGCGCCGATACCAGGTGACGCCGTCGTCATCCGGCTCTGCACACATGTCACCTGTGTTGCACAGGTAGTTCAGGTGCGACAGCGCTTCGCCAGCCGCCATGACCCGGTTACCGTCACTGATGTTCGAGTTGAATAATTCGCCGAAGACATCAACGGCGCGTCGAGGTTCCTGGCTGGTCGCGATGAGCTTGTCGAGATTATCGGTATGTTCCCTGCGCAACTGCTCAAGACGCACATGCGCGCCGCGAAACGGCTTGCCGTGCGCAGGAAGTACCAGCACATCTTCAGGCAGTGCGCGCTCGAGTTTGTCAATTGAATCGAACCAGTCCCGCAGCGGATCCGCCTGCGGCTCCGTTGGCCAGACGCTGACGTTTGGCGAAATCGTGGGCAGGATCTGGTCGCCAGAGATCAGGATGTTGCGAGCGCGGTCAAAAAGGCAGGCGTGCTCAGGGGAATGTCCGCGGCCAACAATGACTTCCCATTCCTGGCCGGCAAACAGCCACCGCTCTCCATCCTGCATACGTTTGTAGGAATGGGGTAACTCACCGACAACCCTGCCGAACATGCCGAATCTCTTCTTATACAACGCGAGCTGTTCTTCGGAAAATCCAGCCGCTTTGTAGAAGCGCATCCCTTCCTCAGGTGCTTCTTTTCCGGTATCGCTGGTGAGCAGCCGGCACAGCATGTACTCCTCTCGGGTCATCCACAGATCAACGTCGAACTCGTCGACGAGCCAGCCGGCACAGCCAACGTGGTCCGGGTGCAGATGTGTCGCAATGACATGTGTCGCCGGGTCATTACGCATGACGGTTTCAAACGTCGTGCGCCAAATGTCACGGCTTGCGGGTATGTCGACACCTGTATCGACGATGACCCAGCCATTGTCATCGCGCAGCAACCACAGGTTGATATGGTTCAGAGACATGGGCAGCGGCATGCGCAGCCAGGTGATGCCATCCGCCATGGTAAGAGTCTCGCCCTCTTTAGGGCGCGACGTGTGCTCGTATTGAATACCTGCCATGGCGCGATACTCGCACGTCAACCGGTGGTGCGCATCTCCTGAATCGCCTGCTCCTTAACAGGTCCGAATCCTCGCAGATCAAGGTAAGCCCGCACTCTGGTGAGCAGTTCATCGTAATTGGCGGCATCGAGTGTCGGCAGTGCGTCACTGAGCACGCTCTCAAACTCGGTGATCAGTTCACGTTCCATGCGGCGCTCGGCTGTATATCCGAAGACGTCGAACGCAGTACCGCGAAGTCCCTTCAGGCGCGCGAGCAGTCCGAAGACCGGCAGGATCCAGGCGCCGAATTCACGCTTCAACGGCCTGCCGCGTGCATCCTTCTTGCCGCCGAGCAACGGAGGTGCGAGGTGGAATCTGAGTTTCGCCTTGTCGCCGAAGTCGCGCCGCACTGACGCAAGAAACTCAGGGCTCGTGTGCAAGCGCGCGACCTCGTACTCGTCCTTGTAGCTCAGCAGGCGAAACCAGGCCCGTATCACCGCGCGACTCAGGCTATCGCCGTTGCCAATGGAGGCCTCTGCTGCGCGAACCTTTTCGATCAGTGCGGCGTAGCGGTCGGCGAGGGCGGCATTCTGGTAGCCAACGAGAAATTCGCGGCGAATTTCGATCATGTCGTCAAGCGATTCGCTCCTGGTCGCTTCGTTCGTGCCGAGCAGTTTTTCGATAGCAACGGGGTCGTGCGCCGCAATGCGACCCCAGGTGAACGCCTGTTTGTTGGCTTCGACCTTGATGCCATTAAGTTCGATTGCACGATGCAAGGCGTCGAGCGAGACCGGGATCAGGCCTTGCTGCCAGGCACAGCCCGTCATGAGGATATTGGCGTAGATCGTGTCGCCCATGAGCTTTTGTGCCAGTCCATTGGCATCGAGTGCAGAGAGCATTTCCTCGCCGACCGCGGTGCCTATCGCAGCGAGCCTGTCATCTACTCGCAGATTCGCGTCGCGGTGTTGAATGAAGTCAGCGGTGAGCATCTCTGCCGTATTGACCAGGGCGCGCGTATGGCCTTGCTGGTAAGTGATCGATGCCTTGGGTGATGAGCTTACGACCAGGTCGCAACCGATCAGGGCGTCGGCCCGCGCCGGTTCAATGCGTACCTGGTTGATATCGGCGGGCTTTTCGCCAATACGCAGGTAGCTCAACACGGGCCCGAACTTTTGCGCGAAGCCCATGAAATCGAGCTCAGTGGCGCCCTTGCCCTCGAGATGGGCAGCCATGGTGATCAGCGCGCCGATCGTAACAACGCCTGTGCCGCCGACGCCGGTCACCAGCAGGTCGTAACACGAATCGATGGCTGGAATCTCGGCGCCGGGCAGCGCGCTTCCCAGCGCTTCGAGTTCATCCTGAAACGCGGCCGCGGCCCTCGTCCGGTCGATTTGGCCCTCAACCGTTACAAAACTCGGGCAGAAACCATTAACGCAGGAATAGTCCTTGTTGCAGCTGTTCTGGTCGATCTGCCGCTTGCGCCCAAATGGGGTTTCCTTCGGAATGACCGACAGGCAATTCGACTCGACTGAACAGTCACCGCAGCCCTCGCAGACGAGCTCGTTGATGACCACGAACTTGTTCGGGTCCTCGAGCTTGCCGCGCTTGCGCCGCCGCCGTTTTTCCGTTGCGCAGGTTTGCGCATAGATCAACACGGTGACGCCGGGAATTTCGCGAAGCTCTCGCTGTACGCTGTCGAGTTCGCGGCGATGCGCGATGGTGGTATCGACCGGAAATTCACCTGCGTCGAACAACTCGGGCTCATCCGACACCAGCGCTATGCGCTCGACGCCTTCCGCGCGTACCGCATGGGCGACACTCTGTACGGACAGTGGGCCGTCTACAGGCTGGCCGCCTGTCATGGCGACGGCATCGTTGAAGAGAATCTTGTAGGTGATGTTGGTGTTGGCAGCGATCGACTGCCGGATCGCAAGCGACCCGGAGTGATAGTACGTGCCGTCACCGAGATTCTGGAAAACATGCTGGCCGCCGTTGAACTTCGAACGTGCGATCCAGTTGACACCTTCGCCGCCCATCTGGATCAGGCCGTCCGTGTCCCGTCCCATCCAGCTCGCCATGAAATGGCAGCCGATGCCGGCCAGCGCTTTGGATCCTTCGGGTACTTTCGTTGATATGTTGTGCGGGCAGCCGCTGCAGAAATAGGGTCTGCGGGTCGCGCCTTCGACTGTAATTTCGGACCCGCGCAGCTGCGCCAGTTCTTCGGCGCGGCGCCTGAAACGATTACCGCCGAACTCATGGTCCAGGCGACCGGCGACGATGGGTGCGAGTTGCAGCGGTGACAGCTCGCCGATCCAGGGCACAAGGTGCTCGCCGTTCTCGTCTTCCTTGCCGACCATGCGTTTGGGCTTGTGCCCGGGATAGTCGTAGAAGTATTCCTTGAACTGACTTTCAATGATGCCGCGTTTTTCTTCCACGACGAGGACTTCGTGTTTTTCCTGTACGAAATCGAGTGCGCCCGTCGGCTCAAGCGGCCAGACCATGCCGACCTTGTAGACGTCGATGCCAATTCGACTGGCTTCATCCGCATCAATGCCGAGCAAGCGCAGTGCTTCCATGAGGTCGAGATGCGCCTTGCCCGTTGTCACGATGCCGAAACGCGCGTTCGGTACGTCGAAGATCTTGCGGTCAATCGGGTTGGCGGCGGCGAAGGCCAGTGTGGCCGCTTTCTTCGCCTCGAGTCGTTCCTCGATCTGTGGTCCGGGAAAGTCCGGCCAGCGGTAATGCAGGCCGGTTGGCGGCACGACAAAGTCGCCCGGGGTTACGAACTGCCGATAGGGCGGTAGTTCTACCGACATCGCGGACTCGACAGTTTCAGTGATCGCTTTGAATCCTACCCACATGCCCGAAAAACGTGACAGAGCGATCCCGTACAGGCCGAACTCCAGGTATTCGGCGACACTGGCCGGATTCAGGTGCGGCATCATGAACGTCAGGAACGCCACATCAGATTGGTGCGGCATGGAAGACGAGATGCAGCCATGGTCATCGCCCGCGACAACCAACACGCCACCCGTCGGCGAGCTGCCATAGGCATTGCCGTGCTTGAGTGCATCACCGGCCCGGTCAACACCCGGCCCCTTGCCGTACCAGATGCCAAAAACGCCATCGACGGTCTTGCCCGGGTCGGTTTCGACCTGCTGTGAACCGAGCACAGCGGTGGCAGCCAGATCTTCGTTAACCGCCGGGAGGAACTCGATGTTGCTCTCTTCGAGAAAACGCCGGGCCCGCCACAGCTCCTGATCCACCATGCCGAGCGGCGAACCGCGATAGCCGCTGATAAAGCCTGCCGTATTGAGGCCGGCGGCCACATCCACGGTGCGTTGCATGAGCGCGATGCGGACCAGCGCCTGTGTGCCGGTCATGAGGACGCGACCTGACTCGCGCCGGTAGCGATCAAGAAGTTCGTAGTTATCAAGCATAGTCAGGAAGTATTGCAGGTCGGGCGCGAGAAAGGGTGCCTATCATTCCGCTTAAAGGCAGATATTCGGTATAATATGCCGGATTTCGTGAAAAATCGGGATGAAAAGGATGCTTGACAGCAAAGACCGCCAAATTCTCTCGGAGCTACAGCTGGACAGCCGTCTCACGATGCAGGAACTGGGTGAGCGCACGGGCACGTCGAGTTCGGCCTGCTGGCGTCGCGTAAAAAGCCTGGAGGAAGCGGGCATCATTGATCGTTACGCTGTCGTTTTAAATCGCAATAAAGCGGGCTTTGGTTTCTCGTCGGTCGTACACGTGTCACTGGCGCGTCACGAACGGGAAAACGTCGATCGGTTCATTCGCGAAGTTCACCGCCATCCTGAAATACTCGAATGCTTCGCGACCAGCGGCGAATCCGATTTTCACCTGCGTGTCGTCGTCGCCGACATCGACGCCTATAACGCCTTTCTGGACGACTTCATATTTCGTCTGCCCGGCGTGTCACAGGTCCGGTCCAACATCGTGCTCAAAGAGATCAAGGCCGACACAGCACTGCCACTCAAATAAAACTGCGGTTTCTTTGCCGCTTCTGCAGCGCTGCCGGACAGTAGTGTGTCAATCGTTGGTCTTGGCCAGCGCGATCGAGAGTATTTCGTCCAGTCGGCCGCTAATACGGCAGAATTCCTGGTGGAAGTCGTGACGCGCCTCCTCCTGGCTGGGCGCAAGCAGTCCTCTGTAGTCGGCGAGCTTGAGGCCGGTTGCGTATAACGACTTCGAGATCGACTCGGCCGAGAACACGCGCCCCTGGAGCAGCTGTTGTTTGCCCATCTTCAGGCATCGCGACAGGAAGCTGCCTTCGTCGTCGATGCCATCCGGACCTGCAGTCACAAGTAAGCTCGCGACGATGCGATAGGCATCGACAAATGAACGCAGCACGCCATGAGCGACGAGCGGTTGAACCGCAGCAAGTACGGCGTGTCCACCTGTATCGCTACGTTCAACCGTATCTTCCCAGCCCGCAAATCGGTCGCCCATCCGCTTTGCAATTTCGGCGCGATAGTCGGCCTTCCGCGGAAAATAAAATTCGAATTTGAAGAGTTCCCGTAGCTCGCTCGCCCTCACGAAGAAAGCCTCGGTCAGATCGTCGGATACGGATGCTGCGTCCAGCAACGCAACCTCAACGAACGCATCGAGAATAAAGTAGTGGATCGCTGTGTTGCGATAGTAAGCGGCGTTGAGGTGCTGGTCGTCGCTGATGGTATAGAGTCGCTCTGTGCCATCGTCCAGGTAGCTGACGATGCCCGTCTCGTGGAGTGCATCGAGCGTCGAGCGAACAGCGTTTTCGTCCCGAAAGTTCGAGCGACCGACGATTTCCAGATGTCGACGCCGGATCAGGGTCGCTCCGGCGCGAGCCAATGCCTGAATTTCAGCGAGGCTCTGCGCATGGTTGCCGCTGGCAAGCAGGATCAGCGTGACGATCGCTGTTGCCGTGATGGGCGTCGCCGCGTTCAGTCTTACGGCGACTTCGAATGCCAGGGTTGGCACAAGCGTTCGTTTTCTTTGATCGTCGATACCGGCTTCGAGTTCGGCAGGCTCGACCAGTTCTTTGATCGTCAAGCCTTCGCCAAAACGCAAATGGATCTGGCCGCGTGACCGGCCACTCTTTAAGAAGCGGAGTGGCCACGTCATGCCCTCGGGCTTTTTCGTCTGGCCACGTTGTTCGATCGAGTAGTCTTCGACTTCCGTGATTTGGTCGTAGGCAACGCTGACGGGAATGAACGTCACGTCGTACAACCTCGTTCTCAGTATCGACTCGACGACATAACTGAACAGACCGAACCGCGGGGGCAGCAGCTTACCGGTGCGCGAGCGTGTTCCTTCCAACGCCCAGAGCAGCGAAAACCGCTTTTCGATCAGGTAGTCGATGTAGCGGCGAAACGTCGCCTTGTAGATTTCGTTGTCTTGAAACGAGCGACGCAAAAAGATGATACCGCTGCGGCGGGCGAGAGCTCCGAGACCCGGCTTGTTCAGGTTGATACCGCCGAACGTGAGCGGTAACGGCAGATCCGCATCGAACAGCACGAGCGACAGGGCCATCGTATCGAGCATTGATTTGTGACTAACCAGGAACACGACGGGACGAGCCCCCATCGTCTCCGCGACTCGTTCGAGCTGCGAATTGTCGACATTGATCTTCGCATCGTGGTGGCTGCGGCATGCCGCTCGATAGAGCGCATTCATCATATCGAGTGTGAACGGCGTCTGAGTCGCTGCCATTTCCCGCAGATACCGTGCGGCTTGTCCCGTGACGTCCTGCGTTGAGCGGTCGCCTTGTTGTGCGACATTCTCGATGAGGTTCTGAAAGTCGGCATTTGCAAATACGTCGTTCTCAAGGATACGCGGGACCTTGTATCTTGCACCGCGTATCAGGCGCTCCGAGCGCTCCAGCGCGATCAACGCCTGGTTGGCGACATACTGTGACATGTCATCTTCGGCAACATTGGCCTCGGTCTGCCGTTCGCGCAGCTCGTGAAGGCCGGCACCGGTACCGACAACGTAAGCGAGCCGTTCCGGCCGGTGCTTCGCAATTATCCGCCGCCGTATTCTGCCGGGCTCGGCAATACGTCCGTAGAAGAAGTCCTGCAGGGAGCGATTGCCGCCCGAATGCGAGGTCGGCAACCACGCAATGCGCAAAGGTTGCATCCAGACATCATCGTCCAGTTCCATCACGGCGGCCAGCAAATCGTCCGCGCGGCCCTTAGGGAGCCTGATAAACGAATGTCGACGTTGTGAATCGCCGCTCGGCCTTCGGGATTCGACCCAGTCGCGCAGCAGCCCGGCCTCAAAGTCGTCACGCGCGTCCAGTAAAAACGCGACGGCTCCGGTTTCTATTGCCGGCCAGGGCGATAAGCTCTCGCAACTCACCTTGTTATTATTGGACGACCGGGTTGCTTCTGCCAAGGGTCCTCTCCGCAACGGCTGCCAAGCCATAATTACACAAAACAGAAAATTCTTTCGTGTTGACTGAGATCAGTAGCGCTGTCTTTTGCCGGGCCGACGACGCGTTAAATCAGGCCCTATCCTAAGAGAAGAATCAGATAACGATCAGTTCTGACGGCGGCCCTTTTGGCACCCTGAGCCTGAAGTGGAGCAATCCGGACGAAAGGACAGGAAATGAAAGAACGCATACTAATTGGCCTGGCGTTCGCGCTGGCTGCCTGCGGCGGCGGTGGTACTGAAGGTGAAGACCCTCCGCCCAACAACGACTCCACTATGGTTCAATGCACAATCCATTTCGATGGTTTCTTTTGGGGTCATTGCCCAGATGACAGTTCCATATCATTCAGAGCAAACCAACCAATATTTACATCTCTGGAAGATTGTTTGATCGCAAAGGAGATTGAGATAATTAATGACCCCTACGCCTGGGACGATAGCCAGGAAGATCGGGATCGTGGCTGGGCGGATCAACTCTATTGTACAACGCCGCTTTAGGTGTAATCACGTCAGGATGAGCCGTGGGGAAGTTCATGGGAAACGAACGCCCGGGAACTGGCGCAATTTGCCCGCGCGGTGTTGAGCGTAAATGCGGGCACAGATAGTCATGGAATATTGCGTTTCAAAACCTTGCAGGAAATGACGGCCATGCGGGCGGTTAAGGAGGTTTCGAGAGTCTGTTCGCCATATATCCGAAGGTTGGAATCGGTATCGCCGCGCTCGGTCATCAGAAAGACTGGCCAAGGTTTCAGCCCGTGCAACAAATCAGAGGCTCAGTCGCGAATGCGACCACGAACCTCTGCAATTGAGTATCAAAACAAGATCAGAAGGCTTCGTAATTTGCGTGAACGCCCTCGGATCGATTTTGTAAATGCATACAGTAATCAGGGCGAAAAAAAATTCAACTCAATGACTTGGACTTAAAGGTGCTCAGATCGAATCGATGATGCCGTTGAGCGTCGCACTCGGGCGCATGGCCGCGCTGGCGAGTGCGTCGATCGGCTGGTAGTAGCCGCCGATATCAACTGCATCGCCCTGTGCGGCGAGCAGTTCTGCGACGATCGCAGCTTCGTTATCAGCCAGAGCCTGTGCAGCTGCCGCGAAGCGTGCCGCCAGGGCTTCGTCTTCTCCATTTGCCGCTACGGCCTGTGCCCAGTACGTCGCGAGGTAATAGTGACTGCCACGATTGTCGATTTCGTTGACCTTACGTGACGGCGACTTGTTCTCTTCGAGGTACCGGCCGTTCGCCTCGTCAAGCGCCTTTGCGATAATGCGTGCCGGCCGACTACCGGTCTTGTCGGCGAGGTCCTCAATCGATACGGCAAGGGCGAGAAACTCTCCCAGCGAATCCCACCGCAGGTGCCCCTCGGCATTGAATTGCTGCACGTGCTTCGGCGCGGAACCACCGGCCCCCGTCTCGTACAGGCCGCCGCCTGCCAGCAGTGGCACGATCGATAACATCTTGGCACTGGTACCGAGCTCAAGAATAGGAAAGAGGTCGGTGAGGTAGTCGCGCAGGACGTTGCCTGTCACCGAGATCGTGTCCTCGCCAGCACGAACGCGTTTCAGCGTCGCTCGAATCGCTGCGACGGGAGCCTCGATACGGATGTCGAGTCCGTCCGTGTCATGCTCGACCAGGTAAGTATTGACGAGTCCGATCAGATTGCGATCGTGGGCTCGATTCTCATCGAGCCAGAAGATTGCAGCAGACCCTGTTGCGCGTGCCCGTGTAACCGTGAGTTTGACCCAGTCGCGAATCGGCAGGTCCTTGGTCTGGCACATGCGCCAGATATCACCGGCATTGACGGCGTGCTGCATGACGACATTGCCGTCATCGTCGATGACGGTGACATTGCCATCGGCGGCGATTTCAAAAGTCTTGTCGTGTGAGCCGTATTCTTCCGCTTTCTGTGCCATGAGCCCGACGTTGCAGACATTGCCCATCGTCGTCACATCAAATGCACCGTTATCCTTGCAGTCCTGCATGATTTCCTGGTAAATCCCGGCATAGCAGCGATCGGGAATGACCATCTTGGTGTCATGCAGTGACCCGTCGGGTCCCCACATCTGGCCTGACGTGCGGATCGCTGCAGGCATTGATGCGTCGATGATGACGTTGCTCGGCACGTGCAGGTTCGTGATCCCTTTGTCCGAGTCAACCATCGCCTGTTCCGGGCGCGTTTCGTATACGGCCGCGATGTCAGCTTTGACCTCGTCACGCTGCGCGTCGGGCAGCTCCTCGATCTTCGCGTAGACGTCGCCGATACCGTTGTTGGCATCAACGCCGATCGTGTCGAAGAGTGCACCGTGTTTGGCGAATACGTCGCTGTAATAGGCGCGTACACAATGGCCGAACATAATGGGATCGGACACTTTCATCATTGTGGCTTTAAGGTGCACTGAGAACAGCACACCCTGTTCCTTGGCAGACTCGATTTCCTTTGCGAAAAAGGCCTGCAATGCTTCACAGTCCATGACCGACGCGTCGACAACTTCATGTTCGAGCACTGGTACCGCCTCGCGCAATACCGTCACATTGCCGTCGTTGTCGGTGTGTTCGATACGCAGGTTGCCTGCCTTGGCAACGATGGCCGATTGCTCGCTTGAGTAAAAATCCTTGTCGTCCATATGGGCAACGTGCGATTTGGAGTCTGCACTCCACGCACCCATACGATGCGGATGGGCCTTCGCGAAATTCTTTACAGCAATGGCGACGCGACGATCCGAGTTACCTTCGCGCAGCACCGGGTTTACCGCACTACCCAATACCTTGGCATAACGCTCGGCGATCGCCTTCTCCGTGTCGTTCGCTGGCTCCTCGGGAAAGTCCGGGATGGTGAAGCCCTGCGACTGCAGCTCTTCAATCGCTGCCACAAGCTGCGGGATTGATGCCGAGATGTTTGGCAGCTTGATGATGTTGGCGGCCGGCGTCTTGGCGAGATCACCGAGCTCGGCCAGCGCATCTTCGACGCGCTGTTCGGCGGTCAGATTTTCGGGAAAAGTCGCGAGAATGCGGCCTGCAAGCGAAATATCACGCGTTTCTACTTCGATGCCGGCGGCATCGGTAAACGCCTTGACAATAGGGAGGAACGAGTACGTGGCGAGGGCCGGAGCCTCGTCGACCTTTGTGTAGATGATCTTGGCCGTGGTCATGCGCGTCCTTTAGTCGTGTGCTGCAAAGGGCGCGCATTATATAGAACCTATTGCACGGATGCCCACTGTTCATTAGTCGCAACCATGGTCAGAGCGTCGTACTGAGCCACGATTTCCTCGTCCTGGTTGGTAACCTCGGCATCCCAGCGAACCTCGCCATAGCCTGTTCCGGCCCTCAGGGTCTTCTGTTTACAGGCCAGTCGAACGCGCAGCGTGTCCCCGTAATTGACCGGCTTGGCGAAGCGCAGGTCGTCGACGCCGTAATTGGCGAGCACGGGGCCAAAGTCCGGATCGACAAACAGGCCCGCCGCGAATGACACGATCAGGTAGCCGTGAGCGACTCGCCCTTCGAAAAACGGGTTCTTCGCCGCAGCTTCTTCATCGGTGTGCGCGTAAAACGTATCGCCCGTGAAATCGGCGAAATGCTGGATATCCTCGAGCGTTACTTCACGAGAGTCCGTGACGAGCGTGTCCCCGATTTCCAGTTGTTCGAAGGTCTTGCGGAACGGATGCACACCGGGATCTTTCTGGTCGGCCCCTCGAATCCAGCGGTTGCCGATCGCCGTCAGTGTCTGCGGTGAGCCCTGGATGGCGGTGCGTTGCATGTAGTGCTTGACGCCCCGTATCCCGCCCATTTCTTCACCACCGCCCGCACGACCTGGTCCGCCGTGGACGAGGTGGGGCAAAGGCGAGCCGTGCCCGGTCGATTCCGCGGCACAATGGCGATTAATGACCACTATGCGACCGTGATAGGCGGCCGTTCCCAGCACGAGCTTGCGCGCAACAGCATTGTCGTTGGTGACGATGGAGCCGGCCAGGCTGCCTTCGCCCAGGCGTGACAATTCGATCGCCTCATCGAGATTGGTGTACGGCAGCACCGTACTGACCGGGCCGAACGCCTCTACAGAGTGCACGGCGTGCGACGTTAACGGCCTTTGGCAATGCAGCAATGTCGGCATAAAGAACGCGCCCCTGGCAGCGTCGGCGTCGACAACATCAAAGTCGTCAGTGCCGCCATAGACGATATCCGCCTGGTGCGAAAGCTCATTGACGCGGTCTCGTACCTCGTCGCGCTGCCCCTGGCTGGCCAGGGCGCCCATGTCGACGTCCTTGCTCGCCGGGTTGCCGATCCGGATTTCGCCCAGTGATTTCGCGAGCGCTTCCACGAGTTCTCCGGCAAACGACGCCGGCGCAATGATGCGGCGTATCGCTGTGCATTTCTGCCCGGCCTTGGCCGTCATCTCACGCGTGACTTCTTGTATGTAGAGGTCGAATTCAGGCGTGCCGGGCAGCGCATCGGGCCCAAGAATCGACGAATTGAGCGAATCGGTTTCTGCCGTAAAGGCGACCGATTCGCTGACCACGCGCGGATGTTCCTGCAGGAATTCGGCCGTGTTTTTCGAGCCCGTAAACGCGATGGTGTCCTGGCAATTCAGGTGATCAAACAGGTTGCCCACGCTGCCGCAGATCAACTGCAGTGCGCCGTCGGGCAGGATGCCCGACGCATGGATGCGACGCACCATGAGCTCGGTCAAATACGCGGTGCTTGACGCTGGCTTGACGATCGCAGGAACGCCCGCGATTAGCGCCGGCCCGAGTTTCTCGAGCATGCCCCAGCAGGGAAAGTTGAACGCGTTGATATGCACTGCCGCGCCCAGCTTGGGTGTGTAGATGTGCTGCCCGAGAAATGTCCCGTTTTTTGACAGTTGCTCCGGGGGGCCGTCCAGGTACACGTGATCGTTGGGCATCTCGCGCCGGGCCTTGCTGGAGAACACGAACAGCGTCGAGATGCCGCCTTCGATATCGACCCAGCTGTCGCTGCGGGTGGCGCCGGTCTCGGTCGAGAGACCGTAAAACTCCTTCTTGTGCTCCATGAGGTACTGGGCGAGGGCCTTGAGCATTTCACCGCGCTCATGGAAGGTGAGCTGGCGCAGGTTGGCGCCGCCGACATTGCGTGCATGCTGCAGCATATCGGCGAAATCGAGTCCATCGCTGGTGATCCGGGCCACGGGCTCGCCGTTGACGGCGCTGATGAGGGTGTTGCCATCGCCATCACCATCGACCCATTCGTCGAGGACCAGGTTGCCAAGTTTGCTTGTCATACGGAACTCGCAATTATTTGATAAAAATCGTATCAAATTGTACGGTCAGGCCCACCGAAAGCAAGCTGGGCCCAAATGAGCATCCAGAGCGCCTGCAAGAATCTCGTCGACGAATTTCGTGCGCGGCCCACATTGCGCGCAGGTTCTCTGATTACAACAGTCTTCGGTGATGCCATCGCGCCGCGCGGCGGTACGGTCTGGCTTGGTAGCCTGATCAATACGATGGCGGATTTTGGCATCAGCGAACGCCTCGTCCGAACGTCGGTATTTCGTCTCGCGAAGGACGGCTGGTTGCAGTCACAACAGATCGGCCGACGCTCGTATTACAGCCTGACGGAAGACGGCAGGGAACAGTTTGAGCAGGCGACGAAGCGAATCTACGGCGAGCCGGTGGATCACTGGGATGGCGACTGGTGTCTGCTGCTGCTGTCGGGACTCGATACCGCGACTCGGGAGACCGTGCGTCGCGAGTGTGGTTGGCTCGGATTCGGTCCGCTGTCCGCCAACGTTCTTGCCCATCCGTCTCCGGAGTTTGCTGAACTCGACGTGACGATGCGGCGACTTGGTGTCGCCAATTCGCTGGTCGTAATGCGCGGGCAGACCGTCCATGGTGAAGCAGCGATGCGTGAGCTAACGCGTGATTGCTGGAACCTCGACGAGATCGACGCGCGCTATGCCGAGTTCGTGCAGCGCTTTCGCCCTGTCTATAAAGCGCTGTCTGGCAGGCGAGCTGGGACGAACAGGGAGGCTTTCCTGATCCGGACCCTGCTAATCCAGGAGTACCGGAAGGTGCTCTTGCGCGATCCCTGGCTTCCGGCAGAACTGTTACCCGCCAACTGGCATGGCGCAGCCGCGTATCAGCTGTGCCGCAACTTGTATCGTGGCGTGCATGCGCAGGCCGACGCACACCTCGACAGCATGATGGAGACGGCCGATGGGCCGCTGCCACCGCCGTCACGCTTATTCATGCGCCGCTTTGGCGGACTCAACCCGCAGCAAAAGGTGAGCAATGAGTGACTTGAAGACGGCCAGACGATGCGCTGATGCCATGTTGGCGGCGGATAAGGCATCCGCCGCCCTGGGCATTGCTATCCAGATCCCCGAACCGGGCAAAGCTGTGGCGACCATGACGGTTCGTGATGACATGGTGAACGGTTTCGACGTCATACATGGCGGGCTCACATTTGCACTGGCTGATACGGCGTTCGCGTTCGCCTGCAACGCCTATGATCAGCAGACCTTCGCAGCCGCGGCACAAATCGAGTTTCTGCGACCGGCGACGCGTGGTGACCAGTTAACGGCGACCGCCGTCGAGGATTATCGCGGCCGTCGACGCGGCTTGTACACGGTCGAGGTGCGCAACCAGCAGGATGAGGTGGTCGCTATCTTTCGAGGGCGGTCCGCCAGCAGCGGGGCTTCCGTAATTAGCGCTTGAAAGTGATACGAAATATCAGGAAAATATCGAAAACCTGTGACATTTTAATAAAGTCCCCCGAGGAGTTCTCCTATGTACACGCAAGGCCTTGATCAGTCAGGCAAGGGTGATCCCGGTGCGCGCGGCGAAGAGACCGCAGCGCAGCTCGATGTATTCCAGGCTCGCATTGATGCCGAGGAGAAAATCGAGGCCAAGGACTGGATGCCCGAAGCGTACCGCCGCACATTGATCCGGCAAATATCGCAACACGCGCATTCGGAAATAATCGGAATGCAGCCAGAAGGCAACTGGCTGACGCGGGCGCCGACCCTGAAGCGCAAAGCGATTCTGCTGGCCAAAGTGCAGGACGAAGCGGGGCACGGCCTTTACCTCTACAGTGCCGCCGAGACGCTGGGTGTTTCGCGCGACGAGATGGTCGGCGACCTGCTGTCGGGCAAAGCCAAGTACTCAAGTATTTTTAACTACCCGACGCTGACCTGGGCCGATATCGGCGCCATTGGCTGGTTGGTGGACGGCGCGGCGATCATGAACCAGATTCCGCTGTGCCGTTGCTCCTACGGTCCGTATTCGCGCGCCATGGTTCGCGTTTGCAAGGAAGAGAGTTTCCATCAGCGACAGGGCTATGAACTGATGCTGACGCTGTGCCGGGGGACGGCCGAGCAAAAAGCCATGGCACAGGACGCGTTGAACCGATTCTGGTGGCCGGCCCTGATGATGTTCGGGCCGAATGACGCGAGTTCCAGTCACTCTGCGCAATCCATGGCCTGGAAGATCAAGCGTTTCAGCAACGACGAACTTCGTCAGAAATTCATCGACGTTACCGTTCCACAGGCGGAGTTCCTGGGACTGACCGTTCCCGACGACAAACTGACGTTCAACAAAGAGTCGGGACATTACGAGCACTCCGATATCGATTGGCAGGAGTTCTTCGATGTTATTGCGGGCAACGGCCCGTGCAACAAACAACGCATGGCCAAGCGCCGCAAAGCGCAGGACGACGGTGCCTGGGTCAGGGAAGCCGCGCGCGCGCACGCTGAAAAGAAAGCCGCAAGATCTGCCGCGGCCTGAGGAAAACCCATGAGCAAACAGGAATGGCCTTTATACGAAGTTTTCATTCGCAGCCACTCGGGGCTGAGTCATCGGCACGCTGGCAGTGTGCACGCAGCCGATGATGAAATGGCGCTGAGCAACGCACGGGATACGTACACGCGTCGCAGCGAGGGAGTCAGCATCTGGGTTGTACGATCCGATCAGATCATAGCCTCCGACCCTGCCGAGACGGCAGCGTTCTTCGAGCCGGCGGAAGACAAGATTTACCGGCACCCGACGTTCTATGAGATTCCTGACGAGGTGGAAAACCTGTGAGCAACAGGGCAATCCCGGCCACCTATGCGACGCGCCTTGGCGACAATGCGCTCGTGCTTGGGCAGCGGATGATCGAACTCGTGGCGGCAAGCCCTGAGCTTGAAGAAGAACTGGCCAACGCCAACTTTTCGCTCGACTATATCGGGCAGGCGCGCATGTTCTACACCTACGCGGCTGAGTGCGAGGGCGGAGGGCGGACGGAAGATGATTTTGCATTCCTGCGACCCGAGCATGAGTACCGTAACCTGTTGCTGGTCGAACAGCCGAACGGTCATTTCGGCGATTCAACGGTGCGCGCGCTGTTGTTTGAATCCTGGTATGTATTGCTGCTCGAGTCGCTGACGCAATGTGCCGACGAAGGCATTGCCGCGATTGCCGCACGGGCGATCAAGGAAGTGCGTTACCACTTGCGCCACAGTAGTCAGTGGCTGGTTCGCCTTGGTGACGGCACCGAGGAAAGTCATGCTCGCGTGCAGGCATCGCTCGACAAGCTCTGGTGCTTCACCGGGGAAATGTTTGTTGCTGACGAACTCGACGATGCCATGCTCAATGAGTTCAATGGGCCGGACCTCGCCGCAATCGAGTTGCAGTGGCAAAAAAATGTCGCGGCCTTCGTTGCCGAGGCAAAGCTCGAACAGCCGGACGACCAGTGGATGGCGAGCGGTGGCAAGCAGGGCAAACACACCGAACACTTCGGCTTTCTGCTGGCGGAAATGCAGCACCTGCAGCGCGTCTACCCGGGGGCAGAGTGGTAGAGACTGTGTACGAGTCGGACCAGATTATGGAGTGGCTGTCACAGGTCCCGGATCCCGAGATTCCGGTGCTGACGATTACGGACCTCGGTATTGTGCGGGACGTGGACTGCAGCAATGGCGTGACCGTCTCGCTGACTCCTACCTACTCGGGATGCCCGGCAACCGAGGCCATCGAAGCCAGCGTTGTCGCTGCGCTCGAAGACCGCGGCGTTAGCGACGTGCGTATCAAACGCGTGCTGTCGCCGGCGTGGACAACCGACTGGATCAGTGAAGACGGCCGAAAGAAACTCCGCGTCTACGGCATCGCGCCGCCCGAGCGTCGGGATCGGCCTGTCGCCTGTCCGCGTTGCGACTCGTCGAACACACAAGTCGTTAGTGAGTTTGGTTCGACGGCCTGCAAAGCCTCGTACCGCTGCATCGACTGCCTCGAGCCCTTCGAATACTTCAAGTGCCTATGAAACAGTTCCACTCTCTGAAAGTTGTTGCCAAGACCAGCGAGACGCGCGATTCGGTACGCATCGCTTTCGACGTGCCTGATAATTTGCGCGACGAGTTTTCGTTCCTGCCCGGCCAGCACCTGCCGATCCAGATCGAGCGCGACGGCAATCACGTAAGGCGTACCTACAGCATTTGTTCTCCAGTCGGCTGCTGGCCACTGGAAATTGGCGTACGTGTTCAGCCGGGCGGACAGTTCTCGGAGTTTGCGGCGAATGAGCTGCATGTCGGTGACTCGATCGACGTCATGCCGCCGACCGGGCGTTTTCACCTGGATGCTGATCGTCAGGACGGCAAGACGCACATCGCTTTCGCCGCCGGCAGTGGCATCACGCCGATCCTGTCGATTGTTGCCTCGATCCTCACGTCGGAGCCCAACAGCCGCGTCGCGCTGTTCTACGGCAATCGCGAACAGA
>JAIBDF010000080.1 GCA_024679535.1 Chromatiales bacterium
TCGCTGTGAAAACTAAGAATGCGCTCCTCAGCGAACGTAGCGAACGGCAGGCACAGCAGGAGTACGGCAGTCAGGTTTTTCATTCGACTGTCCCGAACCGGGCGAGCGGCACGTTCGCTGCCTCGTCCGAAGACTTCTGGAAAAAATCCTTCGGTTTGAAGTTAAACGAACTGGCGATGATATTGCTCGGCACCGTTTCGGTCATCGTATTGTAGTCACGAACCGACCCGTTGTAGTAGCGCCGAGCGAACTGCAGGTAGTTTTCTGTTTCGACCAGTTCGTTCTGCAGGTTGAGGAAGTTCTCATTCGCCTTCAGGTCCGGATAGTTCTCAGCCAGTGCGATCAGCCGCCCGATTCCGGCGCTGAGCTTTTCTTCAACCCTGCCGCGCGCCCGCACATCAGCCTGCTGCATGGCCTCTGTCCGCAATTCGGTGACAGCTTCAAGCGTTGCGCGTTCGTACTTGGCGTACTGATCGACCGCGGTAACCAACCTTGGAATCAGGTCATGGCGGCGTTGCAGCTGGACATCTATATCGCTCCAGGAGGTGTCGACTCGATTGCGACTGCGAATGAGGCGGTTATAGAGCGTGACGCAGAAAACGGCGAGCAGAACAAGAACAGCAACGATGAATACGGTCATGTGCGGAATCCGGTCTCAGGATGCCGCAAATACTATCACCTGTTGGGAGGCCGTTCGGCCCGATTCGTCAGTAGAAGAAAGAGAAGTATATCTGAAAGATATTTGCGTCCAGCTGATAGAGCGGTTCGCTGCCAATCACTTCCTGCGCCGTCAGGTCGGAGAATTCGTGATAGTCAACGCTCAGTATATTGAGCGAGGCGGTTACTTTTGCACGCTTGATGAACCCCCAGGTGTCGTTGCCATCGTCGTTGAGGAATTCATATGCCGCCTGCAGCTTGAACGTGTAACTCGTAAGCGCGCTGAGTTCCTTGTCTCGCCCGCGAAAATTCGTGGCCTGCGGTCCCGGGAACAGGTCTCTGTAAAAATGCGCGCCCGTCTGGTCGTGATAGCGGAACTTGCCGGTGAAGGTGAAATCCTTCCACGGGTGGATGTAACTCAACGAACCTGTATGACCCTCAATATCCCAGGTATCCGTGAAGAACCGGTATTCACCTTCCAACGCCGCTCGATACGGCAGGAAGTATCGGAGTCGCAGACCCACTGCATTGCTGGTTCGTGTGTTCGGATAAAGCTCCGGCTCGAAGCTGTAGCCGCTCGCGCTGCCTGCATCGAAGTAGCGCACAGACCGGTAGGGATTATTCAGGTATCCCTCTTCCGTAATCGTCTCGATGTTCAGCGATGAAATGAGTTTCTTGGTCAAAATCTGGGTAAAGCCGACACCATAGATCTGTCGATCAAGCGGCCGTTCGAACGTTGGGTCATCCGAGCGCCGCACGAGGTCATCGCCCAGCGCATAACTCAGCGTTACTGTCGTCAGGTCACCGAACATATCCTGGCTGACCGAGAAACTGACCGTTTCCGCGTCGAAATCAGACTCTTCACTGGTCGTATAATTGACGCGCATGGTGGTGTTGCCACGCAGGTAATCCATACCCAGCGACCACTGTTTGCGCTCTTCGGTATATGGACTGGCCGTGGTGACGACGTCAATCGACGCCGAACTGATCATGTCCACATAGTAGTTGCCGACGAAGGACAGGCTCTTGCCGGCTTTCTTGCGAACGAGGACTGAAGGGCCGTCAATCTGGACACCGCCGCCATCGTAAAGATGGTACAGAACATCAGCGCGATCGTCGGGCAATACGCCCGCGTGCGTGGCGCTGAAAGCCATCAAAAGTGCAGCAAACGTCAATACGCGGCGGATCATCAATACAGTCCGTTAGTTACAGCCGCAGCCGCCACCAGCAGCGCCTTCACCGCCACGAGCGCCCTCACGTGCTTCGAAAACATGTTGGATGTAGGCGGTCGATACCGGGTCACCATCGAGTGCCATGATCGGATCTGCCAGCTTGTCGCGTTCGTACGGCTTAACCCAGGGCTCGATGCTGCTGCAGCCGGACAAGGCAGCAATTGCGAACAACGGCAAGAGCAATCGAACTGTACGTGAAATGACTTTATTCATAGCGCTAACTTTATCCCAGGGAAAACGGTACGGAATGTGACGTCTGCCTCAGAAGAACACCGTGACGCCGAGGTGGCCTTCCAGATTGTGAGCCGTCTTCTCTTCACCGAGAACGTCGATATCGAACAGGTGATCGCGGAAATCGAGGTGCAGCGCCACCGAATCGGTCAGCAGGAAGCGATAACCCGCACCGAGGTTGACGGTAAAACGATCGTCACCGGCGAATGTCGTCGAGCCAAGGCCCGCGATCAGATATAAGTTGGTGTTATAAGCTCGCCCTTCGCCGAAGAACACCTCCCCCGGCAGGATGTTGTAACCAACATTCAGGTTGTAGTACGTCAACGTGCGTTCGCTGTCAGTAATCAGTCGCGCGCCGCCGGATAGAACCTCGAAACTGGTCAGCCCGCCGTCGGTCTGTCCGACCGAGGCTTCCATGAAGAATCCTTCAGTAATGTGGTACGCAATTCGCAGTCCGTACGAGACGTTGCTGCCGAAGTCTTCGATACTCATGATGCCGGCGTAGGCACCAACCTCGAAATCCTCGCGATCGATCGCGGGCTCCTTGACCTCACGACGTTCGACCTCAGGATCGATAACCTGTCCCGGTTCCTGGGCAGCAGGAGGCGGCGCCTCCTCGTTGCCGAAGCCAAACAGGTTTTTCGTCGCGGCACAGCCAGACAGGCTGATCATTGCAACGATTAGAAAAAGAACGCGAAACCGACTTTCCATTCTTCTACTTCCTCATTTTCGTCACGGCTAGTGAAGACCACGTAGCTCTTGTATTCGGCGCGCAACAGGAAACGTCGCGCTGCGTAAACCCGGAAGCCGGCGCCAACATGACCAATCTGGTCTGTGCGATCCTCTCCCTGGATGATAGTGGACTTGGGCTTGGTATAGATGGCCCCGGCGCCCAGCGTAAAGAACGGCGATACACGCCACTCTGGAAAAGCTTCATGGACGACATTGAAACTGGCCATCCAGCCGTTCGAGAAATTGCCCAGTATCTGCGAACCCCAGAACTCGACAGCAATATTCGGATTCAGGGAATAACTGCCATACAGAGAAACAATATTCGCCCCGCCAAAATCACCGGCGAGCACGCCTGTCTCCCACCTGGCATTGGTAAAGTCTTCAATATTCGCGGCTGCAAAACTTACCTGCTGCCCGTCGGGCTGCAGCGTCTTTTCCATTTGCGCTCGCTCTACCCATCCTTCCTTGCCGCGGTCCGAGCGCACGAGATACCAGCTTGTTCGCTGCATCACGATCTGTACGGACTCGCCGCGATCGACAACATGAAATATAGGGTAACCACGGCCGGGCCCCGTACGCATCTCAAGATACGGATCGGCAACGACCACAGATCGAAGTTCATCCTCAGCCTGCGCCGGAACTGGCAGAAAACTCTGCAGTGCGACAGCACACAGGCAAGTAGCGACAAGCGCTTTAATTTGCTGGAGCGTCGAAGGGATTGTTGTAGTACTGGGCTCCGACATCCAACCATTCCGCAATAAGGCGGCGCTCCGCCTGCGATAAAATATTGAAGTGAAGATCGTTAAGATCGTTAAATCGGTCAAAGAAATCGCTCGAAGCCCTGGCGCCGAATCTGGTCGCTGGAGGCGGCGTCGGTATCGTGGCGAGAATATCGATTCCATTCTCATCCTGGCCAATCACCTCGGTCGCATCCACCAGCGTGCCGTTGGCGTCCAATACCTGAAGATTATCAGCAACTAACAGCTCACGATAGGCATGGAATTGATCTGGCTCGTCGACCGATAATCCATCCTGTAGCTCGAGCTGTCCTGCCGGCACCCGCGCAACGTTGTTAACAACATCCAGCGGCGTGTGACAATTCAAACAATTGTTGTTGACCGGGTTGCCATTCACATCGAGAAGGGGAATCTGCGGGCCCGTCGGGTCATTGGGATCATCGACCATCACGATGCGCGGCTGGCTCCACAGCGGGTGAATGATTGATTCGTAGTTGATTATGCTACGGCAGTTCCAGACCCAGTCGGACTGGCACGCCAGTGTCGTTGGCGCCGCGGTCGTCAGGTCCGTGTAACGATAGTCAATATCCGGATTGAAAGGCACACCGTTTACGTCAAGCGGATTTGCACTCCACACATCCCGATAAATGAGATTCATTGACGGCTCGATTGACGAGCAGTTGTCGCCCGCACAGGTTATGCGCGCCCGAATTTCAGCCATCGTTTCACCGACTTCGCCAACAAACCATTGAGGATCTGTGTTCGCGTTAAAGGCCACCCCTGCCGTCTGGGCGCCGGCGTAGGCGCTGTCGAACGCGTCGTAACGGCCATGCGAGACGCCGCTATTGGCATCATGGCAACCATTGCACTTTAGTTCCTGGCCTTCACCCAGGGCGATCCAGTTCTGGTGGCGCTGCGTCATGCGCATGCCATTCTCGTCCAGCACGCTCACCATCAGCGCAGCGTTCGCCGGTACTTTGACGACCACAGACCCATCGGGTTCGATCGGCACGTAGCCGACGATTTCTTTCATACCAAAGGCGGTCGAGACACCGAACGCGGTGTTGTCGATGTCAAGCAGATCCTGATCCGGTTGCGAAACCGCTTTCTCGATGCGCAGGAACCGCGCAGGCCGCGCAGCTGCCAGCGTCAGGACCGGATCGGCCAATACATAAGGGTCGATGCCCGGAAGAATCGCGCCATCGAAATCGTACACATTGCGGATATTCAGAACGGCCTCACCTGAATCGGGCAGCGACGAATCCTGTGTGTAGTAGTTCAGGTTATCGGGGATAACCTGCGGAACAGGCCGCGGATCGGCCGAGACAACCTCGGTAAACATGAAGCCTTCTTCGCCGGCGACGATTGGTAACTGCGTATCGTCACGCGGGTCGTAGATCCAGATTCCGTAGAGAGGGGGTGCGACCGTAAATTCGCCAGGTGCCGGTGCGACCGGATTATCCGGATCCGGGACAATGACATTTGCCAGGTTATCAGGCGTGCAGGCAACGATCTGGACATCATTGGTATTCGGATCGCCGTCATCGGGCATGATTTCGAGAAGCCGACACTGGCTCCAGCTGACCATCAGGCGGCCGGTGCCATCCTGGATCGGAAATACCGAGAAATAGCGACCGCCTGGCGACGGCTGGCCAGGCTCGGTGACCACACTATTGATCGTGACTTCTTCCTGAGCAGGCCCTGTCAGAACACCGATGTTGTCCTTGGTCGGCTGGGTATTCTCAACGTATTGCTGTGTGTCGATAACGATTAGTTGACCACCGCCGTCGGTATTTGTGAACGGTTTTGCGAGAACCATGACGCGACCGTCTTCAGTCTCGCGCGGCTGCGTAAACTGGATCGTGGCACCGTTGGTGCCTGTGTCATGGCTCCATTGACCGTACAACAACTCGAGGTCCGAACCATCGGGGTTCATGCGGTACAGGTTTACCTGATCGTTGGTCGTGTTGTGGTCCCAACGGCTGAACACTATCTTGCCACCGCTCATGACGGACGGATCCAGGTCGTGGCTTTGATTGAATGTGACCTGCTTCAGACCCGAACCATCGTCATTCATGACATGGATATTGAACGCGAATTCATTCTCGTCCTCGTCCATTGCCGGGAATGCCCCCTTGTTCTCGTCGAGCAACAAGGCCTGCGACTGCGTCTGGCGCGTAGACGAAAAAATAATGCGTCCGTCTGGCAGATACTTCGGCATGATGTCATGGCCGATTTCGGAAGTGAGGTTATCCGGAATTACCCGAGTCAACTCGGCTGTCTCGAATGTGTATTGCCAGACGTTCCACGTTGCAACCTGGTCTTCTTCATCGACATTAGGATCGAAAGGTGTGCGCATCGAGAACAACAGGCGACTACCATCGTAGTCCATCTCAACGTCGCGAACCGCCCCCATGCCCTGCGTAATGTCGCCCGTAATATTGACTGGATCGGCACCAACAGCGGCACGCTCACGGAAGTAAAGGTCGGCACCAAAGTCAAAAGTGATCTGCTCACGCAGGTCTTGCTGTTCAAATACGCCGTTATCGTCGGTGGGAACAGGAGATTTGACGTAGGCGATGGGAAAATCAATCACGACCGGATCGGGATTCTGACCTGTGCCGAGCTGGACACCTTCACCTTTGCTGCAGGCCGCAATAGCAATGCACGCCAACGACAACGCGACCGTCCTCGCCAATATCCCGGTGCTTATTGTCTTTAATTGTCGCGATAGCCTGTTCATTGCTCTCACCTCTGATCGTTGGGCAGGGTACGATGCGCCGCGCCGCGCTTACCGTTAACGCAGTCACAAACCCGACCTGAAAGTATAAGAGAGCGCAGCAACGCGATGTAATGTCTCAAAAGCCCGACATCGAAAGAGGGACGAACTGGCGTATCTATTGATGTCGGGGTGTCACACCAGCGACTCAATGTCTCCCCTGAGCGACAGGCCCAACATCGTTCGTAATCAGTAGCTTATGGTCTTCGGTCGTAATCGTTGTACCAAAGTACCGACAATGACCTTACAAAACTCTATTTCGAAAAGCCCGTACAGACTGCCTTTATCTTCATGTTTTTTAAAGGGTTTTCGGGCTTTTCGCCCAGCTGGCCCGAGACTGGCATAGCACTTGCTTTATTGATTGCAGATCCCTTTCTTGTGGGGTGGAGATGCCGCGCAGGATCTACTGGACTGTGAATGCTTTCACGGCAAAGGGCGAAGGAACCAGGCAACATTTTCCGGCCACACTTTGCGTTAATAACAAACCAACGAGCAGAACACTATGAGAGACAGCATGTCGACAGGACACAAGGACGGCCGATTCGGCAGGATCCTGCGTGCGGCGGTCACAGCGGTACTGATTACCGTACTCGTATTGCCGGCCAACGCAGGGCCGAGGGAACAGGCGAAGCGCATACATGAACGCCTTGCCGGCGTACCGCCGACCGATGCAGTGTTAGTGCAGATGCAGAATGCAATCTCGAGTTCTGATCCAGCGTGCGCACAATATGGTGCTTCTGGCGGACAGTGCGCCGCATACATCGCGATGGAGAACAGCAGTTTCTACAACGTAACGCTGAAGAACTTCGCCGCGCCGTGGACAAACCGGGACCAGTCCGTTTTCGTTCCGCTTAATGATTACGTCGCGACCGTTATCGGCATGATTCGCGACGATGTCGATTTTCGGGAGGTATTGTCGGAGGACCTGCAGTACGTCGGACGCGCAGGCACCGTGACTTCCGCGCCAGCCGGAAACAACAACAACCACTACCAGCAACTGGAAGCCGGTAACCACGATTTAAAAGCAGTCCTGGAACCGACCACGCAGTCGAGCATTAACGGGCTGCCGCCGGCTGCAACAGCAGGCGTCATCACATCACGTGCTGCCGCAGAGGCTTTTTTCATTGCCGGTACCAATCGCGCAATGTTCCGCTTCACGATGGTGAACCATTTCTGCACGGATATGGAACAATTGCACGATCCGCGGCTGCCGCCGGATCGTATCCGCCAGGACGTCAGCCGCAGCCCGGGTGGCGACAGTCGCCTGTTCCTGAATAACTGCGTCGGTTGCCATACCGGTATGGATCCAATGGCCCAGGCTTTTGCCTACTACAACTATGACGACGCAGCGGGCGCCATTGAATATACCAACGGTTTCGTCCAGCCAAAATACTTCAATAACGACCTGAACTTCCCGCAGGGTTTCCGCACGCCGGATGATCATTGGACAAACTACTGGCGCGTGGGTCAGAACAGTTACCTCGGCTTCAACGGCCAGGGCAATGGTGACGGCAATGGCGCCAAATCGCTCGGTGTCGAACTATCGCACAGTGATGCATTTGCAGGTTGCCAGGTGAAGAAAGTATTTCAGGCGGTTTGCCTGCGCGAGCCTGAGACGCCTGCAGATCACACCAAGGTTGGCGAGATTGTCGGAAACTTCGCAGCAAACAATTTCCAGATGAAACGAGTATTCGCGGACACCGCTGAATACTGCATGGGCCAGTAGGGAGACATGACAATGAACAGAGCATCTGGAATTGCCACCCTGCTTGCGAGCCTTGTGCTCATGGCCTGCGGCGGTGGCGCACAAACGGAAGTGAATCCTTCAGCGGGCGACAATAACCCGGATACGGGCAGCAACCCATATACCGGCCCCGTCGCGCGCGATAGCGATGTACTGAAGTTCCAGCAGCAATTCTGGTCGAAGGCTCGTACCCCGGATCGTTGCGGTAGCTGCCACAGTGAGACCGGCGGCCAGAAGCCATTTGTTCGCTCGGACGACGTCAACATGGCGTATGACGAGGCTGTGGATCACATTGATGTTGACCAGCCGTCGCTATCCGAGTTTGTCACCAAGGTCAGCTCACCTCCAATTGGCCACAACTGCTGGGTGGATGACCCCGGCACCTGTGGGGCCATCATGACGACCTGGATCGAGAACTGGCTCGGCACCACCGAGGGCGGCGGCCGCGAGATTGAGCTCACAGCGCCGCCGGATGTCGACCCGAGTGACAGCCGTAACTTCCCGGCTGGCACCGCATTATTTGAGCAGTGGCTGTACAACGACATCCTCGTCCCGTACTGCCAGCGCTGCCATAGTTCCGAATCGGCTACGGCGCAGCAGCCGTATTTCGCCGATCCCGACATTGCCGTTGCCTATGAGGCGGCGAAGTCCAAGATCAATCTCAACCCCGACACCGTCGGCACCTCGCGATTCGTGGTGCGTGTTCGCGACGAATTCCACAACTGCTGGAATAACAGCGACTGCGTCAGCTCGGGCGCGGAAATGCTCGCGGCCGTAACGGGATTCGTAAACGGCATTCAGCCGACGCAGGTCGACCAGAACCTCGTCTACAGTAAGGCCGTTCGCCTTGTCGATGGCACACTCGCGTCAGGCGGCAACCGCTATGAGATCGACCAGATCGCACTTTGGGAATTCAAGACCGGCACCGGCTCGACAGCCTTTGACACCAGTGGTGTCGATCCGGCGATTGATCTGAACTTCTCCGGTGACGTCACATGGTACGGCGGCTGGGGCATCACCATAGGCGCCGACGCGTCGGCTGGTCCTGGCAAGGCCCAGGGCTCGACCGTTGCGAGTGCGAAAGTGCATGACGTCCTTATCGATTCGGGTGAATTCTCAATCGAAGCCTGGGTTATACCGGCTAACGTGACGCAGGAAATGGCGCGTATCGTCAGCTACTCGGCTGGTCAGGGTTCGCGCAACTTCACGTTACAGCAGACGCTGTATAACTACGACTTCCTGCTGCGCACCAACGCCGAGGATGCCAGCGGCGTTCCGCTGACCACGCTCAATGGCGACCCGCAGTTATCGACGCCGGACGAAGCCGAAGCACTCCAGGCCACGCTGCAACATGTTGTCGCAACGTACAGTCCGATCGAGGGTCGTAAGCTCTTCGTGAATGGCGTGCTGATGACGCAAACCGATCCTGTGCCAGGTGGCACGCTCGTTCCATGGCAGGACAACTTCGCCCTGATCCTCGGCAACGAAGCGTCGAGCGACGGACTGTGGGAAGGTACGTTCCGTCTCGCGGCTATCCATCGCCGCGCACTAACCCAGGAGCAGATCACGCAGAACTACGATGCCGGTGTCGGCGAACGCTTCTACCTGCTGTTCGACATCTCTGCTCGCATTGGCGCATCGTTACAGACGTCCTACGTCCTGTTCGAGGCACAACAGTTCGATTCCTACGCGTACCTGTTCGACAAGCCGCACTTCACGACGCTCGATGGCTCCGCGCCGCAGGGCATATCGCTGCAGGGAATGCGCATCGCGATGAACGGTCGGGAAGCACCGGTCGGCCAGAGCTACGCCAATATGGATGAATCACTCAACCTGTCCAATCCGGCGGTGCTGGACGAACTCGGTCAGCCGCTGCTGGTTCTTGGCGCCACACTTGGCGCGGTGCTACCGCTCGAGAAAGGCCCACAGGATGACCAGTTCTTCCTGACCTTTGACAGTCTCAATGGTGCTACCTACAACCGGCCAGATGACCCGATGCTTGCGGTCGCGAACTACGTCGCTACGCCTGAAACGCGCAGCGCCGACATCGGTATGAAGACGTTCGACGAAATCGATGCGACCTACGCGGCGATTACGGGCGTCGACCGTGTCGCGTATCAGCGCGGTGGCATCTTCTTGGTTGACGAGACCTATCAGGAACTCCGGCAGTCGCTGCCGGCGATCGAGTCCGCTGAAGCGTTCCTGTCGTCGCACCAGGTAGCCATTGCGCAGCTCGCGATCCAGTACTGCGATGCCGCGGTCGAGGACAATACGATCTGGACAGCGTTCGACTTCAACGCTGCACCGGGCACGGCGTTCGCCGTGGGTGCCCGAGACGCATTCGTCGAACCGCTGATCGAGCGTGCGATCGGCCACTCGTCGACCAGTACGCCGATTCTGTCGCAACCGAGCTACGCGGTGGTGCACCAGGAAATAGCGTCGTTCATTTCGGGTGGCGGTGCACGGCCAGACAATCTGATCGATCGTCTGCTCGCTCCTCCGGGTACCAGCAACACGCGTGCCATCGCCAAGGGTGTATGCGCCTCCGTGCTCGGCAGCGCGGCCACGCTGGTCCAGTAAGACAGGACATAAGGGAATATTTGAGATGACCATGAAACGCAACAAGGGCAACTTCGACTTGCCGCTCTTTCACACCGATCATCCGCGTCCTGTCACGCGGCGCCAGTTCCTGTCACAGGGATTCATGACGGGCGCAGCCTATACGGTTGGCGGTATCGCCCCGCTGCTCGGCACGCGTGCCTATGCTGATCTGGCGGCGGACCTCGATGCGCTACGTGCGCCCTCGCAGTGCAACATCACTGACGGCGCCGGCAAGATTCCGTTCATCTGCTTCGACCTGGCCGGTGGCGCGAACATCGCCGGCTCGAACGTCCTGGTGGGCAAGCAAGGCGGACAAAGCGATTTCCTGGGCACCAACGGCTACGAGAAGATGGGCCTGCCCGGCGATATGGTTCCCGGCCTGAACGACGCTAACGGTAACCCGTTCGCGAACTTTGATCTCGGCCTTGGCTTTCATTTCGACAGCGCCTTCCGCCGCGGCATCCTGTCGCGGGTCAGTGCGGCGACTGCAGCCAACATCAATGGCGCGGTAATACCGGCACGTTCGGATAACGACACCGGCAATAACCCACACAACCCGATGTACGGCATCGCGCTCGCGGGCGCCAAAGGCTCGATTCTGGGACTGGCTGGATCGGAGAATACCGACTCAGGTGGCAACTCAACGCTGCCGCTGCCCTTGTTCAACCCCGAGATGCGTCCCACCAAGGTCGATCGTCCGAGTGACGTGGTCAACCTTGTTGACACGGGTGACCTCGTGGGCATCCTCACCAAAGACGATGCTACCAAGGTCATGGAATCGATTTACCGCTTGTCCGACCAGAAGATGATCAACGTCGACACGTTAGTCGCGCGCGACGCCGACATCGACAAAGCCGTGCGCTGTGGTTATCTCAAGGCCGCGCACATCGCCGACAAATTTGGCGGGACGCCCATCGATCCCGGCCTTGACGCTGACATCGTCGCCCCTGATGGCACCGGTATTTTCCTCGATACCGAGTTCTTCGCCGGCAATCGCGATGCGCGTGAATTCCAGAAGACGGCCTCGGTGATGAAGCTCGTCATGAACGGTTTTGCCGGCGCCGGTTGCGTCGAAATGGGTGGCTACGACTACCATGGCGGTCGCCGCGCTGAGGGCGAGGTCAAGGATTTCCGTGCCGGCCAGTGTATGGGTGCCTGCCTGGAATACGCTGCAAAGCTCGACATGCCATTGATGCTGTATGTCTTCAGTGATGGCTCACTGTCATCGAACGGCGCTATGGACAACACCGACGACGGCCGCGGCAAGGGTGAATGGACCAGTGACAACTCATCCACCGCCGGCGCATTCTTCCTGGTCTACAATCCGCCGCGACTCGGCGGCCGACCTGTCCTTAAGGGCGCTACGCTCGACGAACAGATGCTGCACCAGCAGCTCGGGTACATGGATGCGGGCGGCTCGGTCCAACGCGCGGCAACGCCCATGGCGAACAACGTCAACCTGCTCGTCAACTCGGTAGTACTCAACTACATGGCGCTGCACGGCGACGTCACCACGGGCGCCTTCCAGTCGATCTACCAGACCCTTGGCGTCGGCCATGGTCTTGGCAACGACCTCGATCGCTTCACCGCATTCGAACCGATTGTGAGCGGGACCGTGCCCGTCGCGTAGCACACCAGCACAGCAAATCGACGGCCAGCCGCTTCCCTGCGGCTGGCCGTTTTTGTGCATAATCTGGAACCATGACCGAACTTATCGAGCTCCTCGCCTGCCCGCGTTGCGACAAGACGCCGCTGGATCCCGTTGATGACAAGCTTCACTGCAAGGCCTGCAAAACTGACTTTCCGTCGGTCAGTGGTATTCCCTGGATGTTCGCTGAGCCCGAGGCAACGCTCGGTGAGTGGCGTGGACGGTTACAGTTCGCGCTGCAGCAGCTCAGCCATGAAATAGCGGGGCTCGACCTGGAGCTCAAGGACAAGGCCATTTCTGCGCTCGCCAGGCGACGGATCGAACGCTATAGAAAGTGTGTCGAATCGCACCGCCGCAAACTGCAGAAAATACTGCGCCCCGTTGACGTGCAATCATTGCAGGGTAACTTTGAGAGTTATCTCGCACTGCGCACGCGCCTGCCTTCTGACCAGGGTCTGAATACCTACTACGCCAACATTCATCGCGACTGGGCGTGGGGTGATGGAGAAAACGAGGCGTCGCTCAAACAGCTTCAAGCGGTGCTGCACGATCATGCGGAGCTCGGCAATGTCCTGGTGCTGGGCGCCGGCGCCGGGCGTCTTGCCTACGATGTCCATATGAACATCGAGTGCACGTCAACGGTTGCTATGGACTTCAATCCCCTGCTCGTGCTGGTCGCAAAAGCTGTCACCCAGGGCGAGAAACTGAATCTGTATGAGTTTCCAATCGCGCCGTTGGCGCTGGAAGACGATGCTGTGCTGCGCAAGCTCGCCGCACCGGAAGTCGTGGGTGACAATTTTCACCTCGTGCTGGGCGATGCGCTGCGGCCGCCTTTCCCCGAAAAATCTTTCGACACGATTATCACGCCATGGCTCATCGACATCATCAGCGAAGACCTGCCCGTGCTCGCAGCGCGTATCAACCGCCTCCTGAAGAAAGATGGCCGCTGGGTGAACTTCGGTTCCCTCGCGTTCTCTTCGCCCGAGCGGGCGAGGTGCTACAGCCCCGAGGAAGTTAAAGCCATTGTTGCCGAAAGCGGGTTCTCGGACCCGTATGTATCGCAGGCGACGATTCCCTATATGTGCTCGCCGGCAAGCCGTCACGGCCGACAGGAACGCGTGTTTACATTTTCGGCTTACAAAGAACGGAACGCGAGCAAGCCTGAGCGACACAAGGCGCTGCCTGACTGGATCGTGAAAGGTGACGAACCGGTACCACAGTCGCCGTCATTCCGGCAACAGGCGATGACAACACAGATTTATTCTTTCATCATGTCACTCATCGACGGTAAGCGATCCATCAAGGATATGGCCATCGTGCTCGAGAGCCAGAAACTGATGACGAGAGCAGAGGCGGAGCCCGCGATTCGGTCATTCCTGACCAAGATGTATGACGACTCGCAGAAGCCGGCGAAAAGATAACTTTTCCAGACGATATAGCCACAATGTGATGCAACGAAGCGTGGCGTTGGGATTCGCGCCCTGCTGCCGGGCGGATCCTGCAAACGTGACGGGGATCCCTAAAAATCCACCGCTACCCCGAGCTCAAGATCGATGGCGCTGCGCTGAACCCGAAACGAACGACCATTCAAATCAACGTTGGCATCACTGAGCGGTCGCCGACCGACCAGTCCGAGCTGGATACGAAGGCGCCACCCGTCCGCAGAACCGGCCCCATCGAAACGCAATCCGGCGCCGGCCGTTATTGTGGCACGACCAACCGGCATTGCTGATCCGCTTCCCGTCTCACCAATGCTTACGAGTTTTTCATCACGCCATCCCGCGCCGGCCGACCAGTAAGCATGTAGCCAGTCACTCCCCGCGGTTAACGGCCGCTCAAACTCTATAGCGGCGTCAAGCTGGCGGCTCCGCACAAACAGACTCGCGTCAGATTTGTACTGAGGTTCGCCATACTCCAGACCCGCGATGGCCGCCGCACGCCAGCTGGACGATCCTGCGGTTAGCAGGCTAAGGGGCACCCGGCCGGTCAGGCGCAGCTGCACATCTGGCATCAGGATGCTGAAACTCATCCCGGCACGGGTGCGACCCACGTCAGTGCCATGGCGGCGCATGCGATTCTCCGATGACACGAGTCGCAGTTGTCCGTAAGACGCGTCGTTATTGACTTGTTGCACGGTTTCTATAACCAGTGGACCAAAACGAACGCCCAATACAATCGAAAGATCATCTTCGGCGCTGGCCGTCTCGCGCAGAACGACATCGTCATAGCCCTCCCTCCAATCGCTGCGTATGCCCAGCCAGATATCGTTGCCAGGTTTGCTCAGGACAGCGAGTACAGTCGCCGAACTATCCCACTGCCCTGCCGTAGTGACCAAGGAACTGGCTTGCAACCAATATCCTTTTTGCCACGCACCCATAAATTCGTCGTCCGCCGGGGCGCGAATCGCGCGGTAGCGCCGGGCGTCGACCCATGCCGTTAGATCGCCGTCGCTGTTGCCAGTGTATGGAAGGTCTTCTATCTCGCTGCTGATAATCCGGTGGAAGCCGTTCTGGATGCGGTCGCCCGCAAACCGACCGACGCTGCGCAGACCTGAGCCCAAACTGATGCTGTCTACACGCGTCTCGGTTCGCAAATTGACGAGCTCATAGCCCAGTGAGATCGCAACCTGGTCCAGCCGCCCCGGCTCAGGTTCGCCGCTGAATGTCAGGATGCTGTAATCGATGTTTGCGCGCCATCGGTCTGCGATTTTTGCCGAAATCACGACCTGGTGAGTGCGAAAGTCGTCGACTGAGCCTCCACGTCCGAGAAAATCATTCCCGAACGAAACCTCCAGGTCGCTCTCCTGCAAGGTTGGCAACAGTGGGCGGATGCCCGGGATTTCACCAGCGATAGCGTTGCCGGCCGCTAGCGTAACCGCGAATGCAGCGACTATGGCGACGCCATTGGCTGCGCGACGCATCGCTTATTTCGTTGCGACCGGTTCGTAAGTAAACTTTGCGCCCGAAATCGTAAACTCACCCATAAGTCCGAGGCGCGTCACTGTGACCACGGCAACACCCTCGTTATAGGCGGGTGTACCTGCGGCCCCAAAGGATCCAAGCGCAATACCAGCCTGCCCCATAAACTGTGTTTTGCCCGTCTGGTAGTACTCGAGCGCTTCCCTGTCTTTAAAGAAAACGATCATGCTGAAATTACGGGCTCCAGCCTGGATGCCGGAAGTAAACTGCTTGTATTTGCTCCTGCCTACCAAACTGTCGCCTTCGATCACGATGCCTCTGCCATAGGCACCGCCAAAGCCGAGGCCTATTCGAGTGACGGACGGAAAAATGGCAAACGCGTATGCCTGCTCGAAATAGGCTTGCGTCCGCGGCACCCGTTCACGCAATCGGTCGATCGCGGCCGCCGCCTTAACCTGGAGTTTGTCATCCACATTCGCCTCCCA
>JAIBDF010000192.1 GCA_024679535.1 Chromatiales bacterium
CGGCGCGTGCCTGGCCATATCGCAACGCGTGGTCATGCTCGGCCATGTTGAAAGCGCTGCCAGACGCGTGCATGAACGAGATCGGGTCACCGCCGGCATGGCCGTCGAGCGCGCCATCGTGCATATCGAGGCCAAGTGCTTCCATGAGCTCAAACATTGACTGTGGCGCCAAGCCGATTTCGTTGGCGTAATGAGAAAATGCCCTGGCTCGATGCCATGCAAGTGATTCTTCCGGGTTTGCGGGATCAAGTGGTGCGCCAAAGTGCATGGGTCTGTCGGCATCGGCGCCCATACCGGGTGGCCTGGATTCGCCGACAAATTGATCGTGATAGGTGTCGACGGCGTGCGTCATCGCTTGCTGCAGATCATCACCGGCCGCCATCGAATGTCGCATCGTGTGCGCAATAATCGTTGTTTCCGGGGTCAGCACGATCTCATGCGCACGAGTCCGCATGTCGGACGCACTCACGATGGCGCAAAGTCCCTCGCCGGGATCCACATCGACGCGACCGCCCGTGGCTTCGTCCATGAAATACCCGCCGCGGGTTCTTATCTCGATGTAGGGGAAGTCGGCGATATTGACGGTGAGCCCGAAGTTCCCGCTCTGGGTCTGGCCGGTAGCCAGCACGTTGCCGTCCGGACTTACGACTTCCAGCGTCGAGTCATGCATGGGCCCTTTGAGCGCCTGGCCCGTGATCGCCACTGAATTCGGGGTTGTGCCACCAGTCGGCGGTACATCGACCGGTGTTGCTCCGCCGGAACCTCCACCGCCGCAGCCTGATATCGTTGAGGCAATAAGAAGAAATGCTCCTGCGACCAAACTTGTGGAGAACCGATACGTTAATAAGCTGCAAATTTTCATGTGATTTATCCGTGAACATGCCCTGCGAGCGACGCACCCGGCGCGCTCCAGCTGATGGCTATACGTTTGGAAAAAAGGCTACTCTGTCTGTGAATGACACGAAATGCGTACTTCCACTATGGCCGCTAAGTGGTCTCTCGCAATGGCTTTTTTTTCGTCCTGAGAACCGTGAACAAACCGCCCCGGCATTCCCGGAGGCTCGATTCTTTGAAGGGCGACGTGCCGACCTTCACATCGATATCGGTTCGGATAGCATTTTCACGCCCAACAACCACAATTGTTGAGTTGGACTCAGCGATGTGGCACTGTTTGGCCGGTGATTGAGTTCAGGACAATTCCGTTGCCGACGCGCCAGGTCATCCTGGCATTTTTGTTATTGGCATTCGTAACTTCAGGTATCCCACTGGCTGAGGCGCACGCACATGCGAATGCCAGCTTCGGACATAGTCACGATCAACATCACCAAGACGATTCAGATCGCGATGAAATCGACGCCCGGGTTGACCTTGATGCGACCCAACAAGCTGGTGCACTGCACATTCATGATGGCGGCGCGCCCTCACTGACGTTGATACTCGAAATTGACGTGAATGCATGCCCGATATGCATTGATACGCCAATTGTCACACCGCCCGTTCTCAGGCCGCCCGACAACGTCGTAACGCCCCTATACCGACCTCCAATCGCTTAAACCTACGGCCGCCGTCGGGCGGCCTGGTCGCGGCTGTGCCGCATTGGTTTATTCGATCTGGAGAGAATCTTGTCTCGTCTACTCATTCTGTGGCTTGTTTTTGCCACATCAATTACTTGGGCCCAGGAGGCGGTACCCGAGCTGCAACCGCTGACGCTGCCACAAGCGGCGGAACGCGTGCTGCAACAAAATCCGCGGCTGCGCTCCGCGGAATTCAGTCGTGAGGTCGCGGCGGCCGACCTCGAACAGGCCGAGCTGAAAACACAATGGTCGGTCGACCTGGCTGTTGAGGACTTCCTCGGGACCGGCATGGCATCCGGCTTCGATGCCAGCGAAACGACGCTCAGACTGTCAAGAATTTTTCAGCCCTCCGACATCTGGTCGGGCCGCATTTCGGTGGCGTCAGCGCAGGGTAACAATGTCAACAACGCATTGGAGGCAGAGCGTCTCGACTTGATGGCTTTGCTGGCCCGTCGGTTCCTGGAGGTCGTCTATCAGCAAGAGCAATATGAGCTCGCTGAAGATGAGGTCGATACCTGGCTACGCGCCGGCGAACTCGCGCTGGAACAGGAGCGGGCTGGCGCGGCCCCAGCGGTTCACCGTCTCCGAACTGAGATTCGCACCGCAAACGCAAATCTCGGGCTGAAAACTGCAGGACGCGACTTGGATGCGGCACGCGTGCAGCTTGCAGCGACCTGGGGAGACGCGACCTTCAAATTCAGCCGTGCAAAAGCGTCACTTTGCTCGCTGTCGAAACTGCCGCCATTTGAAAGTCTTGCGGAACAGATCGAGCGCAATCCCGACGTGTTGCGATTTGCAACGGAGCGGCGGCTTTACGAAGCGCAAGCTCAGCTCGCCGATGCGCGGCGGCAACCCAGCTGGACACTGTCCGCCGGCGTGCGACATTTTGCCTCGGTAGATGACCAGGCGCTCGTCGTCGGCGTATCGGTGCCGCTTGGTTCCGGGTCTCGGGCCGCACCGCAGGTGCGACGCTCAAGGGCCCTCCACCAACAAGCCACTCTTGAAGAGCAAGCTGTCCGCGCAGACATTCGAGCCACACTATACGAGCTCTACCAGGCAACCCGTCAAATGGTCACCGAAGTCGAACTCTTTAACCATGAAATCCTGCCGCGGGCGATAGAGATTGTGAAACAGAGTGAAGACGGCTATCGATTAGGTCGCTTTTCTCACCTCGAGCTCATGAATGCACAGGCCGAACTGCTCGCCGCACGCGCCGCGCGCCTAACCGCCTGCACGAATCATCACTTATATCTCATTGACATCGAACGCCTGACCGGCGGCGGTTCAATATCGCTAACGACCGAAGGCGGAGTTTCACCATGAACCAATATCCCAGAAATCATTTGCTTCACTTCTTGGTGCTGGCAGGCACCCTCGTATCGATTGTTGGGTGCGGCGAGCAGCACCCAACTGAACCTGTGGGCAGCCATGAAGCTGCCGCGACGGAAGATTTTGAACGAGGGCCACACAATGGTCGCTTGTTGCGTGATGGTGACCTTGCGATTGAGATCACGATATTCGAAACCGGTGTGCCACCCGAGTTCCGTGTGTTCCCCTATAGAGACGAGCAGCCGATCGATCCGGCTACCGTAGAGCTGACGATCGAGCTGGGGCGCCTTGGTGATCGAATTGACCGCTTTGCCTTCACTCCGCAGGCGGACTACCTGCGTGGCGACGGCACGGTATTGGAGCCGCACTCATTCGATGTCGCAGTGAGCGCGCGTTCGTCCGGTCGACAGTCACAGTGGCATTACGAATCTTTTGAAGGCAGAACCAGTATAGATTCGGCTATTGCTGACGCCATGGGCATTGTTGTGGGCGAGGCCACGAGCGGCACGATTCGCGAAGCGGTTTCCGTTCAGGGCAGCCTGCAACCTGCTCCCGCCGCGGTTTCGGAAGTACGCGGTCGTTTTCCGGGAATCGTGCTGTCGCTACGAAAGGAAGTTGGAGATTCTGTAAAAGCGGGTGAAGAGATCGCCCGGCTGCAATCGAACGAGAGCCTCCTGGCCTACGTCGTTAATGCGCCGCAAAGCGGCACAGTCATTTCGCGAAACGCGACGGTAGGCAGCGCATCGGGGGAGGCTCCCATTTTCGTGGTGGCCGACCTCACCCGACTCGTCGCCGATCTCACGGTTTTTCCAAGAGACCTCGACCGAATTGAGGTTGGTCAGCCCGTTCTTGTCTCGAGCCTCGAAGGAGACAATTCAGTTGAGGGCCGGATTGACAGAATTCTGCCGACACTCGATCCGTCCAGCCGCGCGGCGACGGCGCGGGTGGTGATTGAAGAGGCACCATCTGTATGGCGCGCTGGCCAGTTCGTCGCGGCCATGGTCACCGTCGGCAAGGAGGAGGTGCCGCTCGCTGTGGCTGAAAGCGGACTGCAGTCGTTTCGAGATTTCACCGTAGTCTATGCGCGAGTCGACGACACTTACGAGGTGCGCATGCTGGATCTCGGGCGGCGTGATGGCGAGTTCGTCGAAGTCCTCGGCGGGCTGGAGCGCGGTACGACGTA
>JAIBDF010000050.1 GCA_024679535.1 Chromatiales bacterium
CGGCCAGTCATGCAGTGCTGTCATGTAATTCTGATGGTAGAAAATTGTTGTGCCAATAAACGGCGGCGCCAACACGCCGGTGAGCAGCACCCAGAAGATCGGATCGCGCATAACTTCCCGTCTCGTCCAGCTACGAACATGACGCAGGGACTTCACCAGCTTCGAGTCGCGTGAGTGCGGTTCGCGCGCCTGTCGATAAGCCCAGAATGCAAACGGCAACCCAATCAGCAGCAAGGCCGCTGCGCCGGCCAGCCACCCGGTTTGATATCCGTACGCGATCGCGATTGTAGCGAACATGAGCGGTATCGTTGCCTCGCCACCCTGGTGACCGAGCACGACCAGCGAAATGGCTCGACCGCGTTCAACGACAAACCAACGACCCGTTGCTGTGAGCGCAATATGCGTCATCATTCCCTGACCGAACAGGCGCAGTAAAAAAATGGCTATTACAAGGACTGTGACTGAAGATGCGTAGCCAGCCATTAATGTAGCGCCAGCAAGCACGGGCATTACGAACGCGATCATCCTGTGCGCCGGAATCTGGTCGACGAGGCGGCCGAGAAATGGCAAGCAAAGCGCGCTGGCCAGGGTCGCAAACATGTAAAGACGGCCGATCTCTCCGTGACTCAGTTCAAAAGCCGACTGCCATGCGGCGATGGATGCGGATATGAAATACGTCTGCCCAAAACTTGAAAAGTAGGTCAGCGTGAAGCCGCCGGCTAACCACCGAAAATTGTGTCCAATAAATTTCAGCATGCCGCTATTTTCTGGCCCGTGCGCGGTACTTCCTGCCCTTGATCGGCCGCTCACCCAGCTGCCGCAATGCGTTCCGAACGTACTCGTTCTGCACGGCAACATACCCATAATTGTCAAACAGGTCGATTTTGCCAACCGCATTTCCCGGGACGCCACCCTGCGCCGTCAAAGCACCCACCAAATCGCCGGGACGCAGTTTATTTTTCCGCCCGCCGCTGATCTGGATTGTGGTCATTGACGGCACGAGCGTGTCGTCACCGCGCCTGGCGTCCGGAATACCACGTTTTTGAAGCAGCGCATCCGGGAGCGACTTCTCGATTTCTTCCAGTCGCCACATCTCGCGATCTTCAACGAGACTCACGGCGACGCCCGTTTTCCCGGCACGCCCGGTTCTGCCGATGCGATGCACGTACACCTCCGCTTGCGGCGGCAATTCGTAGTTGAAGACTGCATCGATGTCTTTCACGTCCAGTCCACGGGCAGCAACATCGGTGGCCACGAGCACACTCGCGCTCCGATTTGAGAAGCGCACCAGGACCTGGTTTCTCTGTGCCTGGTCGAGATCGCCGTGCAGTGCGATCGCAACGATTTTCTCTGACTGCAAATACCTGGCAACCTCGGCACAGTCCACCTTGGTATTACAGAACACGAGGTTGAGTTCGCCACCCCAGGCTCGCAATGTCCGCACCAGCTCGGCGTTTCGATTTTCGCGGGTCACCGAGCACCATGACTGCGTAATCTGCGCAGGCTGCTCATCGTCAGTCACATCGACAGTTCGTGGCTCATGTTGCACGCGTCTGCTGATATCGGCGATCGCCTCGGGATACGTTGCACTAAATAACAACGTTTGCCGTTGCGCCGGCACGTAGGCAAGGATCGCATCAACCTCATCCATGAATCCCATATCCAGCATGCGATCTGCTTCATCCAGCACGAGCGCCTTGAGAGAACCGAGATCGATATTGCCGCTGCGCAAATGTTTGTGCACGCGTCCTGGCGTGCCGACAATGATGTGAGGACTGCGTTGCAGCGACGCCGTTTGATCGCGCAGCGGTGAACCTCCGCAAACACCAAGGACTTTGATGTTCGGGATTGCCCGGGCGAGGCGGCGAATTTCTCTTGCGACCTGATCGGCCAACTCACGCGTGGGACATAGCACGAGCGCCTGTACTGTAAACGACGTCACATCCAGCTTATTGAGAACGCCCAGTCCAAAGGCCGCTGTTTTTCCACTACCGGTTTTCGCACGTGCCAGTACGTCCGCGCCGGCGAGCAACAGGGGCAAAGTCTCGGCCTGCACCATTGTCATTTCGGTATAACCCAGGTCGGCCAGGTTGCCGAGTAATTCTGGTTTCAGATCGAGATCGTCGAAATTCGTAGAAAAAGACAAGTTTCGTTACCTAGTCAAGCGCCAGCGTTTTCTCGCCCGGTTCTGCAGTGACACCCGGCCAATGCGATGCCGAATGATTACGCTGTAGCCAGAGCAACCAGGCGACAACAACCATGCCGATTGCGGCAACACCCGTCAGAAACAGGAAGTAATTCTGATGCCCGACAGGCCCGGGGTTTGCGTCAAGTATGCGACCCGTAATCGGTCCAAAGAAGATCTCAGGCGTGTAGCCGATAAACGACACAGTGCCGGCAACGGCGCCTGTCAGATACGGAGGTACCTGGTTCTCTCCCAGTAGCGCGAAATAGACGCCCCGCAGCATGAACACGGCAAACACGCTGACGAGAAGATTGCCATAAATGAGGATCAACCCGGGACCTGCCGGCAGCGTGGTTGCCAGTACGCCGTAGGCAACCACCAGCAGCCCGAAGCAGAGGCCCACTGTCTTGCCAGCGGCCCAGCGATCGGCGACGAATCCAGCTGCAATCGCTGCAACTGGCCGTACGTAGGTCGCATACGCCGTGATCCTCGCGCCATCGACTTCGTTCATGCCCAGGACCTGTACCGCGTACAGCGAATAGTTATCAACCCCCTTGTAGCCGCAATAGGCACAGATAATGACGCCGGCCTGAGCCCAGACCAGCGGCCGCCCCAGCACCGCAATGGAGTTGCCCAGCAGCGCGCGCGTAGAGTCACCTATGTGTTTGACGGGCGGTATCACGACCCACGTCAGAGCCGCGGTCGCCAGGGTAACGAACGAATAGAAGAAGATGACCGTGCGGAACGCTGCCCGCCGCTCCACGTTGTCTAGCTGCTCCAGGTTCTCCGGCATGAACGTGGCAAGTAACACGACGCCACCTGTTGCAAGCAAAGCCGCCACAAGGCCGCGCCCGCCCTCGAGAATACCAAACGCCCTGCCCTGTTTATCGTGACCACCCCACTCGCGAGTGGCACGAATCAGTGCGGCCCAGAACAACAGGATGGTGGTAACGCCCCAGTAAGCGAACAGGAGTCCGAGGCCAACAGGACCCGGGTAAGTGGCCATGTAAAGACCACCGGCGCTGGTCGCGATGAGAGAGGCGGTTAGCAGGGATCTCGCGGAAAATCGGTCGGCCAGGGCTCCTCCGGGAAAGTAGGCAATCATTGCCATAACGCCATACGCGGCAAAAAAGTCGCCCAGCTGCGTGTTGGTCAGCCCAAACGCCTCGAGCATGGTCGGGCGAAAGAACCGCGTTGTATGGAACGGGAGCAGAAAGACAATTTCGCCCGCAAAAACGAGCGTTAACATGAGCATGAAACGCGCTAACATCTATCCACCATACAGGATCGCTTGAGGAGAGAACTCATGAAACGGGTTTCAATGGTCGCATTGCTGATTACGCTGGGTTTCGCAACGTCAGTATTTGCGGACACGCCAGGCACGATGCGTGTCGACTACTTCCACAGTGGCAACAACACGACCGAGATGTTCTCTCTCGACCAGGTTGTTGTCGAACCGCTTCCCTGGACTGGCAACATGTCACAGCCTATCGACAAGACGTCGCGTGGCAAGTACCTGTTCGAGATCGTTGATCCTGAAAGTGGTGGCATCGCCTGGTCGCGCAGTTTCAGCAGTATCTACGGCGAATGGGAAACAACCGGAGAGTCGCGCCGTATTAATCGCTCCTTCCACGAGTCAGTTCGGTTCCCGGCTCAGGAATCCGTGTTTGAGCTGGTGATGAAGAAGCGCGGGCCGGGCAACGAATTTATCGAAGTCTGGCGCATCGAGCTCGACCCGAGCGATGTGCTCGTGCATCGTGAGTCGGCCATGTTTGCTGAACACGTCGTCGCCATTCACACGAGCGGCGATCCGGCCACCAAGGTCGACCTGCTATTGATGGGTGATGGCTACACTGCTGCAGAGCAGGAAGCGTTTGTCGCCAAGGCCCAGGAACTGACGGACATCCTCTTCTCGACGTCACCGTTCAAGGAGCGCATGGATGATTTCAATGTCTGGGCAGTAGCGCCACCGGCGGCGGAGTCCGGTGTATCACGGCCATCGACAGGCACGTTCCGTGATTCGCCCATCGGTGCCACCTACGATGCATTCCGGTCGGAGCGATACGTGCTGACGTTCGACAACAAGGCGATGCGGCGCATCGCCTCATCGACACCGTATGACTTCATTGAGATCCTCACCAACACCGAGGTGTACGGCGGCGGCGGCATCTACGGTCTTTTCAGCACCGCTGCGGCCAACAGCGAATGGGCGCCATACCTGTTCGTTCACGAATTCGGTCATCACTTCGCGGGACTCGCCGACGAGTACTACACGAGTTCGGTCATGTACGAGGCGCCGACCGAGATCACCGAACCGTATGAACCCAACGTCACGGCTCTTCTCGACCCGGAGAACCTGAAGTGGAAGCATCACGTGTCGCCTGACACGCCGCTGCCGACATCCTGGCCGAAGGAGAAGTTTGAGGAGCACTCCATCGCGTACCAGGAGATTCGTCGCCAAATGCGGGCCGATAACGTTCCTGAGGAAGAAATGAACAAGCTGTTCCGTGACACCAAGGAATACGTCGAAGCACTGTTCGATGAGTCAGGCAAAAAGGGTGTCGTCGGTGCCTTCGAGGGTGGTAACTACCAGGCGAAGGGCTACTATCGGTCCGCCCAAAACTGCCTGATGTTTACGCGAACCGAGGCGTTCTGTGCGGTGTGCGCCGAGGCGATCGAGAAAGTCATCGACGAATACACCGTACAGGAGTGATCAGGTCCTTAAGCGATAACCCGTCTTAAAGATGTACCGCACCGCCAGCAAGCAGGCCACGAGGAAACCAACTGTCATAGTGAGGCTAAGGCCCACCGCGACATCAGCATTCTCGTAGAAGCTCCAGCGGAATCCGCTGATCAGGTAAACGACCGGGTTGAACAGGCTGATCGTCTGCCAGGTCGGCGGTAGCATGCTGATCGAGTAAAACGTGCCGCCCAGGAACGTCAGCGGCATGATCACGAGGATCGGCACGATCGTCAGCTTCTCCCAACCGTCGGCCCAGACGCCGAGAATGAAGCCGAACAGGCAGAAGGACACGCAGGTCAGCACGAGGAACGTCGCCATGACAATCGGGTGAGCGATTTCGATATCAACGAAGAAACTTGCTGTAGCCAGGATAATCGAACCAATAATCACCGACTTGGTAGCCGCCGCCCCGACATAGCCAAGCAACACCTCACCGTAAGAGACCGGTGCTGAAAGTACTTCGAAGATCGTGCCGGTAAACTTCGGGAAGTAAATGGCGAACGAGGAGTTCGAAATGCTCTCCGTCATTACCGACAGCATGATCAGCCCCGGGACGATAAACGCTCCGTAGCTGACTCCATCAATCTCGGTGATGCGCGAGCCGATGGCCGAACCGAAGATCACGAAGTACAGGGACGTCGACAAAACCGGCGCAACAATGCTCTGCACGACGGTGCGAAACATGCGGGCCATCTCGAATCGGTAAATCGCTTTTATGGCGTGAAAATTCATTGGTCTCTGTGCACCAGGTCCACAAAAATCTCCTCAAGCGAACTCTGCGATGTCTGCAGGTCATTGAATCGAATGCCGGCATCGCGCAGATCCTGGATCAGATCCGTGATGCCGGTATGTTCACCCTGGGTGTCGTAGGTGTAGGTGAGCTCGCGCCGGTCATCGCTCAGGTCGAGTTTGTACCGCGACAGTTCCGCCGGAACTTCAGTCAGTTCGTCATAGAGATGCAGCATCAGCTGTTTCTTGCCCATATCGCGCATGAGCTTGCTTTTCTCTTCGACGATGATGATCTCGCCGTTGTTGATCACGCCGACACGATCGGCGAGTTGCTCCGCTTCTTCTATGTAGTGCGTCGTCAGTATGACCGTCACACCCTCCTCGCGCAGGAGTTCAACCACATTCCACATATCCTGACGCAGCTCGACATCCACACCGGCCGTCGGTTCGTCTAGAAACAGCACCTCGGGTTCGTGCGACAGAGCTTTTGCAATCAGTACACGGCGCTTCATGCCGCCCGAGAGATTCATGATCATCGTGTCGCGTTTGTCCCACAACGACAGCGATTTCAATACCTTCTCGATATGCTGGTTGTCGGGCGGCTTGCCGAACAGGCCGCGACTGAAGCGCAGCGTATTGAATACGGTCTCAAACGTTTCCGTGGGCAGCTCCTGCGGGACGAGACCAATCCTCGCGCGTGTCTCGCGGAACTCAGTGACGATGTCGTGGCCATCGACGCGTACCTGACCGCCGCTGGGGTTGACGATCCCGCAGACGATATTGATCAGCGTGGTCTTGCCCGCGCCATTTGGCCCCAGCAAGCCGAAGATCTCGCCCCTGTTGATCTCGAGATCAACATCCTTGAGCGCCTGGAATCCGCCGGCGTAGGTCTTGGTCAGGCCTTTGATCGAGATCACAGAGCGCATGCGCCCTATGATACGACGGACTTCCTCCAACGCGGTAGCAATACAATGCAGGGCAGCAGGATGATGCATTGCAGCTGCGTTACCGTCAGGTTGCCCAGGACGATATGGCCGTCAGCCCGCAGATATTCGATGAAGAAGCGCATGACCGCGTAACCGCATACCGTGATGATCGCGAGGGTTCCGGGCGGACTACGCTTCCACGGCACTCGCGACAACACCAGGATGAGCACAAACAACAGGCCCGCCTCGTAAAGCTGCACCGGGTATACGGGCAGGGACGCAAGAGCATCGGAATCGATCATGCCCATGGCGAGATGTTGTTCGTACGGCAGGCTGCCCGGCGGATACTGGACGCCCTGCGCAATGCCCTGCAGAAACGAGGTCGACTGCACCTGCGACGCGAATGCGGTGGAGTGCTCATGAGAAATTACGTCACCCCAGCAGCAGCCGGCCATGAAACACCCGATACGGTGAATCATGAGCCCGGCCAAGGTGGGGACTGCGAATACGTCCAGCAGGCGCCGAAACCGCAGCTTCGCAATACGACTATAAACAGACATCGCGATTGCCCCGGCCCCCAAAATGGCGAACAGCCGGACGCGAATGCCGTGGTTCATCGCCTCTCCGGCGACCATGTGGTCCAGGGGCATGAATGTCGCGACGAAGGTACCGCCGATAACGCCAACAATGATCGTGATCGGGACCAGCAGGTCGATGTGCGACGGATCGATACTCACTGATATTGCGTTACGCCGCGAAAGAAACCACGCGGTGATGATAGCGGCGATGAAAATCAGGCCAAACGGGGTCACCCAGGATGACGATTCAAAGTGCGAATACATGGCTGCGTCTACTCCATATCCATGACTTCGCCAAACAGGTCAAAAGCGGCTTCCTGAGCGTCTTCTGACAGCGGGAACAGTAGAAAGGCATCTTCTACGTAGAGCTCTTCGTTGTTGGCGTTTCGCTTAATGACGCGCTCAAATTTTCGGCGCATGTCGGACGCATAGTCATCGCCGTCATATTCCTTCGGCAGGGGAATATCGTCGAACAGGTCGGATTCGCCATTCAGCATGAGCAGTTCATACTGGTTGGCGTCATTCTTTGTTACTTTGAAAACGAACCATGACTCTGGCGCCGCGCGGCCATCCTGGTCGGCGGGACCGAGTCCTTCCCAGGTCATAAATCTCTCGCCGCCGATCTTTGCCAGCCAGACCTTGTAGATCGTTACGGACCGGGCGGTAATCCCGTCTTTACCGATCGAGAAGTTCTCAAGCGCGGCGGCGTAGTCTTCGGGTGTTTTTAATGCTGGCAGCTCGCCCTCAAACTCGTCACCAGCTTCGATCCCGGTAGCCAGTATCAGCCAGGACCGCTGGTCCCAGGGCAGGAACTGGTAGACCCCCAGATCACCATCTGACTGAAGCACCCAGGCGCCATTGAGACCTGGGTCGACGCGGCTACGCTCCGGGTCACCGATAGGTACCGGCATGCATGCCAGCAATCCCGCGATAATCGGAATAATCACCAGCATCAGCGCCGCACCACTGAAACTACGAATCTTGGGGGTCATGGTCCTTACCTCTCGCGTTCTGTGCACGCTTTGGCACAAGTGTCAGACTAGTCGGACCGGGGTCAACAGGCCTGAGGAAAACCTGACCTTCCCCTGATGATAGCCGATCACCTGTAATACCCAAAGCAATTAGCCGGTCTGGTCTGCTAATGGATAGATTCGCACCCCTACTCTGGACCTTACTGATCCTCGTGATGATTGCGGCGACCGTGTCGCTGTGGGTCAACCGTCCCCGCAGGCTTAACGTCGAAGCGCCGGTGCCCTCGGATTTCCCCATAGCGGGTTTCTCGCACGACGCCTTCGCCGGCTTGCTGCGGACCTATGTCTCGCAGGACGGACGAGTGGACTATCAACGCTGGCACGACGCGCCTGAATCTGTCGCCACACTGGATGCGTATCTCGCGGCGATCAATGCCTTCAGTCCCGATACGACCCCGGATCGATTCGGGACCCGGGACGATGAACTGGCGTACTGGATGTACGGCTATAACGCGTGGGTCATCAAAGGTGTCTTGATTAACTGGCCACTCGACAGCGTCACGGACGTCAAGGCGCCGCTGGAGGTCATAAAGGGAATGGGCTTCTTCTATCAACTGCGGTTTCCGTTCGGCGGTAAATATATGAGCCTGTTCACGGTGGAGAACGACAAAATCCGCAAAGGCTTTCAGGATCCGCGAATTCATTTCGTCCTGAACTGCGCCAGCGAGAGTTGCCCCGTCGCCCGCCCTGAGCTTCCCACCGGTAGCGAGCTACAGCGCCTGCTCGACAGGGCCGCAATGGAGTTCATCAACAACAATCAGAACGTGCGCGTCGACCACGAAAGTCGGACCGTCGTCCTGTCGACCATTTTCAAATGGTACAAGGGCGATTTCGTCAATCACATGGTGGCGCTTGGCAGACCTGCCGAACGAGGACTGCTCGACTACCTCGAAACGGTGGCCGTAGAACCCTTACTAAACGACCTGCGACAAGCCACCGACTACTCGATCGAGTTTCGTGACTACGACTGGCGCCTGAACGGCATGGATTAACTTTCAGGCAAGGTTGAGGATGTCCGCGTACGCGAACAAGCCGGCCGCGCCACCCGTATGCAGAAAGACAATGCGTTCGTTATGGTCGAATCGGCCTCGGCGTATATAGTCAATCATACCGGCCAGCGCCTTACCGCTGTACACCGGATCAAATAGCAGCCCTTCTGTGCGCGCCAGCAATAGCACTGCTTCGTTCATCCCGTCCGTTGGCTGTCCATAGCCGGGACCGATGTAGTTACAGTCCGCAATAATGTCCTCACGCGCAACGCACCCGGGTTTGTCGACCAGCTCCGCCGTCTCCGCTGCAAGCTTGTATACCTTGTCTTCCTGAGCGTCCTTCGGCGCGTTGACGCCGATACCGAGAATCGGCAGGTCGCTGCCATTGCCCCTCAGGCCAACTGCGAGACCAGCGTGCGTTCCCGCACTGCCTGTGGCCGTAACGATATGATCGAAGTGAACGTCCTGCTCTTCGCACTGCTGCAACAACTCCTCGCCGCATCCGACGTAGCCAAGAGCACCGACGGGATTCGATGCACCCCCGGGCACAATATACGGCGCGCCGCCCGCCGCACGCACGTCACCCGCGACCTCTTCCATGGCCAGTTCGAAATCCGTGCCCGCTGCATATTCGCGGAGGCTTGCGCCGAAAATCCTGTCCAGCAGGACGTTGCCCGAATTTCGGTAGAGTTCGCTCGGATCGCTCACGCGGTGCTCAAGCAACACCTCACATTTCATGCCGAGTTTGCAGGCCGCTGCCGCTGTTTGTCTTACGTGATTGGATTGCACGGCGCCCACCGTGATGATCGTATCAGCGCCTCGCTCCTGCGCCTCGCCCATAGAGAACTCGAGCTTCCGGGTCTTGTTGCCGCCGGTCGCAAGCCCGGTGCAATCGTCTCGCTTGACCCAGATTTCGGGGCCGCCAAGCTCTTCACTCAGTCGCGGCAGGATTTCGAGCGGGGTAGGAAGATGCGCCAGTTGCACGCGTGGGAAGCCACTCAGCAGCATGATGAGGTCCTTATTGTTAGGGCTGATCTTGGCTCTATCCTACCGCAACACGGTAAGTGCCAGACACCCTCGCTTTGGCTAGGACGTAGCCGGCACGAGCCTGCCGTCGCCCGCTCGCAAGAGCTGTGACGATTCCAGATCCACCTGGTTGCGGCCCGCTCGCTTCGACCGATACAGCGCCCTGTCAGCCCGCAACAGCATGTCATCCAGTGATTTGTCTTTTTTCGAAATAGCGGCGACGCCAAAACTCGAGGTCATTGGCAAACCAACGACGGTCGTATTGAGCGGTGTCGAACCGATCTTGATACGCAGCTGGTCGGCAATTGCCATGGCGTCTCGCAGGTCTGTGCCCGGCAGCAGTAAGGCAAACTCTTCGCCGCCGACGCGTGCAGCCACATCTTCGTGGCGACGCGGCTCGGCAAACAGTCTTGAGAAGTGTGCCAGGGCCATGTCGCCAGCTGCGTGCCCGAATTTGTCGTTGATGTATTTGAAACGATCGATGTCGGTCATGATGACGGACAACGGTTGTCCGGAGCGACGTGCGGCGGAAAAGGCGCGACTGCCATACTCTTCAAAACCACGACGATTAAGCAGCCCGGTCAACTGGTCCTGGACGGCTATTTTCTTGAGCTTCGCCGATATGTCCGACGCCATCATCAGGATAATGAACGTGGAGACAGCGACGTAGCCTGCTGGCAGCGTCAGGAAATTGAAATGTCCGTATGCGGCGGCTATGGAATCATCGCCCGTTGCACCCTGCATGAATGCGAGTGATGCTGCGACGACCTGGGTAATGGCGAATACACCCAGACCAATCACGACAACCCATTCTGCCGGTCTTGTCCTTTCGCGATAGGCAAAGACCATGTAGGCCGACATCAGCATCGTTACTGCCGCAAACGCCGGTACCACCGTCATTCGTATTCCGACATGCGGCGTAACGAGAATATGCCAGGCAATAATCGCGTATATCGCCAGCACGTAGGGCCACAGATTACTTGGCAGGAACCTGCAGTTGGTGCGCTGGCAGTGCCCACGAAGTCCCAGCGTAACCAGTGCCATCGAGAACCCGTTTTCAATAAGGAGAAATGCCTCCCTGCTGGGAAACAGGTCAGCGTAGAGCGAACAAAGCCACTGTAGCGCACCCGCGAGGAATGCGGCTGACCACGTCAGGGCATGCGGTTTACGCCCGAAATTTCTCCACGCCATGAAGAACGTCAGTGACAACGTGGCACTGATGACCATCAGCGAGAAAACGATGTAGAAATACTGCGAGCCCATGATTTCTGTGAATCACCTGTGTCCTCTATTGCCTGCATTCTGCATGCAGACGCATGGGCCCGACTTGACGTGGCGCACACATCGCACATCGGGTGGTTGATTATTTCCTTATTTGGGCTTTAATGACCAATAGTGAAACTTAAACGGGGTATGCGGCCTACCCGGTGGAGCACTGACCCATCGTTCAGCTACGGGCCGTTTGCGATAGAGCCTCTCGACGTCTGAGGCTCTCTTCAGACCAGACTTCATCGATGTTGTAGAACTCATCAACGGCCAGCGCCCCGGGTGGCAACGTAAGCCAGGGCGCTTTCGTCGACGTGTAGATGTGAACGTCCGGGGGAACCCGGCCCGGATTATCGAGCGTACCGACCCGAATGAATCGAATCAGATCACCGACGCGGCCCTGCATGGCCAGGTAGTAGCTCCAGACGGCGACCTGGCACTTCGGGCATCGGGCGATCCGCTGGTTCTTGCCACTTGGGGAAGGCACGGTGACCGCTACGACGTCGCCCTGGAGAATCCGTACCCGGTCCGCCTCGATCAGGGCGTTGACGGCAAAGGCTGACCCGTTCTGGCGCTGGCACCAGCTGCAGTGGCAGCAGTGCACGATCATCGGCTGCGATTCCATTCTGTAGCGCACGTGCCCGCAGGCGCAGCCGCCCTCATGAAATGTCGCTTGATCTGACACCACCGCTCCCGATGACCAAAAAAAAGGGCGCAACACTTGTTGCGCCCTCTAATTTACGTGAAAGCCAACGAATCAGGAAAACTGATTCATCGTATTGTCCTCACCAGCAGCCTTCAGGGCAGCTTCTCCCGAGAAGTATTCCTTGTGATCGTCGCCGATATCCGATCCAGACATGTTCTGGTGCTTGACGCACGCGATGCCATTTCGAATTTCCTCACGCTGCACATGAAGGACATAGCCCAGCATGCCGAGATCACCGAAGTACTCTTTCGCCAGCGTGTCGGTCGACAACGCGGCCGTGTGGTACGTCGGCAGCGTGATCAGGTGGTGGAAAATCCCGGCTTCGCGAGCAGCATCCGCCTGGAAGGTCCGAATCTTGTCATCTGCCAGGACTGACAGCTCGGTATCATCGTATTCGATGCTCATCAGCTTGTCGCGATCGTACGTTGAGACGTCCTTGCCTTCTTCCAACCAGGCATCGAAAACCTGCTGCCGGAAATTCAACGTCCAGTTGAACGACGGGCTGTTGTTATAGACGAGCTTCGCGTTCGGGATGACTTCCCGGATACGATTGACCATGCCGCCAATCTGGCCGATATGCGGCTTCTCGGTCTCGATCCAGAGCAGATCTGCGCCGTTCTGCAGTGATGTGATGCAGTCCAGCACGCAGCGATCTTCACCGGTACCCGGACGGAACTGGAACAGGTTGCTCGGCAGGCGTTTCGGGTGAACGAACTTGCCGTCCCGCTTCATGAGTACGTCGCCGTTCTTCAAGTCGTCCGGCGTAACTTCATCGCAGTCGAGGAACGAGTTGTACTGATCCCCGAGATCACCTTTCTCGTGCGTCACAGCGATCTGCTTGGTCAGGCCGGCGCCGAGCGAGTCGGTGCGCGCCACGATAATGCCGTCGTCTACGCCGAGCTCAAGGAACGCATAGCGAATAGCGCGAATCTTGGCCAGGAAGTCCTCGTGCGGCACCGTGACTTTGCCGTCCTGGTGACCACATTGCTTCTCGTCGGACACCTGGTTCTCGATCTGCAGGGCGCAGGCGCCCGCTTCGATCATCTTTTTCGCCAGCAGGTAGGTCGCCTCCGCGTTACCAAAGCCCGCATCAATGTCTGCGATGATCGGCACAACGTGTGTCTGGAAATTGTCAATCTGGTTCCTGATGTCTCGTTCCCTGACGGCATTACCTTCCTCGCGTACTTTGTCGAGCTCACGAAACAGGCCACCGAGTTCTCGGGCGTCAGCCTGGCGCAGGAACGTATAGAGCTCCTCGATCAGGGTCGGTACCGAGGTTTTCTCGTGCATCGACTGATCGGGCAAAGGACCGAATTCGGACCGCAGGGCAGCAACCATCCAGCCCGACAGATACAGGTAGCGCCGATCGGTGCTATTGAAGTGCTTCTTGATCGAAATCATCTTTTGCTGACCGATGAAGCCATGCCAGCAACCTAACGACTGGGTGTACATCGAGGGATCGGCGTCATACCTGGCCATGTCCTTACGCATGATCCCGGCCGTATACCGGGCGATATCAAGGCCGGACTGAAACCGATTTTGCGCCTTCATGCGCGCTATATTCTCTGGGTCGATGGCGTCCCAGGCGTTGCCCTGGCTGGCAATCAGCCCCGCAGCGGCCTGGATGTCGTCGGTATACTGTGACATGACAATTCCTCGTGTCTAAAAGCAGTTTCGCAGGCAAATCTCACACCCGCTTCCAGCAGTTTACGCGCGAATAGAGAGAAATTTCACAGAAAAAATTTGACACTGTGAATTTCACAACATGAGGGGAAGGACTAGTGGCGGACTGTCACCGACTTCACCTGGGCGAACACGCGGTCACCAACCTCCAGACCGAGGCGCCTGATCGACCGGTTCGTGACCCGCGAGAGCAGGTTCTGAGGGCCTGCTTCCAGGCGAACGAGCGCCGTCGCGGCATCAACGGGGTGCACTGCCTCGATGGTTGCGCGAATGACGTTTTGGATGGTTGTTTGCGATGGCCTTTCGCGAACGATATCCGGAGAGCGCAATAAAGCGGCTGCAATCGCGACTCGCTGCGCCTCTCCTCCGGACAACGTGCCGGGTTTGCGATCCAACAGGTCGCCTATGCCCAGCATGGCCACGACCGGCGCACTGTCGACCCGGTGCGTCGTAGCGCGCCGCGCGCCGTATTCTATGTTGCCGCGCACACTCAGATGCGGGAACAGCGCGGGATCCTGGAACACATAGCCAACGTTTCGTTTGTGGGCCGGGAGACCGTCCATTTGCTCCAGCCCGGCAATACACCGCAGCAGTGTCGATTTACCTGATCCGGATTCGCCAAAGACGCCGGTTATGCCGGTGTCGGGGATCTCAACATCGACGCCGAGCGTAAAGCTGCCCCTGGTCAGCTTGTGCCGAAGCGGAATCATCGACCACCCCAACGTCGATTGAGCACGAACATCGCCATCAGGACGATGAATGCAAAACCGATCAGGACCAGCGACATCCGATGCGCCGCGGCGTAGTTCAATGACTCGACGTGATCGTAAATCGCAATCGAAACGACCCGTGTCTCACCCGGAATATTGCCGCCGACCATGAGCACGACACCAAACTCTCCGAGCGTGTGCGCAAAACTCAGGACGATACCGCTTATGAAACCCCGGACCGACAACGGCACGACTATCGAAAAGAACGCATCAAGACGTGACGCTCCGAGCGTCCACGCCCGCTCGAGATACTGCCGCGGCAGTGATTCGAAGGCGTTCTGCATTGGCTGCACGGCGAACGGCAAGCTGTAGACACAGGAAGCAATAACGAGCCCGGTGAATGAAAAGGTCAGTGCACTTCCGGTCAGCTGCACCCACCAGCTACCTATCGCGCCGTCCGGACCCAGAAGTATGAGCAGCTAGAAGCCGAGCACGGTAGGCGGCAATACGATTGGCATCGCGACAACAGCCTGTACCGCAGGTTTCCACCGCGTTCCTGTCTGCGACAACCACCACGCAATGGGGGTGCCGATCAGGATCAGGATCACTGTCGTAAGCGTCGCCAACTGAATCGACAACCACATTGGCTGCAAAACACTCACTGCGACCAGCCGTAACCGTGACGACTGATGATCTCACGCGCATCATCGGAGCGAAGATACTCGAGGAATCGTCGCGCATTGCGGTTGCTCGCCGAGTGCGCGAGCAACACTGCCTGCTGCTCGATGGCGGTGTGCGAAGAGACCGGCACCTCCCACACGCACCCTGGCTCCGGCAGTTGCGGCGCCCCCAGTTGCGACTTAGCGATGAAACCGCTTCCCAGCCGCCCTCTGCGTCAAGAAACTCGACCGCGGCCATCCCGTATGGAGCCGTCTTCGGATTTGCCAACGCAACGCGCCCGCTGCCTTCATCCGCCAAAACGGCAAGGCAATCCGGCGCATCACGCGACCACAGCACAAGAGCGCCCTGCGCGTACGTGAACCGGGATGCAGCAACCGCATGCCCGGACTCTTCAAGCAGCATCGAGCGATTGTGATGGTCTCGGCAGCCAGCACCGGTCCGCAGACCAGTGCCAGGCTTACGATGATTGCGCGAACGCGCACGGGCAGCCGGCGTCAATCCGCAAGCGCAGCTTTCTTTTGCCGCCGATACTGGTGCAGCAGGGGTTCGGTATATCCGCTGGGCTGATTGCAACCCTCGAACACCAATGCGCACGCGGCCTGAAAAGCAATGCTTGTGGCATAGTCGTCACTCATACGCTCGTATGATGCATCAGCCTCATTCTGCCTGTCGACGACCTTCGCCATGCGCGTAAAGGTCTCCAGCACATGCTCCCTGGTGACCACGCCATGCAGTAACCAGTTTGCCATGTGCTGACTGGAGATACGCAGCGTGGCGCGATCTTCCATGAGACCCACATCGTTAATATCGGGAACTTTAGAGCAACCCACACCCTGGTCGATCCAGCGCACGACGTAACCGAGAATTCCCTGCGCGTTATTGTCGAGCTCGGCCTGAATCTCCTCCGCCGTCAGGCCGCTGACATCGGCCAGTGGCGGCGTGAGGATGTCATCGAGACTGGCCATTTCGCGCTTCGCGAGCTCTTTCTGGCGCTCACGGACATCAACCGCGTGATAGTGCATCGCGTGTAACGTCGCGGCCGTGGGGGACGGCACCCACGCACAATTCGCGCCCGCTTCCGGATGTGCCTGCTTGGTATCCAGCATGCGCTGCATCTCGTCCGGCATCGCCCACATCCCTTTACCGATCTGCGCCCTGCCCGGCAGTCCACAGGCGATTCCCACATCGACATTGCGATTTTCGTACGCAAGAATCCACGGCTGCTCTTTGATCGTATCTTTGCGAAACACCGTGCCTGCCTGGGTACTGGTAAAGATCTCGTCACCCGTCCGATCGAGGAAGCCCGTGTTGATGAACACGATACGCTTGTGCACAGCACGAATGCACTCGGCCAGATTGACCGTTGTGCGCCGCTCTTCGTCCATAACACCAACCTTGAGCGTATTCGGCTCCAGCCTGAAGAGTCCTTCGACGCGTCCGAACAGAGTGTCGGTAAATGCGACTTCATGCGGCCCATGCATCTTCGGTTTAACGATATAGATGCTGCCAGTACGGCTATTGGGCTGCATATTCTCGCGGCGACGATCCGTCATCGCGCAGGCCGTGGTGACGACCGCATCCAGGATACCCTCAAAGACCTGCTTGCCCTTACTATCAAGCACTGCGTCGGTCGTCATGAGGTGACCAACGTTGCGGACGAGCATCAGGCTTCGTCCACTCAGGGCGAAGGTCCCGCCATGCGGGTCGATATAGACGCGATCTTGATTGAGCGAACGCGTCATCTTCCTGCCGCCCTTGCCAAAGGTCACCTCGAGGTTTGCCTGCATCAACCCCAACCAGTTGCGATAGACGCCCACCTTGTCTTCTGCGTCGACGGCCGCGACCGAGTCCTCACAGTCCTGAATCGTGGTGATTGCGGATTCGAGAATGATGTCCGCCAGATGCGCCGTCGCGTCCTTACCAATGGGGTGCGCCGGATCGATGAGCATCTCGATGTGCAGACCATTGTTCCGAAACAGGTAACGGCATCGACCGCCGTCGCCCTGGTGTCCCGCGAACTGGGCTGGATCGGCCAGGCCGACCGCCTCACCGTGCGCCAGCGACGCGACGAACACATCACCGTCATCAGCGCGATTCAGTCCGTAGGCATTCACATCCGCATGACTGATACCGTCGAGGGGCAAGGTGGCATCGAGAAATTCGGTCGCGTAGCGAATAACCGCGGCGCCGCGCGCAGGATTGTAGGGGCCGGATCGTTCCTGCCCGTTATCGTCGCTGATTGCGTTTGTACCGTACAGCGCGTCATACAGACTTCCCCAGCGCGCATTAGCCGCGTTGATTGCAAACCGTGGGTTCGACACCGGTACAACGAGCTGCGGACCCGCCACCTCGGCAATTTCGCCATCGACATTCTCGGTGGCGACGCTGAAGGGCTCTCCCTCCGGCACCAGGTAACCGATTTCCTTAAGGAAATCAACGTACTCATCATGACTCCAGGCCTTCCCACGTCTGGCAATGTGCCAGTCATCAAGGCGTTGTTGAATCTCAAGGCGCTGCTCGAGCAGCGCTCGATTGGACGAACTCAGGTCATCAATAATTGCTTCGAGCCCGGTCCAGAATGTCTCCGGGCCGATACCGATCGCCGGCAAGAGTTCGTCGTCGATGAACTGGCCGAAGACCGGGGAAATCGTCAACGTGCAGTAATTGCTGTGTTTGTCACTAGTCATGATCTTGAACCGTGGAGGGCCACATGCGTATTACCTCCTGTCAGATGAACCCCTGTCAACCGCATCGCGTAACGGGCTATACTAACCCCACACATGCGAAATTTCACAATTGAAATTTGACATAGTTAATTTAACAATCGGTGTAACTCATGACTGTTCAACAAGGCCTGCGCCGCAAGGCGCACTTCCTGGGCACCAAGATAAAAAGCCTGAGGAAGCGTAACCGCTTAACGCTTGAAGACCTCTCGGTACGTTGCGTCCAGATAGACGCCGAGGCTGGTCCGTCGGTGTCCTACCTGTCGATGATTGAGAACGGCAAACGCGTTCCATCGGAGCGGCTGCTCGAGATAATTGCAGAAATTTTCCAGAAAGAAACAACCTGGTTTTTCGATGACTCGCTTGACGAAGAGGCCATTGATATGGCCCCTTCCGCAGCCGTCAGCGGCATGCCCCTCGAGCCCGGCTTCCTCTTTTCCGAATCGTTGCTGCAGCTTGCTATTCCCGAGCTTCTCGCACAGACCGGCACAACCGGGCGGCAGTTCGCACATCTGCTCATTCGCGCGCATCAGGAACAGAATCAGAACCGCTTCCCGGATATCGAACGCGCCGCCGAACGCGTCGGCCGCAAGCATTTCCCGATGCGGGTGGACGATGTCTTCGCGATTGCCAAAGAACTGGGCCTGGAAATTCAGTGGTTTGATAACTCGGCATTTCAGGACAGGGGAGACGACGAACGACCCTTAAGCACACTGGTGCGTTCCTTCTACGATGCGCCCAACAAGGTGTATCTGAACCGCATCCTTGAAGACAATCCAGCGCGACTTAAATTCGACCTGGCCAACCAGATAGCGCACAAAGTACTTCACGACGGCGACGGCGCGCGTGCGCCGCAGGTATCGGGCGGTCGGGTTTCAGGCCGCCGACACGACTCCGATTCGTTGAATGTTGATGCCAAGGACATCCTGTATGCATGGCGTGACTTCGAGTGCAGTTATTTTGCCGCGGCCCTGCTGGCCCCCAAGACACCGTTTCGACAGTTTCTTGCCCGTAATTCCTACGCAATTAACTCAGGCGACAAGGCCGAGTTGACCAACACACTGGTAATGCGTCGCATGTCGAGCGTGTCACCCTATCCGTTCTGGCATTACTTCGACGCTTACCCGCCGGGCAACCTGCGCGCCGTATATCGCGGCAACGGCATTCCGCTCCCCTGGGGCAATATGCGTCTTGTGTCGGATCCGTGTCAGCACTGGGCTGTGTTTCGTATGCTCAACTCGCGTTCGACCAGGCCGTCGGCACAGATCTCGGTGCTGCGCTCGGGCGACGACAAGCGGCTCTATTGTTGTGAGTCGATACGCAGCAAAGACGCCGCAGGTAACCCACACGTCCTGTGCGCTGGCGTAGACCTGGCGCCGGCGCTAAAAGCCCAGAATATCGATCCGAACGATACGATAGATATGATTGAAGCCAGCTGTAACCGTGGCGGCGGAACGGCACCGGTGCCGACTGAAGCGCGCAGGCAGCTGGATAGTATTTCCAAGATCCTCAATATTGGCTGGATCGGAGAAGGATCCTCGAAAGACGCAACGATCATCTGTCAGCGCAGCTCAAACTGTCCGCGTGACAAGCATTGCCTCGGCAAGGCACCGCCAAAACTGCGGCCGCAGATCGACCAGATCCGCGAAGCACTCATAACGGCCTGATCGCAGACGTCCTGTGCGTGGCGACTGACTGCTATCCTGAGCCAAACGCAAATTGACAGACCATATATTAGCTTTTTATAATATAAAGACATTTTTATTGACCTGACTGTGAGCCATGACCAAGCCTGACGTAACGGCTTTCTTCGACGAAAGCACCTTTACAGTGACCTATGTGGTCAGCGACCCGGCCACCGGGCGTGCCGCTGTTGTCGATCCTGTTCTCGACTTTGATCCCGCATCGGGCCGGACCTCAACGACCTCCGCAGATAACCTCATCGCGTTTATCCAGGACAGCAAGCTGCGTGTTGACTGGATTCTCGAAACACACGTTCATGCCGACCACCTGAGCGGCGCATCGTATATACGCGAGACGCTGGGGGGCAAAACTGCGATCGGCATGGCTGTCACAGCCGTACAGGAAACCTTCAAAGGCGTGTTCAATCTTAAGGACCTTGCCACCGACGGCAGCCAGTTCGAACACCTGTTTGCAGACGCCGAAACGTTTTCGGTCGGTGACATCGAAGCTCGCATCATTGCCACGCCCGGACACACGCCCGCCTGCGTCACCTACGTTATCGGGGATGCAGCGTTCGTTGGTGACACACTATTCATGCCGGACTTCGGCAGCGCCCGCACTGATTTTCCGGGAGGCAGCGCACCGCAGCTTTATGAATCGATCCAGAAGATCCTGGCTCTACCGGACGACACAAGGCTGTTTATGTGCCATGACTACAAGGCCCCGGGACGCGATGTCTATGCCTGGGAGACCAGTGTGGCCGAACAACGGGCGAGCAACATCCACATCAGCGACAAAGTCTCCCGTGACGAATTTGTTGCCATGCGCGAAGGGCGCGACAGCCAGCTTGGGATGCCAAAGCTCATTCTCCCCTCCTTGCAGGTGAACCTGCGGGCCGGGCAGCTTCCGGAACCTGAGGACAATAACATCCGGTATCTCAAGCTTCCTTTGGACGCGGTCTGACCGGGTGACTGTCTACCGTCTTAGTGAATCCTGCGCGGTCGCCTCGCAGATTGAGGCAGCCGATGTCGCCGCACTCGCGGCCGACGGATTCACTACAGTCATTTGTAACCGACCAGATGGCGAGGACTTCGGCCAACCTACCGCCGACGCAATCGCCACCGAGTGTGCGGCGAACGGCATACAGTTTTACTTCATACCCATCGACCGCAGCGGCCTGACCATGGACATGGTGGAGCGCTTTCGCGACGCGGTTGCCGCCAGCACGGGCCACGTGCTGGCCTACTGCCGTTCGGGCCAGCGATCGTCTGTCATCTGGCAGGCCAGCGGCTCACCCTAGCCCTTCATTTTATCCCGGAACCTCTGCATGCCGTTGATCCAGCGGTCGTGATCATTCGCCTTGCGCTGGAAGTAGGTTGCTACCTGTGGATGAGTCAGAATAAGAAAGCGCCCGCCAAGCGCCTCATCGACAATGATGTCGGCCACGTCTTCGGCGCGCATGATTCCGTCAACATCATTGCCGCCGAAGCCGCCGTTCACGGCGTCAAAGTCATCTTCGATGCCGATCATGCGCGTCGCAACCGCCTGCGGGCACACCACCGACACCTGAATGCCGCGATCGCCGTAGTCGATCGCAAGCGACTCTGCAAATGCCACGGCCGCATGCTTGGTGGCGGAGTACGCAGCATCGCCGATCTGGCTAAGAAGCCCGGCCGCTGAAGCAACATTGACCAGGTGGCCGCCGCCGCGTTCGAGCATGCGCGGCACTAGTGCCCGCGCGGCATAGACATGGGCCATGACATTGATGCGCCAGCAGGCATCCCAACGATCATCCACCGGATGGAATCCACCCGCTGCCGAGATGGCGCCGCTTTCGCCGTCGCCGAACCCGACGCCCGCGTTGGAAACAAAGAAATCGATAGATCCGATCTCCTGCTCGACATCGTCAACCAGTTTGCCGATTGCGGCTTCATCTGCGACGTCGACGACGCGCGCGACACCGCCAATTTCGGCCGCCACCTTCTCTGCGGCCACCGCATCCACATCAACGACAACCACCGTAGCACCATCGCGATGCAGGCGCCGACAAAGCGCGCGGCCAATACCGTGACCACCGCCGGTAACAACTGCCGTTCGAATGCTCATGACGTGCTAAATCCTGTCTCGCAACGTGTAGTACAA
>JAIBDF010000118.1 GCA_024679535.1 Chromatiales bacterium
CAGCCCGTGTTCGTCGCCCGGGAAGTGTGCCGGCACCCAGTCCATGATGACGCCGATGCCCTGTGCATGGCAGGTGTCGACCAGGGCACGGAAGTCGTCGGGGTTACCAAACCGCTGCGTGGGTGCAAACATCCCGATGGGCTGGTAGCCCCACGAGCCGTCGAAAGGATGTTCCGTTACGGGGAGCAACTCGATGTGTGTGAAACCCATGTCGGCCACGTAGGGCACCAGTTCTCGAGCAAGGTCCGCGTAGGTCAGGTAGCTGCCGTCATCCTTGCGACGCCATGAGCCGAGGTGAACCTCGTAAATGCTGGTCGGTGCGTCCAGTTCCGGTCCGGCTCTGTGCTGGTGCAGCCAGTCGTCGTCGTGCCATGCGTAACGGCTCTCGAAGACAACCGATGAATTTCCGGGTGGCGGTTCGTGCAGCGTGCCGTAGGGGTCGGCCTTGAGCGGCAGGAGTTTTCCGGCCGCGTCCGTGATTTCGTACTTGTACAGCGCGCCGCTTCCGACACCTGGCAGGAATATCTCCCAGATTCCGTTAGCCGGGTGCAGTCGCATGACATGCCGGCGCCCATCCCAGCTGTTGAAGTCACCGACGACGCTGACGCGCGACGCGTTGGGCGCCCACACGGCAAAGCGGGTCCCGCTGATTCCCTGGACAGTTCGAAGATGAGCGCCGAGCTTGCGGTACACGTACTGGTCGGAACCTTCGCCGAGGAGGTACAAATCCATTTCGCCCAGCGTGGACGGGAATCGATAGGGATCTTCGACGAGCTGGGTTTCACCGGACTGCCAGGTTACGCGCAGGGCATAGCGCCGCTTGCGCGGCGGCATCGGCGCTTCGAATAACCCGCTGTCATGGATGAGGCGCATCGATGCCAGTTTGCTGCCATCGCTTTTGACGAGATCGATGGCTTTGGCGCCGGGCTGCAGCGTTCGGACGACACGACCATTTGCCGTCGGATGCAGACCGAGAACTGCAAACGGATTATTGTGCCGGCCGTTTGCCAGCGCGCTGATTTCAGACTGTTTAGTCATCGTTGTCGAGGTAAAGATCCTTGATCGTATGTTGTGCTGCCGACGCCCAGTCGAAACGTTGTGCGGCGGCGGCCGTCTGGATGTCCCGCCAGCGCACCGGGTCTTCGGTACGTAGCGCGAGTGCCTTGAGTGTAACGTCGACGAATGCGTCGGCCTGTGCGTCCGGGGTTGTGCCAGCGAACAGAAAGCCCGTTTCGTCGTGATGGATTGTATCGCTCAGCCCACCAACGGCATGAGCAACGCACGGTTGGCCACGGCGCATGGCGAGCATCTGGCTGATGCCGCAGGGTTCAAAACTCGAGGGCATGAGGAACAGGTCTCCAGCGTGGTACAGGGGGCCGGCAAGAACTTCGGAGTAGCCGCACAGGAAAATCAGGTTCGGGAGTTTTTCGGCCACCTCCAGCATCCTTGCTTCATATCGTGCTTCACCACTGCCGAGCACGACGGTGACCGCGTTGCGCCCGAGACTGCCGGCGATGCGCTCGATCGGCGTTTCACCCGAGGCGTCGGGGTGCAACAGTAGTGTGGCCTTCTGGGCCACGAGTCGGCCAATACTCGTCAGCAAGTGAGATGGTCGGCGTTTGGGCATTGCCGCGACGCGTTCCAGTGCCAGCTTGTGTGCGGCATTGGCCGGCGCATCCTTCTGCCAGTCGTGGAGTTGTGCTTCGAGCATGCCGAGAATGCGCTGCCAGCCGGGACGACGGCCAGCTGCAGCTCCATAAAAACAGCCGTTGAGGACGCCGCTCAGGCGTCCGCCCTCGTACGCGGCTTGCAGCAATATCTCAAGACCTTCGCCGCCGATAAAGCCGGTATCCGGATCGCTGGGTTGGCAAATCTCCTGTGCATAGGTCGGGGATACCGTACTGACCTTGTCGGCGAGGCGTATCGCTGCCGCCATCGGATTGATGCAATGCATATGTTCGGGGTCGCGGATTTCGCTGCTGTCTGCGGCGATACCTTGATACCAGGCAGCCAGCGACGATTCGTCGCCGTCGAGCGGTCGCGTGCCCTGGTACGATAGATTGTGGATCGTGAATACCGTACGAATGCTGCGCAACTCCGCAAAGTCGTCGAGGTATTTTGTCACCGGCAGGTACAATGCGGCATGCCAGTCGTGGAGATGAATGACGTCAGGCCGGTTTTCAAGCGAACGAATCCAGGCAGCCGCCGCGATACAGAAGAACGCAAACTTGTTGGCGTCGGTCGCAAACGGTCGGTCACTATCTCCCCCGTAGTAGATTCGTCCGGCACCCTGCGCCTCGAACAACTCGTGGTGCAGAACGATGTTCTCCACGCCACCATCGCTGGCGAGTCGCCAGACTTCGACTTTGTGCGGCGCTCCGCGAAAGGGCACGGTGACCGTTGCCGATCGTGTCGCGCCGGTCAGTCGGTGAAGTATCCCATACGATGGTGTCGCGACCTGCACGCGCCAGCCTTCGCTGGCCAGCGCCTTCGGCAGGTCGCGCACGACGTCACCGACGCCACCGACTTTGCCACCGGGGAGGGCGCCGTTCTCAGAGGCGAGAAACAGGACGGAGGACATATTGAATACAGGTTTCCTAGCGCGTGAAATGCAGTTGTTGCCCCAGCATGTCCGGGGTGACTAACGTAATGCCCTTGCGGGTTACGCGGAAACCGCGCTCACGATCGGCGTCCTGATCCACGCCGATCATCGTTCCCTCCGGAATCTTACAGCCACGATCGATGATCGTTCGATGGATGCGGCAGTGCTCCCCGATATCAACGTCCGGCAGAACGACCGAGTCTGTGACCTCACTGTACGAGTGAACATAGCAATCGGAAAACATCAGCGAGCCACGCACGATCGAACCCGAGATGACGCAGCCGCCTGCCACCATGGACTGGATAGCCGAACCGCGGCGGTCATCCAGATCAAAAACGAATTTGGCGGGCGGTGACTGTACCTGGTGCGTCCAGATCGGCCAGATCTTGTCGTACAGATTAAGCTGTGGCGAGACCGAGATGAGCTCCATGTTGGCTTCCCAGAACGCATCGAGCGTACCGACATCACGCCAGTAAGCCTGGTCACCGGTTTCCTGGTCGCGGAATGGGTAGGCATAGGCACGGTATTGATGGATCAGGCCGGGGATGACGTTCTTGCCGAAGTCGTGCTGGGTGTCGACGGTGTCAGCGTCGCGAATGACCTGTTCGTACAGGAACTCGGTGTTGAACAGGTAGTTGCCCATTGACGCAAGGCATATGCCTGGCTTGCCAGGCACTGAGTTAGGTTTTTCCGGTTTTTCGTCGAAAGCAATGATACGTCCCGTTTCGTCGACGGTCATGACGCCCAGTTCGCCTGCTGCTTCCTCGACGGGAACCTCGAGGCAGCAGATGCTCATGTCGGCCTGTTGTTCGTTGTGAAAGGCGAGGAAGGGACCGTAGTCCATTTTATAGACATGGTCGCCGGCGAGGATGAGCACGAACTTTGGTTCGTGGGTACGAATGATATCGAGATTCTGGTAGATCGCGTCCGCGGTGCCGCGGTACCACTCGCCCCCGACACGCTGCGATGCCGGCAGGATGTCGACAAACTCACGATCGCCGGCACCTGACTGGAACCATGACCAGCCGTTCAGCAAGTGGCGGATAAGTGAGTGTGCCTTGTATTGGGTCAGCACGCCGATGCGACGAATGCCGGAATTGATGCAGTTTGATAATGGAAAATCGATGATGCGGAACTTGCCGCCGAAGTGCAGTCCCGGCTTGGCGCGCCAGCTCGTGAGCTCGTGCAGGCGCGATCCCTGGCCTCCGGCAAGGATGAGTGCGAGTGTCTGCCGCGTGAGGCGGCTGACGAAACGCGCGTCGTCGTGCTTGTTGATGTCGTTCATAGTCGGCGATTTCCGGTTGGACTCAGAGGCGCACCTCTGCGTCCGGGCGCCCGATCAAGATGCCGATGCCCGTCCTGAGGCGTTAACCATGGAGGCGATATTGTCGCAGATATCAGGCGAGAGTTGCGTATCAATTACGCGCCAGCGCCAGTTTCCCGCAGAGGTTCCCGGCGTGTTGATCCGCGCATCCGAGCCCAGTCCCAGGTAGTCCTGCAACGGAGCGATGGCGATACTTGCGGCCGTCGAAAACGCCGCCCGGATCAAATCCATGTGCACCGTTTCGGTGCGTCCGCCGGATATGCGAAGAGCCGCCGTTTGTGTTGCCGCGATCTCGGCCGCGCTCCGCATATCATCCGGGCTGCCGTGGAACCAGCCGAGGGTTGTGTCATTGTCGTGCGTACCGGTGTAGCAAATGCTGTTCTCGCTTACATCGGATAAATCGAATCCGGCATGGCAAACATCAAACTGCAGCACACGCATGCCCGGCAGCTGATGGCGATCGCGCAGGGCGATCACTTCGGGCGTTATGACCCCCAGGTCTTCGGCGACGATCGGCAATTTGCCCAGTGCGCCGCTAATGGCATCGAAGATGGCATCGCCCGGGCCGGGCTCCCAGGCACCGTCGCGCGCCGTTGTGGCTTCGGCAGAGACAGACCAGTAGGCCTCAAAGCCACGGAAGTGATCAATGCGCACAAGGTCGACAAGTTCGGCCGTCGCCCGCAGGCGATTGACCCACCACGCATAGCCGTTGGCGGCATGCACATCCCAGTCATAGAGTGGATTTCCCCATAGCTGGCCGTCTTCGCTGAAGTAGTCGGGCGGAACTCCCGCAACATGATCCGGGTGGCCATTTTCGTCGATCCGCAGAATGTGACGGTTCGCCCAGGCATCAGCGCTGTCGAGCGCTATATAAATCGGCATGTCACCGAACAGCAAAACACCATTAGCGTTTGCGTACTCTCGCAGCGCGTACCACTGGCGGAAAAAAAGATACTGAATGATCTTGATGGCCTGGATGCGTTTGCCTTCCTGCGCTTCGAGTTTTGCAAGAGCCTTTGCATCGCGATGCACATACTGGGGTTGCCATTCCGGCCAGGGCCGCTCGTCGTGGCTGGACTTGAGGATGCGAAACAACGCGTAGTCATGCAGCCATAGCTCGTCGTTGCTCTCGATGAATTCTTTGAAGTCATCGAGCACTTCATCGCTAACAGTGTCTTCGAAACGACTGGCAGCGAGCGTCAACAATCGGGTTTTGACAGGAATCAGTGAGCCGTAGTCAACGTAGCGATCAGGCAACGTCGTCAGCTCAATGACTTCATCGTGATTGAGCAGGCGCAGATCGATCAGGTTGCCGATATCAATGAGCATTTCATTGCCGGCGAATGTCGACAGCGGCTGGTAGGGTGAGTCGCCGTAGGCTGTAGGTCCGATCGGCAGGAACTGCCAGACGGACAGCCTCATTCGGTGCAAGCTATCGACGAAGGCCGATGCGGCAGCGCCAAGTTCGCCAATACCGAACGAGCCGGGCAGCGATGTTAGATGCAGGCAAACGCCGGCGCGACGGTCGTTCACCAATTTATTTTCATGCCTGTGAGTTCGTTGGGGCGCCGGTGTCTTGATCAAGCTGAGAGTTGTCATTACGTGGAACGGAAGTAATACCGACTTCGTGACGCGGGAACTGGTCGGCATCAATCGTCTCCAGGTACCCGTGCCACGCGGCGTAGCCAATGACCGGAACAATGACGATCAAACCGACAAACGCGGTGGCAACCCCAATCAGTAGTGATACGACGACAATAGACAGCCACACGATCATGGCGCGCTTGTTGCGCAATACGGCGTTCACGGATGTGACAATGGCGGTAATACTGTCGACGTCGCGATGCATGATCATTGGCAGCGAAAAGGCGCTGGCGGAGAAAGTAATCGCAGCAAACACGGCACCGATCATTGAGCCGAACCCCAGGTACATGAACCAGTCATTGAACGTGGGGTCGCCGTCAGTCGGGAAGAATACGCTTACCATGACGGCGGCGCGCACCCAAATCAGGAAAATCACGAGTAATGCCAGAGTGAAGATCATCTCGTTGCCAAAGTGGCGCTTCCACGCTGCTCGCGCACTGCGCACCATTAGCGGTGCCTGGCCACGCTCGAGTTGCGCGCTGATGGCATAAAGACCAATACAGGTTAACGGTGCAAGGAAGACAAAGCCGCCAAGCATCGCAAACATGATCCACTGGCTGCCACGCAACCAGGCAAGCAGGCAGGCAATGCCGATCATCAGGGCTACGGTCAGCCCGTAAGCCATGCTGTGCTGAGGTGCCTGCACGAGGTCTTTTATGCCGAGTCTTACCCAGCGGAAGGGTGCCCAGGGAGAGAGCTTTTTGCAGGGCGCGACAAACGGCATTTCGTCGCGGTTGAGTTTGGTTTGCTCGGTCATGACCTGCTCCCCCTCTGGTCGGACTAGTCCGGGTGTGGGACGAGTTCCTCGTAAAGATCAATCGTCTTACGCACAGTGTCTTCATTTCGGAACGCAGTTGCAATCCGCTCCCGGGCCGCAATGCCCATTCGTGTGCCCAGCTCTGGGTCACGATATAGGGTCTCAATCGCATTTGCGATCGCGTGCGCGTCCTTTGGCGGGACTACGAACCCTGATTCACCATCGACGACGAGTTCCGGGCTGCCGCCGGAGTCTGTGACCACCGGTGGGATACGATAGACCATGGCTTCAATAATCGATCGTGCCAGACCTTCACGTTTCGTAGACGGCATGCAGAACACGTCACAGGCGGCGCTGAGTTCGGGTGCGTTGCTGACCCAGCCGACACGATGAATGCGGTCTTTTGCCGGGCTGTGTTCGATGTGCCGTGTCAGCTTCGCGGAATCCATATGACCGACCAGCATCAGGTGAACCGGCAAGTCCGGTGGCAGGGCGTCAATCGCGTCGATCAGGTACTCAATACCTTTGCGAGGCCGATAATTTGCTGTGCAACCGACGACAAAGGCGCCCTCGGGGATACCGTAGCCCGTCAGGTCGGCCGGCGATGCCGTATACCATTCGAGCTTATGGCCTTTATGGATAGTGACGGGTCGTTCTGCCGGCATCCGCAGGAAGGCAGGCTGCATCTCGAGGAAATGACGCCGGATGGCGTCGGCGACGCAGATAATGCGATCGATGCGCGGGTTCAGATAACGTAGCCACGACATCGGGTCGAGAATACTCACGGCACCAACGATGCCTCGGTAGCAGATAACCTTGACGGGCAAGCCCTTGCACGCGCGCAGGCCATTGGTGACAGCCTTGTTATTGTACGTGTGCATGATGTGGTAGCGGCCGCGCTCAAGCTCCCCGCGCAGCGCGGCGATGCCTTCTTTATTAAAGTTGGTCGGCAGTCGGATGTCGACCGTCGGTACGCCCGCATCGGTCAGTGTTTGGTGGTTGGGGTGATCTTCCGGGCAAACGACGGTTACTTCGATGCCGGCATTGTGCATGCCGATAAAAGTGGCCACTGACGGCCGATCGGCGCTCTCTGTGATGCAAAGGGACCGAATCGGCATGCGGCGACTTAGCCTCTATATTCCGGATTTTCGAGGATACGAACGGCGGCCTGCTGCCCGGTCACCGAGAAGCAGATGTACTCGTACCGGAGACCCGAACGCTCCACGTATTCCTGGAATGCCTTGAATTCGTGCTCCTGCCAGCGATGGAAATTATAGTACTCATCAAACAGTACGATGGCCCCTGGCTGCAGGCGGCTGCCGAGCGCGTCTAAAATCGTGACGGTCGACGAGTACAGGTCACAATCGACGTGCAGGAATGCCACCGGGTCGGTGTGGCTTTCGAGGAAGCGGGGCAGCGTCGCGTCGAAGTAGCCAATCTCAAACTCCACGTTGTCCGGAACCTTGGGTAGTTTCTTTTGTGCGAACGCCCCGACCGGGTTGCCGTTCCAGTACTCCTGGATCCCATCGAAGGAGTCAAAGCCGTATACAGTGCCTTTCACCCGCGGTGCGATCCAGCGCATCGATTTGCCGCGGCCGACGCCGAACTCGAGGTGGAGGCCTTCTTTGCACACCTGGCTCAGCGTGTAGCCCACAAGGGCAGGGTGTTTCTCGAAAAAGGGCGCGTCGATCATGTTGGCCTTGATGTACTCAAGGGTTTGCTCCTTGGCCTCGAGGTTCATGTCGACGAGCAGGTTGGAGGCGTAGTGCTTGAGCATGAAGCGCCGGAAAATGAATTCACTCAGAGTTCGTTTAAATAGGGGCATCGCTGCGCTCGAAATGGGCTAATTTGACGCCGCGTAAGGTACCACAAGCAAGGCCGGATCGCTCCTGTCATTGCGGGCGATGGGCGACTGAATCGTTAAAAAAGCCGCACTTTTTGAGGCCCAGACGATATGGCTGGAAGGTGCGCTGGGTCACGTTCTGCATGGCCGCAGATTCGTACACTAAAGACCTTATTGTCAAATGGCGGGCACGTACCACACAGATTTATGCCAGATCAACCTACATCGCTGCCGTTGCAAACAAAAGTGTCGCTCACACTGTTAGTCCTCATCGGGCTGTTCATTGCAGCGAGCTATGTGATCCTGGGTCTGGTTATCGCCCCGGCATTTGACGACCTCGAAATGTCGGCGGCACGGTCTGATCTGAAGCGCGGCGAAATGGCGCTGCAGACGGACCTCGACAACCTTGAGGCTCTTACAGCTGACTGGGCTCCCTGGGACGATATTTACTCCTACGTATTGGGTGCCAGCCCGGGATTCGAGCGTTCCAATCTCGCGAGGGTGACGCTGGAAAACCTGAGTCTCGACCTTCTCGTCATTTTTGGGAAGAGTGACCGCCTGATGTGGGGCCAGGTGCTGATTGACGGCAAAGAACGGAACCTCAATGAACTGGGTATCCTTTCGCCGGATAATCCCGCGGGATCCTTGCTCACGTCGCACCGCAGTGCAGACAATCCCACCGCCGGTATCATCGCGACAAATCTTGGGCCGATGTTGATCAGCTCGCGGCCAATCCTAAAAACAGACAATTCGGGCCCCGTTGCAGGCGCACTCATAATGGGTCAGTTTCTCAACGACGCGCGACTCGCTCGGCTGCGTGAGCGTACAGAGGTGGATCTGTTCTGGAGTTTTGGTGCGACCGTCGACAGCGTGCCGCTAGCGGCTGGCGACATTCAATTCAGCACCCGGGAGTCGTTAATTTCAGGCCAGATGTGGCTGGCAGATATCCACGGCGCTCCCTA
>JAIBDF010000043.1 GCA_024679535.1 Chromatiales bacterium
AAATGTGCCGCGCGGAACATTGCTGGAGACGACGCTGCGAATACCGCTGGTTATTCAGTAAGCCACGATTCAGATAAAAATCCAGATTAAGAAAAGCGCTTCTGTATGTAGGCAGCAATCTTCCGGACGGCAGCCCCGCTTTCCGGCATCTTGCGGATGAACATCTGAAACACGTGCCACATATGCGGCCAGACTTCGAGCTCGACCGCGACTCCTTCTGCTTCGAGTTTTTTGGCAAGGCGCGTCGAGTCGCTCAACAAAATTTCGTCGTCGCCAACCTGGATTAACATCGGCGGCAACCCCGCGACGTTGGCAAAGACGGGTGAGACGAGAGGGTTTTGCCACTCGCTTTCGTCAGGGCAGTAATAAGCCGCGACAACGTGCAGGTCAGCAACATCGAACCAGGGGTCCCGGTCGGCACGCGTGGTTGCAGATTCGCCGCTGCCGGTGACGTCCAGGAAGGGTGAGAGCAGAACTGCGGCGGCAGGCATCGGAAGTCCGGCATGCCGCAGCTGCAGCAGTGTTGCCACAGAAAGGCCACCGCCCGCCGAGTCGCCAGAGATAATAATGTCTTCCGGCTTGAACCCTGACGCCAATAAGCCGTTATAAACCGCAACGGCATCGTCAATTGCGGCAGGAAACGGATGCTCCGGAGCGAGCCGGTAGTCGGGAAGTACGGCGACCACCCCGGCCGCTCGCGCCGTGTGGCTGACCAGTTGCCGATGCGTCCGCGGGCTGCCGATGACGTAGGCTCCGCCGTGCAGATATAAGAGCACCTTGTCCTCGCGGGCGTTCTTCGGCCTGAGCCAGTCGACATTGACACCGGCGATTTGGGTCTGTTCGACCGCCACGCCCATGGCGCGCACCAGGAATGCACCCGCGATTCTTTCGAACTGCGCGCGTGCCGTTTCGACGGGCAGATTTGGAACGTCGAGACCTTTTATGTACTTGCTCGTCAACCAACGAACAAATTTTGCGCGGCGACTAATTGTCATGGTGTTACTGTAACGGATAACTGATTTGGAATGTTAGGAAGCTCCTGATGAGGAACTGTGTACGCACACCAGACAGCCGTTTCGAGGGCTTGCCCGCTTACGACTTCGCTCCTCATTATGTCGACATTGACGGCATGCGCATGCACTACGTTGACGAGGGGCCACGCGAGGGCGAGGTTGTACTGTTACTGCATGGCGAACCAAGCTGGTCCTATCTTTACCGGCACATGATTCCACCGCTTCGTGATGCGGGGCTTCGCGTCATTGCTCCTGACCTGATCGGCTTCGGCAAATCGGACAAGCCAACACGCAAGTCCGACTATTCCTATGCGGGCCATGTCGGCTGGATGACGGCCTTTGTCGAAGCGCTCGACCTGTCGGGCATCAACCTTTTCTGCCAGGACTGGGGTTCGCTGATCGGCCTTCGCGTTGCGGCTGAAAATGGCGATCGATTTGCCCGCATTGCCCTGGGCAACGGTGCGCTGCCGACCGGTGAACAGGCCGCATCGAAAGTGTTCAGAATCTGGAAAGCGTTTGCACATTACAGCCCCTGGTTCCCGATTGGTCGGATTCTGCAGATGGGTACCGTAGAGGAACTCAGCGCGGGCGAAGTCGCCGCCTACGATGCCCCATTCCCCTCGGCACGATACAAAGCCGGTGCGCGCGCCTTTCCAGCGCTGGCACCCGTCACGCCTGACGACCCGGCAAGCGATGCGAATCGTGCCGCATGGGATGTCTTTCGGCAGTGGACCAAGCCGTTTCTCACGGCCTTCAGCAATCGTGATCCAATCATGCGAGGCGGCGAGAAAGTATGGCAGAACTCAGTGCCCGGGGCCGAGGGACAGGAACACGTGATCATCAGGAATGCAGGCCACTTCCTGCAGGAGGACAAAGGCCTGGAGTTGGCCGAGGTCCTTGTTCGGTTTATCGCTCGAGGTACTGGAGCTTATCCTTGACCTCGCGCCACTCGTCGGCATCCTCGGGCGGGTCCTTCATTTCAGTGATGACAGGCCACTGCTGCGAAAGCTCGGCGTTGAGCTCAAGGTAGTTTTCCTGGCCGGGCGGCAACTCGTCTTCAGAGTAAATCGCCTCCACCGGACACTCGGGTTCACACAGCGTGCAATCAATACATTCGTCCGGATCGATGACGAGGAAATTCGGCCCTTCGTGGAAACAGTCCACGGGGCAGACTTCGACGCAATCCGTCAGTTTGCACTTGATACAGGCTTCGGTGACAACGAACGTCATGGTGTGACCCTTCCAATATTAGAGCGCGTAAGCTATGCGAAGTCGGGCCGCTAATCAAGCCGGGATTACGCCACATGCCAGCCGCCGGCCCGATTGCGTTAAACTCTCGATCAAGTGCTCAGGCGGGTGCCTGCCCAACATCGATAAGAATCTTTTTTTGTGAATAGAAACAATAATCTAGAGTCGATTGTCATCCGTATTGCGGGTGATTCAGGCGACGGTATTCAGCTCATGGGGTCGCAATTTGCGGTCTCAACTGCGCTGGCGGGCGCCGACTTTGCGACTTTTCCCGATTATCCTGCGGAGATTCGGGCCCCGGTTGGCACGACTTTTGGGGTCTCGGCGTACCAGATAAACCTTGGTGGCGGCCCTATAACGACCGCCGGCGATGCGCCGGACGTACTGGTGGCATTCAATCCGGCCGCACTCAGGGTCAGCCTGCCGCTGCTGGATAAAGGCGCGCTGGTCATCGTCAATAACAATACGTTCACAGCACGAAACCTGGCCAAAGCCGGCTACGTTAACGACCCGCGCGAAGACGGCACCCTGAACGACTACCAGGTCGTGGCAGCCGACATCAGCCACCTCAATCTCGAATCCGTGAAGGAATATGGACTCAGCAAGTCCGAAGGCGGCCGCTGCAAGAATTTCTACGCCCTCGGCATGCTCCTGTGGATGTTCGATCGGCAATTGCCGTCCGTCGAAGCGTGGATCAACCGCCGACTGGCCGGTACGCCGACCATGCGCGATGCGAATATCAAGGCACTCCACGCCGGCCATGCGTTCGCTGACACGACCGAACTCTCCGCCAACCTGTCGCAAATTCGCTTGCCGACTGCCGACATGGAACCCGGTGACTATCGCAGCATCACCGGCGCCGAAGCGCTCGCGCTCGGTCTCGCGGCCGCCGGCGAACTGGCAGACCGCTCCATCATGTTCTGCTCCTACCCGATTACTCCGGCATCACCGCTGCTGCATCGTCTGACGCACCTCGCCGAACTCGGCGTTGGCACATTCCAGGCGGAGGACGAGATTGCCGCGATCTGTGCGGCCATTGGTGCCTCGTACGGCGGCATGATCGGCGTTACGTCGAGTTCCGGTCCGGGTATTGCGCTCAAAACCGAGGCTATGGGTCTGGCGATCAGCGCTGAATTGCCACTTGTGATCGTCAACTGGCAACGCGGCGGCCCGTCGACGGGGCTGCCAACCAAAACTGAGCAGTCCGACCTCTACCAGGCCGTATACGGTCGCAACGGCGATACACCGATTCCGGTACTGTCGGCCTCCACGTCCGGCGAGTGTTTCGAAATGGCGATCGAAGCGACGCGTATCGCTCTCCGTCACATGACGCCTGTCATCCTGCTCGCTGACGGATACCTGTCCAATGCGGCGGAACCCTGGCGCATTCCCGACCTCTCGGATTTCGCTCCGATTGCGACCAATCCGGTACCGGAATCTGATGAAAGTCCGCAGCGTCGTGCCTTTACACGTGACGCGAAAAGCCTCGGCCGCGCATGGGTGACGCCAGGCATGCCGGGGCTGATGCATCGAATCGGCGGTCTCGAGAAAGACATCAACTCCGGACACATCTCTTACGACCCGGCGAATCATCAACGCATGACGGACCTGCGCGCTGCCAAGGTCGATGCCGTTGCCGAGTTCATCGGCGAGCAGCTTATCGAACAGGGCCCGGACAGCGGAGACCTCGTGGTGGTCGGGTGGGGGTCGACTTACGGACCGATCTACCAGGCCACACGCAGGACGGGTGTGAGCTTCATCCATTTGCGCCACCTGAACCCGCTGCCGAGAAATCTTGGCGAGCTACTCGCTCGCTTTGACACGGTGCTGGTCCCCGAAATGAATGGCGGGCAGCTGACCACGCTGCTCCGCGCCAACCTTCGCGTGGAGCCTGTGTCGTTCACAAAGGTCACCGGCCAGCCTTTCCTGATCCGGGAGCTCGTAGAAAAAATCGAAACCCTTCGCGGGGAGGCAGCATGAGCGACAAACTGATGCCCAAGGACTTTGCGACATCCCAGGAAGTGCGCTGGTGCCCGGGCTGCGGCGACTATGCCATTCTCAAGTCCGTGCAGAAAGCGCTCGCGGATGGTGGTGCAGATCCTGCCAACACAGCGTTCGTATCCGGCATTGGCTGCGCATCCCGTTTTCCGTACTACGTCGAGACCTACGGCTTTCACACCATTCATGGACGTGCCCCCGCGATTGCAACCGGCCTGAAACTCGCTAACCCGGAACTCGATGTATGGGTCGTAACCGGTGACGGTGACAGCCTGTCGATCGGCGGCAATCATCTGATGCACGCACTGCGGCGCAATGTGGGCCTCAAGATCCTGCTGTTCAACAACGAGATCTACGGACTGACCAAGGGGCAGTACTCGCCAACCTCTCGCGTCGGCACCCGGTCGCCATCAAGCCCCGCAGGCTCGGTCGACACGCCCGTCTCGCCTGGGCAGGTGGCAATGGGTTGTGGCGCGCATTTCTTCGCGCGAGGCGTCGATACCGACAAGGTTGGTATGAGTCATGTGCTGCAACAGGCACACGCATTCGTCGGCACGTCGTTCGTCGAAATCTTCCAGAATTGCATTGTGTACAACGAGGATGTCTTCGCCGATTTTACCGAACGCAAGACCGCCGCAGACACGCAGCTGCACCTCAAACATGGCGAGCCCATGCTGTTTGGTAAGCACAACGACAAGGGCATTCGTTTCAACCAGAACTCGTGGTCGCTCGAAGTAGTCGATGCAACGACGTCACCGGATGAAGTTCTCGTGCATGACGAAGGCAATGCGGTGGTCGCGAGAATGCTGATCGACCTGCACATGCCAGTCGCTATGGGTGTTATCTACCGGCAGCAGGCAGTGAGTTTTGAAGATGCGTTCTACGCACACCACCCGTCACGCATGAAGCGCAAGAAAAGTGTCAGGGACTTGATCAAGGGCCCGAGCAGCTGGACCGTGGATTAAAGAAAGCTCCAGCGACCGGCACTGCACCTCGCCGATTCGTCCTCTTCAAGCTTAATGAGATGCGCTAGTAACGAACGTTCAGCAAGACCGTAGAGTTTTTTGTCCACGTCCTTGTATACGTGCGGCACGAGGTCACGCGGCGTGAGATTCGGGTTCGCTTGCAACGCCGCTACCACCCTCCCTTCGCGCTCGAGCCGATGCTCCACGATCCAGTCGATGGCTCGCTCGGGATCATGAATCACTTCCCCATGGCCGGGCACCAGCGCGGCGCACCCCATACTGCGAAGGCGTCGCAACGACTCGATGTAGTGTTTCATGTTGCCGTCAGGAGGATTGATGACCACGGTTGAGCCATCGATGACATGGTCGCCGGTGAAGACCCAGTTACTCGCCTCATGATGAAAGCAAACATGGTTCGATGCGTGCCCGGGCGTATGCATCGCACGTAACGTAAATGCATCGCTGACCAGCTGGTCACCATCCGCAAGCACCCGGTCCGGCTGGAACGACTCATCCTGGTGGGCGCCCACCGGCGCCGGCATGCCAATCAGCTCGGCACCCGTTTCCTGCGCAAGCACTGACGCTGCCGGGGAGTGATCAGGGTGTGTATGGGTCACCAGAATCCAGCGTATCGGAGCACCGGCTGTACTCTGAATGGCTTCCAGATGCCTGTTGATGACCGGACCCGGGTCGAGAACCGCGATCTCCTCAATGCCAAACAGGTAGGTATTGGTTCCCGGCCCGGTCATCATGGACGGGTTCGGTGCGACGAGCCTGCGGATTCCCGGCCGCAACGCTGTGAGCGGCTCCATGCTGGGACCGAAACCACTCACGAATCGATACCCGGATAGTCCTTCTCTCCCGGCAGCACGATCTCCTTACGCCCGTCTCGGTCTATGATGACCGGCACCATGCTCGTAACACCCCATTGAACGCACGACGAGGCCCAGTCCACCAGGGCATCCAGCGTCTTCTGCTTCTCGATGGTTTCCAGTGTCTTGACGGTTGGAAAATGCAGTTTGATCGCTCCCTCCCTGCCGGCGGCGAGCGCGTCATGCGCCGTCATCCAGCAGCAGTTCGTCAGCTCGCCGCCGCAGTGACTGGCTACCTGGGATTGCGGCATCACTGCTAGAAAGAACCGTGTTGAGTAGCGTTTGGTTTGCTGTGGCGGCGTGACCCAGTGACCGATGTAGTGAAGCTGGTCGCAGTACAGTTCGAGTTCGTTACGGCTGACGAGGTCGGCCCAGTTATCGCTGTTGTCATTTAATGCGTCGCGTGCGGCCTCCGGACCTTCAGCAACGTCGTCGGGATTGGCCAGCAGCACACCGGACTCTTCGAACAACTCACGCACGGCTGCGCTGTAGTAATCGAGACCGTTATCTTTTACGCCAAGATTCGCATTCGCCTGCCGTGTACTCAGACCTTTGCAATAGTCATATACAGCACCGTCCTCCGGGTCAACGACCCCGCCCGGAAACGCATACGCCGCACCGAACGATGACGCCGCGTGCCGTTGTACGAGAAAAACCTCAGGTTCGCGGTCCGTCGCCCTGACCAGCACGACGGTCGATGAGGGTCGGGCATGCTCGATATCAGTCAACGGACGCTCCCTCCGGGTTGCCGGTTTCAACATAGGCCTTCAGACGGCCCAGTGCTTCGCCGACGACGAAATCCACTGCAGGTGCGATGCTATCCAGACCGTCCTTGCTGTAACCCCCGACGGCGTAGGTGAAACTCACACGGGTGCCGCCCTCCACGTCTTCAAACTCCCAGGTCATGTTGCCGTCGACTCCCATCAGGCCCAGTGGGCCAAGCCCACCTGTCATGCGCAACAAGTGCGTGGGGTTAACCATTGTAACGACAAGATGCACTACACCTGCTCTGTTACCCAGTGTCTCGCAAAAGCACCCCAGCATCTCTGGCGCGATACTGAGCCGCGATGCATCACCCGATATCGTGTGATCTGAGCTCCACCACTGACCAATCTGCCCCACCGCGGCTACCCAGGATTGCGCCCGCCCTTCGGCAATGATTACCTCGTTGACCGTAGTAAACCCGTTTGTGGCGGCGTCGGTAACCTCCGCATCCGCGCACGGAGCCACCAATGCCAACAGGACGACGCACATTGTATTTCTCATGGCTACCCCCAGAATCTGGGCCCTAGCTTACCGCAATCTTGTTACCCTGAATTCATGGAAGACCTGCGTGTCGTATATGAGAGTAGAAACCGGCGGAGTTGTTCTGATCGGGCACTCGTGCTCGCGGCGGCACATATCCCCTACCAGCTTATTGACGATGGGGAGAGTTGCGCATTGGTGGTACTGGCTGAGCATTCAGCCCGGGCCGCAGAGGAACTGCGGCTTTACGAGGAGGAGAACCCACCGGTAAGGCCCAAGGTACGCAAACGCATTATTTACCAGGACGCCCTTCCCGGCGTGATCGGCTACGTTCTGATCGTGTGCGCTGTCGCCGGTCTGGCCGGCTACTCGATGTTTGGCAGCAACTGGTTCACGGCCGGTCGCGTCGATGGCAACCTGATTCGCGACGGCGAATGGTGGCGGACGATCACGGCTTTGACACTGCATTCCGGCGTGCGTCACCTGCTGGGCAACCTGGTATTCGGCGTGTTTTTCGGAATATTCGCCGGGCGCCTGCTCGGTTCCGGTGTGGCCTGGCTGGCAATCGTGGTTTCTGCAGCGCTGGGTAACACGGCAAATACCCTGCTGCTCGACTCCACGCACAGGTCACTGGGCGCTTCCACTGCGGTCTTTGCGGCGCTCGGCCTGCTGGCCGGCTACGTGTGGCGCGGCCAGCTGATGGCGCAGGACAGATGGTCGACCCGCTATGGCCCGGTCATCGGTGGCCTGGCACTGCTCATGTTCACGGGAACCGGCGATGAAAACACAGACATCGGTGCGCATTTGCTCGGCTTCGTCTGCGGTTTTGGAACAGGCATGCTGCTGACTATGATCGGCAAGATGCCGGCGCCCCCCCGAACACAGCGTGTAGCCGGCGCTGCAGCGCTGGCGATAGTCGCTACAGCCTGGCTGGTCGCGTTGCAGGGCTGAAAGTCCCACGAATTCATGTAATATTTCCGCCGAGGCGTTTTACAGGCTCCAGCAGCCACAATAATGAAGAAAATTCTGCTGTTACTTTTTGCGCTCGCACTGATCGCGACCATGGTTCTGTGGGTCCGGCACGGTGGTGGAACGCCATACCCGGATCTGTCGACAGCACCGGTCCTTAACGCGTCGGAACTCGAGGTGGTACTCGAATACCCGGAGCCGATTGGCAACGTTGCGGTCAATCGCGACGGCCGGATTTTCTTTACCGTACATCCTGAATCCCGACCGACGGGAAACAAGTTGCTCGAATTCGTTCGGGGCGCGGCGGTACCCTACCCATCGGGTGCCGGGCAGGTGGAACTATTCGATACGGTTCTCGGTGTGGCCATCGATCGGTTCAACCGCCTGTGGACGATCGACCACGGCAATCACGGCATGCGCGGCGCACGTATCATCGCGATCGACCTCAGTACCAACACAGTCATCCGCGAACAGTCACTGTCATCCGATATCGCACCGGCCGGATCATTCCTTCAGGACCTGCAGGTTTCTGCTGATGGCAATACCGTTGTCATTGCGGACGCAAGCTTCTGGCGCAAATCGCCTGCGATCATTGTTTACGATGTGCAGACTGGCGAGGCGCGACGCGTACTCGAATCGCACGAATCCGTCGCGGCTGAGGACTACATGATTCGCAATGGCGACCGCGCAATGGAGTTCATTGGCGGCATCGTCGCATTGCGCGGTGGCATAGACGGCATCGCGTTGGGGCCAGACTGGCTTTACTACGGCGCGCTCAGCGGATCGGGGCTATACAGGGTGCGTCTCCGGGATCTGCAGGACAGTGCGCTGCCCCCCGGACAGCTGGCAAATCGCGTGGAGCGCTACAGCGACAAGCCCCTCAGCGACGGCATGAGCCTCGACATTGATGGCAATGTCTATATTACGGATATCGAACACAGCTCGATTTTCGTGGTTAACCCGCAACGCGAACTCAAGACACTCATTCAATCTGACAACGTGCGCTGGGCCGATGCATTATCATTTGGACCCGAGGGTGACTTGTACCTCGCTGACAGCGCGCTCTCGGAACTTATTCTGCAATCACGTGAACACATCGATGCGCAGGGCCCCTACCGGATATTCAGGTTCAAGCCGGGCGTTGAAGGTGTTCCAGGGCAATAAACAAGGACCAAAGCAATGGATACAGGCACGCTTCCCGACCTCGGTTTCGACTGGAACCAGTTACTTGGAGTTATACAAGCGAAAGGCGCTGAATTCGGACTCAACGTCGCGCTCGCCATCGCAATTTTTTACGTCGGAAGGATGGTTATCAACCTGGTCGTGCGCGGGCTACGCAAGGTCATGCGGCGCCAGGAAATCGACAAAACGCTCGAAACCTTCGTCTGCAATCTCGTGCGCATGGTGCTGCTCGTCGTCGTCATCATCGCGGCCATCGGCCAGATCGGCATCGAGACAACCTCCTTCATCGCGATCTTTGGCGCCGCCGGCCTCGCTGTCGGCCTCGCCCTGCAGGGCTCGCTATCCAATTTCGCAGCGGGCGTACTGATCGTCCTGTTCCGTCCCTATCGCGTTGGTGACTTTATCGAGGCAGCGGGCATTAGCGGTGTAGTTGAGCAGGTCCAGATCCTGACGACGGTGCTGAAGACCGGCGACAATAAGCAGATAATCGTCCCCAATGGCCAGATCATGGACAGCATCATCACCAACTACTCGGCCAACGACACTCGTCGTGTCGATATGGTGGTCGGAGTGAGTTACGACGACGATCTCGACAAGGTCCGTGACACCATTAAGGAACTCATTGCTGCCGAGGACCGCATTCTCGACGAGCCGGCCTGTACGATTGCCGTATCCGCCCTCGCCGACAGCAGCGTGAATTTCGTGGTTCGCCCCTGGGTCAAGACCTCCGATTACTGGGGCGTCATGTTCGACCTGACAGAAGCGGTCAAAAAGCGTTTCGACAAGGAAGGAATAACATTCCCGTTCCCGCAGCAGGACGTTCACGTCCACACCGTCAAGGACTAATGTGTTCAAGCCCAAGCCAGGAGACTCGAGGCCGGTCAGCTTCGCCGTGGTGCTTGAGTTTGCGTCCATCGTTATTGGCGTTCTGCTTGCGCTGGGACTCAGTGAGTGGGCAGAGGACCGAGAGAACCGGGACCTTGCCGAAACTGCGCTGGCCAACATTCATCACGAGATTGGCGCCAATCAGCAGCTATTGAAGCTGATCCATGACAATAACGTCACGACGATCGAGATGATCACCAATGGCGACGTGGACACAGACGATCGCAACATCATTCCCGGGCTGCAGCTCCAGGAGACGGCGTGGGAAGCATTTCTCGCGACAGGACTGTCAGCATACGTCGACTACGGCGAACTGCTGGCTTTGTCCGAGCTTTACGGCATGCAGCGAATCTACAAGCAGACCGGGCAACAACTAAGCCAATCGGTGATGAATGCCACTGCGTATTCGGTGGCGTTAGGCACTCCGATCGACGAGACCCATTTCCAAAATCAGTTTGTTGTGTACTTTAAGCTTTTGACGACGGTCGAGGTGCAGCTTCTCGACGCGTACGCAAGTGCATCCAGGGAGACCTAGCTCGCATCTTCACAAGTGTAAGACACAATTTTGTTCGAAGAGTATTTGACTAGTCAGTTACGTCCGGCTCAACGAAACACCATTTCAACTTCGGGATGCGCTTCTTGAGATTACGCTCCAGGTCGTTGATGTGTTCGACAGCCTCATTGATCGTAAGATTCGAATTCATCTTGATCTTCACTGCGAGCATCGTGTCCGGCCCAAACTGGATAGTAATCGTTTTGAAGACTTCCTCGATGTCGGGGTTTTCGAGGAGAATCGCCTCGATAGCATCCTGTATTTCGGGATCAGCCGAGCGCCCTACAAGGAGTGAGCGCACTCGCCAGCCAACAAACGCCGAAATCACGAGCAATACAACACCAATGCAGATCGAACCCATCGCGTCATAAACCGGGTTTCCTGTATAGAGCGCGAGACCGAGGAAGGCCAACGCAATCATCAGGCCGAGTTGTGCGCCAACATCTTCGCCAAGAACGACAACGAGTTCCGAGTTTCGTGTGTGCTTCAACCAGTCACCGAATGGCCTGTCGCCCTTCACTTTGCGGATCTCGCGAATTGCGCCAAACAGCGAACCGCCCTCCAGCAGCATGGCGAACAGGAGAACCAGGATTGCGACCCAGACATGCGACAGCGGCTCGGGGTGGAGCAACTTATGGTAGCCCTCATAAATGGAGAACAGCCCGCCCATGCTGAAGAGCAGAATCGCGACAATGAAACTCCAGAAATAGCTGAGTTTGCCGTAGCCGAGCGGATGCTCCTCGTCGGGTGGGCGCTGTGACTGTTTCAGGCCCAGATAGAGAAGCACCTGGTTTCCAGTATCCGCATACGAGTGAATCGCCTCGGCGAGCATGCTGCCGGAGCCCGTAAGGACGGCGGCCCAGGTCTTGGCCACAGCAATACCGAAGTTAGCGATAAAGGCGTAGAGAATTGCGCGGACCGTGGAGTCCTGTGAAGTTCCAACCATTTCAGAGCCGTGTAAACCGATGTCGTTATGGTGCGTTATCAGCATAATGCTCATGCGCAAACTCACTTGTCTACTTCTAATGGCGGCGCTCGCCGGATGTGCGGCGCATCCCGATCCTATTGTCGACACCAAGGGCGTTGACGCTGAGAGGCTCGCGCAGGATTGGGAAGAATGCGAGGCCTACACCGAGCAGATCCGGATAAGTCAGGGCGTTGCGAAAGGCAGTGCCGTGGGCGCTGCTGTCGGTGCGGCAGCCGGCGCCATTCACGGCGATACCGGCGAAGGTGCGGCCACCGGTGCGCTCCTGGGCGGCACCCGTTCAGGCCTGCAGGCCGACCGCGATAAGCAAAAAGTATTCAAGCGCTGCCTGCGCGGGCGCGGCTACCGGGTTCTTAATTAATCTGGTACTGTACGGATATACAGTATCTGGAGAACCAATGACAGCGCGTGCTCACAAAGGCCGCGGCGCGACCTCGGCGCCCGCCGGCCGCTTCGAACAACGTCCCGTGGACCTCGATGCTGACGTCGCACATGAGAAGGCGCAGCAGGTGCCCGAGACGGTCGTGCGAGCGATGCCGGCCAGCCGCATTATCAGCACCAACAACTCCCCCGACATCCCGTTCGACCAGTCGATCAATCCCTACCAGGGCTGCGAACACGGTTGCGTGTATTGTTACGCGCGGCCCAGCCACAGTTATCTCGATCTCTCTCCCGGGCTCGATTTCGAAACCAAAGTGTTCTACAAACCGAATGCTGCCGCCCTGCTGCTCACCGAATGGGAGAAACAAAACTATCAGTGCAGGCCGATAACTATTGGCGCCAATACCGATCCGTACCAACCCGCCGAAAAGCGGCTCGAGATTACGCGGCAGTTGCTCGAACAGTTCCTGGAGTACCGGCACCCGGTAAACATTATTACAAAGAGCAGCCTGATCACACGGGATATCGACCTGCTGGCTGAACTGGCTGCGCGCAATCTTTGTTCCGTCGCCATCAGTGTGCCGACCATGGACGATCATCTTAAACGAGTGATGGAACCGCGCGTGCCATCAGCGAGCGCCAGGCTAAATGCGATATCCCGGCTGGCCGAATACGGCATCCCAACCAGCGTGCTTATCGCACCGGTCATACCAGCCATCAACGACCATGAGATCGAGTCGATACTGGCCGCTGTCGCCAGCGCCGGCGCCCACCAGGCAAGCTATATTTTCCTGCGCCTGCCACATGAGCTGCTCGAGATATTTACAGAGTGGCTCGGCACGCACTTCCCCGACCGCAGGGATCGCGTTATGAGCCTGGTAAAGCAGGCCAGCGGGGGGCGTGCGTATGACGCACGGTTCGGGGTTCGTCAGACCGGCCGCGGAGCGTATGCAGAGATGCTCGCGAGCCGCTTCCACACGGCCAGCCGCAAGCTTGGCCTGGAGGCAGATTCCTACCAGCACACACTTGATCGCAAGCAATTTTTTAAGCCTGGCGTCCAGCAAATGGGGCTCGATTTCTGAGGTCATACAGCGGCTACCTTCGGGCTCTGGCAGTCGGTATAGTGGACTTCAAGGCGCTTCGATAGAGAACTAGTCAGACAGAAGCGTGTCTCAAGGAGACTCAAACCGCGCCGCAGAACGCTGTCAGGAGACCCGACCCAGCGAATGAGAAACATCACCGATCCAAGCCTCGCAGTATTGCTGGTTTTTCTAGCGATGACCGCCAACGGTCAGGAGCCGCAAGACGCGGAGGATCTTGCGAGCCCGCTTGACCAGACCGTACCGGTTGCGGAAGAAGATTTGGCCGCAGAAACCATGGACTCGCGCGAGCAGCCAATCAGCGAAAACGAAATGCTGCGTGAATTTGCGCGATTCCGGCAGCTGCTGGAAGAGGGTAATTTCGACGAAGCTGATATTTCGGCCAAACGCGTGGTCGAGATGACCATCAAGGTCCATGGACCGCAATCGTACGAGGCCGCCAAGGCACTCAACAACCTTGCGATCGTGCAACACAACAATGGGCAGTATGCGGCTGCTATCCAAAATTTTACATCGTCTATCGAGATTCTCGAGAACGTCAGAGACCGTCTCAATGAGGAGCTTGTCAATCCGCTCAGGGGACTTGGCGCTGCGCAACTCGGGAATGGCCGGCCGGACCTCGCCGCCGCCTCGTTTGGTCGCGCAGCCCATATCACCCATGTTAATGAAGGCCCGCACAATATCGAGCAGGTCGAGATCCTCGAGTCACTCGCCGAAGCCCGTGTGCGCCTTGGTGACCTTGAGGGCGCACGCGACACACTGGACAGAATTTACGCCCTCAACGTACGTTTCTTCGAGGGCAATGCAATGGGATTGCTGCCCTCTCTGATACGGCGTGCCGAGTGGCAGCACCGCGCCGGGTACTACAACGATGAACGCGCCACCTACCGACGGGCGATTCGCATTATCGAAACGTCGGCAGACAAGACTGATCCGCGACTCATCGGACCGCTTATCTCGCTCGGCCATTCCTATTACTATTATGAGCCGGTCAGTGACGGCATGCGGGCCTCGTTTGCCTCAAGCGGCGAAGCCTATTTCAAACGTGCGTCACGCATTGCAGAGGCCACCGAAGACTATCCATGGCTCGATCTCGCGAAAACCAGACTCGCACTGGCCGACTTTTATATCTCCAGCGAGACGCATAACAGGGCACGCAAGCTCTATCGGCAAGTATGGAACGACCTGTCGCTTGATGAAGACCGCATGAACATGCGTCGCGAGCTGCTTGAACGACCGCTCCCGATTAACGAGAACACTCTGCCTGGTTACACAAGCGGCAGCGCTGAGAGGAAGCCCGAGGGTGGTTTCCGCACCGGTACGATCAAGGTCGATTACACAGTCTCTGCGCGCGGCCGCGTCAGCAACATCCGAACAGTCGCCACGCCGATCGAATTCACTGACATGCAACGTATGGTGCACCGCGAGGTACGCCAGCGCCTCTACAGGCCCACGCTCATCGATGGCGTGCCCGCAGAATCTGTCAACCAGGTATTAACGCACGATTTTTTCTATGCAGACTCGGAACTCGCAGAGATGAGGAACGAGAAAGCTGAACTCGAACAAGAAAAGGCCGAAAAACCATGAACCATTTTGTGAACGGCAGGACCCTCAAGGAGCCGTTTCCCGAGCAAATGCAGAGAACCGTGTTCGGTCTCGGTTGCTTCTGGGGCGCCGAACGTCTTTTTTGGGAGACGGACGGCGTGTACACCACCGCGGTTGGCTACGCCGGTGGTACAGCGCCTGATCCGACCTACCAGGAGGTCTGCACCGGGAACAGCGGCCACGCTGAAGTCGTGCTCGTAGTCTTCGACCCAGCGATAGTCTCCTTCGACGATCTCCTCAGGATTTTCTGGGAAAGCCATGACCCCACACAAGGCATGCGCCAGGGTAACGATGTCGGCACACAGTATCGCTCGACGATCTACACTCTGAATGATGGACAACAGACCGCGGCGCGTAAGTCGCAGGAAACATACCAGGCCGAATTGAGTGCAGCAAAGCTCGGCGCCATCACCACTGAAATTGTTCCGCTCGATACTTTTTACTACGCCGAGGACTATCACCAGCAGTACCTGGCCAAGAATCCGGGCGGCTACTGCGGCATCGGAGGTACGGGCGTGAGTTGCCCGGCCGGCCTCGACCTCGATCAGAAGTCTGCGTAGCATATCCCTCGAACCCAAACAGGACCCATTCCGTGGCCGCCAAGACAAAGAAACAACCCAAGCCTCGCAAACCCAGTCGTAAGCAGGCCGAAGATGCCATACGCACATTGTTGCTATGGGCCGGCGAAGATACGCGCCGCGAAGGCCTGATCGATACTCCCAAGCGAGTTGCACGCGCTTACGAAGACTGGTTTAGCGGTTATGCGGTCAATCCCTATGAGTTCCTGGAACGCACGTTCGAGGAAGTGGAAGGCTATGACGAGATGGTCGTTCTACGGGACATAACGTTTGAGTCACACTGCGAACATCACATGGCACCGATCATCGGCAAGGCGCACGTAGGCTACCTGCCAAGAAACAAGGTGGTTGGCATCAGTAAACTGGCCCGCGTCGTGGAAGCATATGCCCGTCGCTTCCAGGTCCAGGAAAAAATGACGGCACAGATCGCAAACTGCATTCAGGAAGTTCTGCAGCCGAAAGGCGTTGCCGTCGTGGTAGAGGCGAAGCATCAATGCATGACGACGCGTGGCGTCCATAAGCCCGGCGTCTCCATGGTCACCAGCCAGATGGTCGGCGGCTTCCGGACAGATGCCCGCACTCGCGCCGAGTTTCTGCAAATGATCGACGCGGCGCGTTAACCCGGGTTGCGGATGAAGAGGCTCCTGAAGATCGTCGGAGCAACCCTCCTCCTTGCGTTTCTCTATTTCTCCTTCTGGCCGGTGTCGATTGCTCCGGTCGCATGGCATGCGCCTGAAAGCCAGGGGCTTGTCGACCCCTACGCGCCGAACGACCTGCTACAGGCAGCAACCGCCATTGATCTGGGACATCACGAGGGTCCGGAGGACGCAACGCTGGGCTACGACAACTCGGTATTCGTGACGACATCCGGCGGTCGCGTGCTGCGTATTCGCAACCGCAAGGTAGAGGAGTTTGCTGTCACGAACGGTCGCCCGCTGGGGATCGAGGCGGCGAGAGACGGAAGCCTGTTTGTCGCCAACGCCTATGCGGGACTGCAACGCGTCGCAGCAGACGGTAGCGTCAGCAACTTGCTTGAGAGTGTGGATGGCTCAACGCCGATCTACCCGAACAACCTGGCCCTGGCTGACGATGGCAAGATCTACTTTACGGAAGCAAGCAGCAAGTTCGGTGCCTATGAATACCGGGGCACCTACAACGCATCATTGCTCGACATCATGGAGCACGGAGGCCATGGCGGCGTCTTCGAATTCGATCCCGAGACGCGCACGGCGAGAATACTGCTTGATGACCTGAACTATGCGAATGGCATTGCGATCAGCGCTGACAACCAGTTCCTTGTCATCGCCGAAACGAGTAACTACCGGGTACTCCGCCACTGGCTTGCCGGCCCGCGTCAAGGTGAGACCGACGTGCTGCTCGAGAACCTGCCCGGCTTTCCGGATAACATCAAGACGGGACGCAGTGGCCGCTTTTGGCTGGGACTTGCGGCGCCGCGTAACGCGCTGCTCGATCGCCTCGCTGACAAACCCTGGCTACGCAAGGTCGTGCAGCGACTCCCTGCCGCAGTCAGGCCACGAGCGGTCCCATCGTCGCACGTGATCGCCTTTAACGGCGATGGTGACATCCTGATGAACATGCAGGACCCGGACGCACGCTTCCCGACGCTAACCGGCGTGCTGGAAACGCAGCGATCGCTCTACCTGACGACTCTGTTCGGTCACGAACTTCCGGTCATCGCGAAGAGCGATCTCTGACTCTATTCCAGACCAAGCTCGTCGACGCCCTGCTGAAAAACAATATCAACAGGAATCGATGCATTTGTCAGGCGGTCTAGATCCGCCTGCAGCTGGGGCGTAATGATGCCTTTCGTTTCAGTGAGTTCTTTCGCACCCTCATAATCTCCATCACCCTGCAGGGTCAGCAGCAGCCGTGACAGGTTTGCGATCGCGCCTTGCATGCCCTCGAATTCAACGCTGTAGCGACCCGTCTCGGCATCACGAACAAAAGCGCCCTCGTCCAGGAAGAAATTGAAACGCACCATGTTGGCCTTGCCGTGTGCGCTGGCGGCGCCAAAACGAATCGAGCGGAAGATACCGGCCATGAAGGTAACGTAGAAATCGCGCAGATCGGAATCCCCGAGCTCGCCCGCTTTGTGCAGCTCGGTGATCATGTACAGGCCGAGTATGTCTGCCTTACCCTCTTCCATGCTGGACGCGAGATCGAGCATGGCTTTTTGCACGGTGTTCGAGCCATCGATGGTGTTCTTGATACCCAGGCCATGGGCCACTTCATGAAACATGGTGTTGGAGAAGAAAGCATCGAACGTAATGTGTTCGCGCTGTGCCTGGTCGATCAGCACGTCAGCAATCGGTTCCAGGGTCTTTTCGTACTTTGCGCGCATCGCGTTCTTTAGCTGCAGGCGGCGTGAACCTTTCTCAAGCTGGACCTGCTCATCGTTCGGCAGATTGATAGCGATCGTCTTGCCGCCGGAATTGCTGCGGCCAGCGTAGTAGACAACGTCATAAGCGTTCAGATCAGCATCCGTGCCCGGCGATTCCTGCTTATACGCCTCCGGTACGGGGAGTCCGTCCTGGAGTTGCGGCAGGAATGCCGCGAAGCGACTCAGCCTGTCGCTCCATTCCAGGTCTTTGATCAGCACGTAGGCCTCGTAGGCCGAGCGGTAGCCGTACAGGCGATCAAGATAGGTCTCGATGGGTCCGATAACGACATCGATCTGGTTATCCTTGACGTCCATCCAGTAGCTGTCGCTCAGCTGGAAGTCGTCGCTGATCAATGCGGCGGCGCGCAGCTTCAGATAGTTGGCAAAATCCGGGCTCTCTGCGAGCCTGGCTGCCTCGCGCAGCAAGGTGGCTGCCGCCTTGAGTTCCGCTTCGTACTCGACGTGGTATGGCACCAGCACCAAATTTCCCTCGCGATCGCGACGCACGAATGAGTAGAGACCCTCCTTGCCCGGCAGGTACGCAGCCTCGAACTCCTCTTTACTCATATCCTCTGGATAGAACTGCGCGCCCAGTGGCTTGGGTCCGTAGCCATCCATGAAGGGCTTGTCATCGTCGAGAGCATCCCAGGGCCCGTAGTTCATCTCTGCGAAACGCCGTGTCCTGACGTCGGCAATGGAGTCGAGCCAGGCTTCGTAGTCGTCGCCAAAAGACTGCCGCCAGAACAAATCATCCATTATCTGGGCGGCATCGATCAGCAACGCCACCATTTGTCTCTGCTCGTCACTCAGGTGACCGAGGTCGGCCGTCAATGTGAAATCGGCATAAATTTCCGGACGCGGCTCGACCGTTTCGAGCGCAGATACGGTGACCTCCGGTGGCGCTTCTTCGCCACAGGAAACTGCGAGGAAAGACAGAACCAAGATGCCCAGTGGGCGAGTGTATCGGCGAGTGTTCACGAGTTCTCCCTGGAACAGGATTGATCGCGGAATTGTCTCACACCTGCGACTCAGAGATCGACGAGCTCCACGTCTTTGTAACTGAGATCATGACCGAGAAACTGGCCGCCCACACGAGCGAAGCGGGTGGCACCATCCGTCGCCAGCAGGCGCAGTTGGGCGGGCTGATCTCTGTCACGCATCAGGCTATTCTCAATTAGTGCGTCACACACTGCCTCGGCCGCAGTGCTCGCCGAGTCAACGATCGTGACCCCCGCATCTGCGACACCCTGGATCGTATCCTTGAGCAATGGGAAGTGCGTGCAGCCAAGGATGATGGTGTCGGGATCATGACCATCGGCTTCATCCAGGTAACGCCGCACAATCCTTCGGGCGATGTCGCCGTCGCTCCAGCCTTCCTCAGCCAGCGATACCAGCATTTCACAGGCTTTCTCACGGACGACCGCCTGCGGATCAAGGGCTGTAATCGCCCTACTGTAAGCTCCCAGGCGCGCGGTCGCCTCTGTCGCCAGCACGAGGTGCCTGCCGCCCGGATGCGCTGCAACGGCGGCCGTCGCGCCCGGCTCAACCACGCCGACGACAGGGAGAGGGGCCATCGCCTCTCTCAAGGAATCGAGTGCCACGGCGGATGCTGTGTTGCAGGCGACAACGAGTAGCTTGATGCCCTGCTCCTGCAGCTTGGCCGCCGCCTGGATCGCATAGCGCTCGATCGATACCGGGCTCTTGGTGCCATAAGGCAGGCGCGCCGTATCACCGAGATAGATCAGGTTCTCGTTGGGAAGCGCCTCCTGAATAGCCTTGAGCACCGTCAACCCACCGACGCCGGAGTCGAATACGCCAATCGGCAAGTCACTTTGTTTGTCATCCTTCATACGTACATTGTGCCGAAGGATGCTCAACTGTGGAATAATCCAGCCCGAATCTTTGGACGATCAGGAATTTAAAGTGCAAAAAGTCCTTTATGGCGTAGTCGGTTCGGTCATCCTCCTCGTGCTAATCGGATTTGCGTTGCCGCGCGTTCACAGCGTGGAGGTGCGTACCGAGATTGTCGCGCAGCAGGCGACAGTTTTTGCGCTCGTCAATGATTTCCGCCGCTTCATCTTGTGGGCGCCCTGGACCGACACAGATCCCAATGCCCGCTTCATCTATTCCGGCAACAACCGGGGTGCAGGCGCAACCGTAACGTGGGACGGGGCCATTCTCGGCAGCGGCACCCAGACCATCATGGAAAGCCGGCCATTTGAGTACGTTGGCATCGTGATGAGTCCCGGAGAGCCCGGCGAGGCGAGATCCTGGTTCCGGCTTGAGCCTGGCGTCGGCACGACTTTCGTGTATTGGGGTTTCGAGGCCGACTACGGCCTGAACATTGTGGGGCGCTACTTCGCCTCGATGCTCGGCGGCGTGGTCGCTCGCGACTACGAAGCGGGCCTCGCCAATCTCAAGGAACTTGCGGAAACCCTCCCGATAGCCGATTTCAGCGATATCGAGATCGAACACCTGGTCATCGAGCCCATGGACATCGCGTATCTGCGGACAACCTCGCGTCCCGATCCCGCCGCGATCTCGGAAGCGATGGGCAAGTCATTCTTCCAGATCCTGAACTTCATCGACGCACACAACCTGCGGGATGCCGGTGCACCCCTTGCTATTACGCGCACGTTCAGCGGCTCGGCGCTTGTATTTGACTCGGCTATACCGGTCCGTGGTATATCCGATGAGACCCCGACGGAAGACGGCGGGGTGAAGCTGGGCTCGACCTATGGCGGACCCGTCATTCGGGTGCGGCACACGGGATCCTACAGGGACCTGGCCAGCACGCATCGCAAAATTACCGCCTACCTGGCCGCATTGGGCATTGAGCGTAATGGTGATCCATGGGAATCGTATGTGAGTGATCCGGGCAAGACGCCGGAAAAGGAGTTGCTAACGTACGTTTACTACCCGATCAGACAGACTTGATGAGAAATGGGGGGACGCGCGTTTCGTCGCCTTCGTTGAGCGGCAAACTCGTCTGCAGATCGTCGCGCTGGCGCGCAATCTCACCATAGAGGGCCACAATCCGGCCCGCTATCTCACTGGCCTCATCGAGCGACATCTTTCTCACTGACGCACAGATGGGGCCTTCGCCGTTAAGCGGTCTAACACGGTGCATGTCGAGTCTCAGATCGGCAAATGACTGCTTCATCGCGATCGGTAGCTCGTCCTCGTGAATAGCGACGAGATTATCCTCAAAGGCTTTTATAAGTCTTTGTTTAATATGACCATGCCCAGCGAGCACGGTAAGCGCCGCGTGAAAGCGATCGAGGTGGTCTGTCATTGCCACTCCAGCGTCTGTTTATATTTTTGTGTACGCTTTTCTTCTTGTTTGGAGTCAACTACTTCCTGTAGTTCGCGGCCCCCTGCAGAGCCATGCAAGTCCTTGTGTACTCCTGATCTTTCAGAACCTTGCGTAAGGTTCTTATAGCAGAGTTGCTAAAGAACGCGCAAGTATCCTTTTGTAGCGAGTAGAATAAAGTTCTGGAGACCGCACATGCGGCAGCGCTGTCAAACAATTCCGCTCCTGTTCATGAGTGCCCTTGCCGTCGGCCCCGCTGTAGCCGACGAAAAGCTGCCCGATCTGGCGGACCTGGAGGCACAGGGCGCCATCGTCGGGAACATTGTGCTGAAACGCGATAATGTCTTCGACCTCTCGGACCCCGCGGAGAACAATTGGGTTTTTCGGCTCGCAAATCGTCTGCATATCGTCACTCGGGAAGGCACCATCCGAAAGCAGGTGCTCCTGAAAAGTGGCGATACCGTCTCGAAACGGCTTACAGAAGAGACCGCACGAATTCTGCGGCAGAACAGTTATCTGCATGACGCCACTATCCGGCCAATCCGGGTCGACACTGGTGTGGTGGACCTGGAAGTAACGACGCGTGACCTTTGGTCGCTGGGCCCGGATATCTCGATTGCACGCAGCGGCGGCGAAAACCGCACGCGCATCGGTCTCGAGGAATCGAATTTGCTGGGCCGTGGCCAGCGCCTGCAGTTTGTGCGCGATGAGGACGTCGACCGGACCTCAATCGGCGTCGAGTTTTCGGACCGGCATCTGGGGCGCAGCTGGGTCTCCATGTCTCTCGGTTATGCCGATAACTCGGACGGTGATTCCCACGTGATATCCGTCGTCCGGCCCTTCTACGCGCTCGATACGCGTTGGAGCGCAGGCGGTTATTCCTACCGGAACGATCGCGAAGAATCGCTCTATGCCCTTGGAGAGCCTGCCGCTGAGTACCGCCACGAGCGAGCCTACGATTCCTTGTTCGGGGGCTGGTCGAAAGGCCTCCGGAATGGGCGCGCCCGGCGGTGGACAGTCGGTGTTGTCCACGACGACAACCGCTTCTCTACGGTGAGCATTCCGGAATTGCCACAGGCGGTCCCGCAGGATCGCAAGCTCGTCTATCCATTTATCGGCCTCGAAATCGTCGAGGACCGCTTCGAGACGTCCAGCAATCACGATCAGATCGACAGGACCGAAGACTTCCTTATGGGTGAGCGGATTGCCGCGTCCCTGGGCTGGGCGGATACGTCGTTTGGATCGGACCGCGAGGCCCTCATCTACACGGCGAGCGCCAGCCGCGGAATGGGCAAGCTGAACGAAGACGCGCTGTTCCTGACTGCCAGCGCCAGCGGTCGTATCGAGTCGGGCGATACGGTGAACGCCCTGTTCTCCCTGAGTGCCCGCTGGTACAGAACCCAGTCGGACAAGCGCTTGCTGTATGCCTTGCTCAGCGGCACCTCGGGTCACGCGCTTGATCTGGATAACCTGGTGGAACTGGGTGGAGATACCGGGCTGCGCGGCTACCCTCTTCGTTACCAGACCGGCAGCTCAAAGCTACTGTTTTCTATCGAGCAGCGGTATTTCACGGACTGGTACCTGTGGCGCATTGCCCGGGTGGGCGGCGCCATTTTCGCAGATGCCGGGCGCGTCTGGGGAACAAATCCAGTGGGTGAGCCGAACCAGGGCTGGCTGTCGGATGTCGGCTTCGGCTTGCGCTTCGCGCTGACACGCAGCTCGTCACGGAAAGTCATACATGTCGACCTGGCGTTTCCGCTCGGCGGTGACTCCAGCATTGATAGCGTGCAGCTCCTGCTCGAATCCCGCGCCAGCTTCTAGAGACTGATCTCGATCTTCCAGTGGTCCTCGCCCATATCGCGGTCGGCCGTGTACTTCGCATCAACCTGGCCGATTTGCCAGCTGGTCGCGAGCGTTTCGTTCATCAAGTAGTCGCGATGCACTTCCAGCGCCTTTTCGACGGCCGGTGAGCCTGACACGCCCAGTGTGATGCGGTCGGACACTTCGAGGCCCGCCTGTTTGCGAGCGTCCTGCACCGAGCGCACAACCTCGCGAGCGAGACCTTCGGCGACGAGCTCGTCCGTGAGCGCCGTATCGAGCGCCGTCAGATAACCGGAATCGGCTTCGCAGGAATACCCCTCTGCGGAATGCGTTTCGATCAGGACATCATCGCCTTCCAGTGGAATAACCTGACCGGCAACTTCGATCTCAAATGCCTCACCACTCGCCGCGGCGCTGGCGATCGCTGCTCCGTCGGCACTGAGCAGAGCCTGCTTGATCTGCGGAACGAGCCTGCCGTACTGCTTGCCCAGCTTGGGCAAGTTCGGCTTGATGTTGTAGCTGACGAGCCCTGCGTCACGCGCGATGAACTCCACTGTCTTGACATTGAGCTCCTCGAGAATCTGGTCCTTGTGGCTCTCCAGCGCTTTTAATGCCGCATCGTTCGGCGCCCGGACCAGCAGTCGCGAGATTGGCTGACGCGTACGCACACCGGAATGACTGCGCGCTGCGCGGCCAAGTCCGACAACTTTCTGCACCACATCGGTATCGTGCAGCAGCGCGTCGTTCTGCCAGGACGGATCCGCCTCGGGCCAGTTTCCCATGTGTACCGACGGCAACGCACCCTTGTCCACCGATCGCACAAGATT
>JAIBDF010000101.1 GCA_024679535.1 Chromatiales bacterium
ACGATCGTAGCGAGCCAGACCACCATACTGGTACTGCGCGTAGATGATGTCGGGATCGGTCGGGTCGAACTGCGGCTCATAACCATCGCCACCCAGAACCAGATTCCAGTCAGAATTTGTTATGCCGTGGACGACTGTGGTGCGCGAAGGTGCACACAGCGAGTTGTTGTCCTGTGTACCGCCACAGACATTGTAGAACGGCTCCGCGAAATCAGGCTGAATACGATAGAACTGTGTGATCGACAGGTTGCGTACGTGCCGCCATGTGTCACCCATGTCCCAGGATTCGTAAATACCACCATCGCCGCCGATGTACAGGTGATCGGTGTTGTCAGGATCAATCCAGAGCGCATGATCGTCGACATGACGAGACTTATTGGAAAGCGCGCTGAACGTCTGTCCGCCATCCTCGGATTTCATCGTGAACGTGTTCAAGGAGTAGAGGCGATTCTCGTTCTTTGGGTCAACGACAATCTCGTTGTAGTACTGCGGGCTCGTGGTCATATAGGACGACCGCTTCTCCCAGTTGCTGCCGAAGTCGGTTGACCGGTAGACGCCTTTCTCTTCCTCATTGGCTTCGATGATTGCGTAGATCATGTCCGGATTGCTCGCTGCGCCGGCCAGGCCGATGCGGCCCATGTGATCGCTGGGCAGTCCTGCCGAAACCTTGGTCCAGGTCTTGCCGCGGTCGGTGCTCTTGTGGATACCGCTGCCCGGCCCGCCATTGATCAGAACCCAGACATGGCGGCGACGCTGGTAGCTGGATGCGACAATGATATCCGGGTTGCGTGGATCAACAACGAACTCATTAATCCCGGTGTGCTCATCGACGTCGAGAATCCGATCCCATGTCGCGCCACCATCCGTCGTCCTGTAGAGACCGCGATCGCCGCCCTCATTCCAAAGCGGTCCCTGCGCGGCGACCAGCACCTCGTCCGAGTCGTCGGGATTGATCCAGATCTGGCTGATATGTCCGGAGTCCTTCAGCCCGACGTTCTGCCAGCTTTTGCCGCCGTCGATCGACTTGTAGACACCATCACCGTAAGCGACGGATCGCTGCGCGTTGTTTTCGCCTGTCCCAACCCAAATCGTCTTAGTGTCATTCGGATCCAGTTCGACAACGCCGATCGCGTACGAGCCTTCCTTTTCAAACACAGGATCCCAGGTAATCCCGTTGTTCTCAGTCCGGAACATGTTGCCCGAGGACACCGCAGTCAAGAATCTGTGTTTCTCGCCGGGATAGAAAGCGAAGTCTGAAATTCGGCCAGATGTGATTGCCGGGCCGATGTGTCGAAGAGGTAGTGACGCGAGCGGATTGCCGTTCTCCTCCTCGTCAGCTGCGTAGCTCTCTACAGCAAACCCAACGCAAAAAATCACACCCACCATCAGAAAACGCACGTAACAGATCATTGATTCACCGCTCCAGTTTGAATTCGCGCCTTGAAATTTCAGCGCGTTCCTCCGGCGTTGCGGAGGCATCATAAAGTTCGTCGATGCGTGCGATACGGTCAGCGAGACCGGTACCGTTCGCTATCTGAATGTTGAGACCAGGTCGCGCATTCATTTCCAGAATCAGCGGCCCACGATCGCGATCGATAACCATATCGACGCCGAGATACCCCAGTCCTGTCACTTCGAGGCCTTTCGCCGAAGTTTCGAGAATAAACTGCCACTGCGGAATTTCGACACCCGCGACGAGCGCACCCGTATCGGGGTGTTCCTCCACGATCTCGTCGTTGAGCACGCCCGCAAGCGTCACGCCCGAGCCCATTTCAACGCCCGCGCCGACCGCACCCTGATGCAGGTTAGCTTTCCCCTCCGACGCGCGCGTCGGTAATCGCACCATCGCCATTGCCGGGTAGCCGCGATACACAACCACGCGAATATCTGGCACGCCCTGGTAACTGACCTCAGCAAATGTCGGGTCGAAATGTACACAATATTCGATGAGCGCTTTGTCTCGATTGCCACTCAGGCTGTACTGTCCGCCAACGATGTTCGAAATATGGTGCTCAAGTTCACCCTTGGATACCAGGGCACCGCTGCTCAGGCGGAAGCTGTCCCGCTTGCGCTCGCTGCGACCTGTCACGACCAGGATGCCGTCACCGCCACTACCCTGCGCCGGTTTTATGACGAAACTCTCAAGGTCGCCCACCATGTCGGTTAATTGCCGCACCTGCACCTGGTGCTCGATGATGCCGTACAGGTCGGGTACGGCCATGCCGGCTGCAAGCGCCAGTTCCTTCGTCAACGCCTTGTCATCGACCCGCGGGTAAAAACGTCGCGGATTTAGCCGCATGATGAAATCGGCATTGCGTTCGTTAAGCCCGAGGACGCCTTTTTCCCGCAGCTGTCGTGCCGCAGAGAACATTACTTGGCCGCCAGTTCTTTGAAGCGCCGCAGTTCCGTCAGGCGATACCCCGTGTAACGTCCTGCAAGCACCACCAGCGCCAGAATGACGAGCAATAATTCCGGGAACGTAAAAATCAGGTGTTCAAGCCACGCCATACCCATAAAGATATACGCCGCGATGGCCACGAAAAGGCTGCCGAGCCCCGCACGCATCGCGTCGACGGCGCCACGTTCCTCCCATACGACTGACATGCGCTCAATGGTCATCGCAATGATGACCATGGGGAAAAGGGCAACAGACAAGCCGGTCTCCATGCCCATCCGATGCGACGCAAGACTAATAAGCATCATCAGGATTACGACGACGATAAGCACTGCACTAAGCCTCGGTACGAGTAACAATCGCAATCGATCCAGCAGGAAGCGAATACTCAGGCCCAGCGCAACCAGTGTTGTAAATAGAACGACACCCCAGAGCAATTTGGTTTCGCGGAACGCCAGTGCAATCAATACCGGCATGAACGTGCCGAACGCATCGACGCCGACAATGTTGCGCATGACGACCATGATCAGCGCGCCAATTGGAATCATGAGCAGAACGGCGTATACGGCCTGCGTCTGAATCGGCAAGCTGTAAAGCGAGACGCCAACGGCGCTGGCACCACGCTGGGATACCTGCGTTTCGGCGATCGCGACTGCGTCGAGATGATTTTCCTGGATCGCAAAGTCGACTTCGACATTGCTGCCGCCTTCAACGTTTACCAGCGGCTCATTACCGCGCCACCACACAAGGAAGCGGTCCGGCAAATTTGACTCACCTGTCGCCGGATTGAAGTACAGCCACTGGTCGCCATCGTGCACCTCAAGCCACGAAACAAGCGACGCATTGCGTTGCCGGCCGGCCAGTGAAAAGCCGTGCACGGTTCGCGCCGGGATGCGCGCGGATGCGAGCATGGTGCGCGCCACGTCGACGAATTCTGCGTCGCTGGCCGCTTCGGACAGCAGGAGTTCGACGTTGGGGTCCGGCGACGGGTCATTCAGGCGCCGCAACAATTCGGTAGTGAAAGACGCGGTGTCCGCAGAGTGGTCACGCACATCCGCGACCAGTACATCAACCGCTGTCTTCAGCGGCTCGTTGATGACCGGCAACGGAGGAAACGGCGGGGTCGTGTCGGATTCGTCTACCGTGTCATCCTCGTAGACGGATATACGATAGTAGATCGTCTGTTCGCCATCAGCGCGCCGGATTGCCCACTGGGCTTCACGACCGCCACTACCGTAGTTGATGCTGAAGCCGTAGCCCCGCGACACTGAATTCTCATTGAGCATACGGAATCCGGGCGTCAGCGTCGGTATATGCAATTGCACCTTGATCGATCCCGGACCGCTATCGAAATGCACGGCCGATTCGACTGTCCAGACCGGTTTTTCCTGGTCCTCGCTCAGCGGAAAACCAAGCACCTGCCACTTATACAGAAATACGGACAGGCCGATGACAGCCAGCAACGCGGCGAGCACGTAGACATATCCCTGCTTCATTGTTCCCCCAATCCCGGTATCAGCCGACGCCCAGCGCTACCTTTACGGCGCGTTCTCTTACAGGACCGCTGCGGTTAAACGCCCGCATGCCGGCTGATCGAATTCCACCGATAATCTTGGAGTCTGTCGCAAACAGGCGGTTTAGGCCAGTCATGAAGTGCAGCATCGTTGCATTAGCTCCCTTGCGTGCGCGTTCGTAACGCCGCAGCACCGGCCGATCTCCCGGGTGCAGGCCTTCTGCTACCGCGCGAGACACCTGGGCTGCGAGCTCCGCCGCATCCTGCAACCCTAAGTTCGCACCCTGCCCCGCCAGCGGATGAATCGCATGTGCCGCATCCCCAATCAGGGCGACGTTCGGTAATACATAGGATGACGCATGCCGGGCACACAGCGGAAATGCGCCCTTCGGCCCGGCAACCTCGAGCTTTCCAAGAACATAGTCTGAGGCCTCGCTAAGCACCCGGCCCGTCTCGGCGTCATCCGCGGCGAGGGCCGCCTGTGCCTGTTCGGGCGCCGTCGACCATACGACCGATACGCGGCCATCGTCCAGGGGCAGGATGCCCAACGGCCCGTCGCGCAGGAATCGCTGCCAGGCGGTGCCGCCATGTGATTTTTCGGGCCTCAGGTGCGTGACAAATGCCGTCTGCTCATAGGGCCATTCTCTGGCTTCAATACCGACAGCAGCACGCACAAACGAACGCGCCCCATCAGCACCAACAACGAGATCGGCAGCAAGCACTTCGTCCGACCCAAGCTCCAAATCGTAGCCATGCGGTGTCCTGCGCAGAGCTCGGATCGGACTTTCGAACTTCAACGTTACGTCGGTTCTATCGAGCTGATAAAGCAGAACGTCCTGTAGTAACACGTTCTCAACAATAAACCCGAGCTGCCCGATCGCAAATTCGTCTGCATCGAAGCGCAGCGCAGCGGCGCTATCCGGCGTGTCGCTCTCGTCCCAGATACGCATGCTCGTGTAAGGCGCGGCACGGGTTGCCGCGGTGTACTCCCAGGCACCGACGGAATCAAACAGTTCAGCCGTACCATTCGCGATCGCCGATACGCGCAAGGCGATATCATCATTCGGTGCAAACACAGGCCGGGGACCGATATCGACCAGCGTGATGTCGAGCGCCTCGTGCTGCGGACTCCTGGCCATGAGCGTAGCCGCCATGAGGCCAGTCACACCTCCACCAACCACAACAATACTGTAGCGCTGCTTCATTTAATGGGAACTCCGCGCGACAGGCGCGGCAACTTTCCTGCCAGGCCCATCGTGTGTTTTGCAAACGTGGCGCGCACGCCCGGAACAAGGTCGAAGCCGAGCATCCCAATATTACGCAACGCGCGCAGCGGCCGATTATCACTGCCGAACAGTTTAACCAGACCGTCTGTGAAGCGCACGAGCTTATTCTGGTCGGCGCGCCGCCAACGCGAATACTGCTCAAGCAATGACCTGTGTCCAAGGTCAATATCTGTGCCAGCGGCGTTGTCAGCGACGCAATCGACAAGCGCAGCGACATCGCGCATTCCGAGGTTAAACCCCTGCGCCGAGACCGGATGCAGGCCGTGTGCGGAATTACCGATCAACACGCTGCGGGTTGCTATCAGTCGCAGCGCCTTACTCAGAATCAGCGGATACGACGCACGCTTGCCGACCTTCGAGAACGTACCTAGCCGGTAGCCGAACTGTTCCTGCAACTCGGCGAGAAACGCGTCGTCGTCAAGCGCCATCACGCGATCGGCATCGTCCGCGGATACCGTCCAGACAAATCCCGCGCGCCCGTCGGCTACGGGCAGTATGGCCAGCGGCCCTTGTGCCGTGAAGCGCTCATACGCGACGTTGTTAATGTCTTTTTCCGGGAGCAGGTTGCCGATGACAGCGCACTGACCATAGTGACTCTTTTGCGCCGTGATGCCCGTCATTTCCCGAACGGCAGAATTTGCGCCGTCGGAGGCTACGAGCAGATCGCACGTTAGCGTCTGCTGTTCGCCATCGCCGAATTTCACCTGCACCGCCGCTTTCTCAGGAGAAAGTTCAACATCGACGACGCGGGCCGGGCAAAAGACGTCGGCGCATTCAAGGTTGTCGAGTGCATCCTGCAGCACCCCGCCAAGAACGCGATTGATAACGACATAGCCGAGCGCCTCGACGCCCTGTTCATCGGCTTCGATATGCGAAAAACCGAAACGTCCCTGGTCCGAAACGTGGACGCTCCGAATCGGAGTGGACGCGGCAACAATGCGAGACCAGAGACCCATTGCCTCGAACATGCGCTGTGTACTCCGGGACAGCGCCGTTGATCGGTCATCGAAACTGGGCTGGGCCGCAGCTTTTCTTGGAATCGCCTCGACAACCGCAACGCTCAGGCCAAGAGGTTCCAGCGCGAGGGCCAGGCTCGTGCCAATCATGCCGCCACCGGCAATTACAATATCGTAGTGCTTGTTGCTCATGCGCCCTGCATTAGTGCCTCGATGTCATCGGGATCCGAGACGAGCCCCTTGCTGAGCACATCCGGTCCGTTACTGGTCACCGCGACATCATCTTCGATGCGAACCCCGATATTGCGAAACGACTTCGGGATAGTCCGCTTGTTCGGGATGTAAATTCCCGGTTCGACGGTGGTCACCATGCCGGTTTCGAGCACTCGCCATTCGTCGCCAACCTTGTAATCACCGACGTCGTGTACGTCCATGCCAATCCAGTGGCCCGTGCGGTGCATATAGAAGGAGCGGTACGCTTCGTCTTTTATGAGTTTAGGCAATGAGCCATCGAGTAGTCCGAGCTTCCTCAGGCCTTTAGTAATGACGCGCACGGCCGCGTCGTGCGGCTCGTTCCAGTGATTACCTTTAACAGTCTTTTCGATGGCCGCGCGTTGCGCCTCAAGCACAATTTCGTAGACGGCACGCTGCTCCGGGCTGAATCGCCCGTTAACCGGAAAGGTCCGCGTGATGTCCGAAGCGTAGTAATCGAGTTCACATCCGGCGTCGATCAACAGCAGCTCACCGTCATTTAGTACCGCAGCATTCTCGACATAGTGCAGCGTACATGCGTTCGCGCCGCCACCGACGATAGGGCTGTAAGATGCCCACGCGCCGCAGCGCCTGAATTCATGCCGGAATTCGGCCTCTACTTCATACTCGTACATACCCGGGCGCGTGACCTGCATCGCACGTTTGTGCGCGGCGACAGCGACCTTTGCTGACTTGCGCATCGCGCTGATCTCGCTACGACTCTTGTACAGGCGCATGTCATGCAGGAGGTGATCCAGCGCCACGAATTCAGTGGGCGTATGCAGCCCGCGTGACAACCCCTGGCGCAGCGAGTTAACCCACTCCGCAATACGCGCATCGAAATCGGTATACATTCCCATCGTGTAGTAAACGCGCTCGCATCCCTCGATCAGGCCCGGAATGATGTCGTCGATATCCTCGATCGGAAATGCGTCGTCGGCGGCGAAGTCCGCGATTGCTCCATCCTGACCCGCACGCGACCCATCCCACTGCTCTTTTGACGGATCTCGTTCTCGACAAAACAGAAGGTACTCCCCCTGAGGTCGTCCCGGGACGAGCACTGCCACGGCTTCCGGCTCAGCGAAGCCCGTCAGATAATAGAAATCGCTGTCCTGACGGTAGATATACTCGACATCGCGGCTGCGCATGCGGACTGGTGCGGCGGGCAGGATAGCGATGCCGCCCACACCAACCATGCTCATCAGTTGCCCGCGCCGGCGCTCAAACTCTTTGGGATTCATTGCTCTTCTGCATGCCGGATATCGGTCAGTTCCTCGTAGGCGAGCTGGGCAGCTACCCGGATGTACTCAACAATTTCAGCGTATGCTGCTTCATTGGATTCATTATCGCTTTCTTCGCCGATATCAGCACGCGTAATCTGCAGCATATCGCGGATTATGTCGGACAACGGTTCGGCCGCGAGTTTATCCTTAAGCGCCTGCTCGTGCTGCGAAGATACAAGGCCATGCAAGAAGCCCTCGCACCAATGTGCCAGCGCCATGGTTCGCGCACCAACGTCAACATCGTCATCGGGAAGCAACGGCATGAACTCGGACAGCCTCTCCGACAGCTGCCAGAACGTACCCTGGTACAGAGAATCCAGCGCCTTCTGGCACTCCAGGCGTAGCGCGTTAGTCTCGTCTGTGCCTTCAAGAACCTGCGCAAGCCAATCGGGTCCGGACGGCACACCGGCGACGGCCAGGCGGCCGGTCAGGAGGCCATGCGCCTGCGCTGCATCCCAGCTGGCACCGCAGCGGCGTAGCGACTCGTCGAGCTCGTCGAAGCCAAGCTTTTCATTCATACCAAGGCCAACCTTTTCAATTCAGGCAAACCCTACTATATTGAGCCTATGACTGAGAACAGCAATTCAACGTTTGAACACGAACTCAAGCGTCTCGAAAAGCGCGTCGACGCGCTTGTCCGCGTGTGCGACCAACTGCAGGATGAGAACCGATCTCTGAAACAGCGCCAGGATGTCCTGACATCAGAGCGGGCCAATCTGCTGCAAAAGAACGAGCAGGTCCGCGCGCGTGTTGAAGCAATGATCGGCCGGTTAAAAGCAATGGAGCAAGGCTCCTGAAACAGGACAACACATTTAGAGCAGTAAGGCTTACGGAGAACGCCGAATGACCCCACAAACTTCGCAGGTTAGCGTCCGAATTCTTGACAAGGAATACCAGGTAGCCTGCCCCGCCGAAGAACGCACCAACCTGCTCGACTCGGCGGAGATACTGAATAACAAGATGCGTGAGATCCGCGACAGCGGCCGCATTGTTGGGCTAGACCGTATTGCTGTCATGGCTGCACTGAATATGGCGAATGACCTGATCCATGCCAAGGCTCGAGACCAGGCCCTCGAAGGCGGAATCAGCGATCGCCTCAAAATTATTTCTGATCGCGTAGACAATGTTCTGAGCAGCACACAGCAGCTCGACTTGTAATGCGCGAATTCGGCACGATATTCGATTTGGCGTCTCCTGCAGTGTTCGACACCGACCTGGAAACCTCCCGACCCTAAATCTCTACCTCGGGGTCGCTGTCTGTCGACTGTATGTGTGCATGACCGTTTCGACGGTGAGCCTGGTACGGTCACGGCTGACCCCACCTGTTGCTCCGGTTCGAGAGCGAAGGTTTGTGACGGCACAGGCGGGAGGCGCCTCTCCTTTTCTCGTTGCGATCAATACCTGAATATAATGAATTTACTACGACGCAACGCATTGCACGCCCGTCGCAATATGACCAGTCAACAGCGTGTAACAGCCTCCCACATTATTTGTAAACGAGTGATCGCATCGCGCGAGTTTTACGCAAGCACCGCAGTCGGCTGTTACCTGCCGATGATCGACGAAGTAGACACGCGTGACATCATTGAAGCCGCGTGGCGCGCAAACAAGCGCATTTTTGTTCCAATTTTGCACGCCAAGGGCGAAATGTTCTTCTGCGAAATGCTCCCTGAAACTGAACTCGAGCAGAACTCTTACGGCGTATGGGAACCCGTTCGCGGGGTTCTGACAGCACCTCGAAAACTCGACCTGGTCATCACACCTACCGTCGCATTCGATAAGAACAGACATCGCATCGGCATGGGTGGTGGTTATTTCGATCGGTGTTTCTCTTTTCTGCGGCACCGCAATAACTGGATTCGACCGAAACTGATCGGCGTTGCGTTTCAATGTCAGGAAGTCGAGGAAATTGCGCCAAATCCTTGGGATATACGGCTTTATCGTGTAATCAGCGATCAAAGATAGGCCGCTTTATCAGAACAAGATCGCCCGGCTCCGATTGTTTCGAAGTGCTGTTGACATACAACAATCCTTAGCAGGCGAATGCACCACTGCTGTTTGCAATGCAAGCGTGTTGGCCGACAATTGTTTTAACCAATCCTCTTTAGTTGCACATCGAAACTAATCCGCCTTGCTGTCGTTCATCGGACTCGCAGATAGCATTTCAGGAGACGTTTTTTTGTTGTGATTCCACCGTCTCTAACTTGGTGGATTTTTTGGGATTGTTGCGTATACTCATTTGCGGGTACCCGACACGGAGAAAATTAATGGCTACCAAAAAGAAGTCTCGTAAAAAAGCTTCGAAGCGAAAAGTCGCGAAGAAGCGGAAAGTAGTAAGAAAGAAAGCTACGAAGAAACGCGTAGCGAAGAAGAAAGTTGCTAAGCGTAAGACGAAGAAAAAAGCAGCTAAAAAGAAAGTAGCTAAACGTAAGACGAAGAAAAAAGCGGCCAAGAAGAAGGCGAAAAAGAAAGTCGCCAAGCGCAAGGTCAAGAAAAAGGCCAAGAAAAAAGTAGCTAAGAAAAAGGCGAAAAAGAAAGTCGCCAAACGCAAGGTCAAGAAAAAGGCCAAGAAAAAAGCTAAGAAAAAAGTAGCTAAACGGAAAACAAAGAAGAAGGCTAAGAAAAAGGTAGCTAAGAAAAAGGCGAAAAAGAAAGTCGCCAAACGTAAGACGAAGAAGAAAGCGACCAAACGCAAGGCTAAGAAGAAAGCTACCCGTAAGAAACGGTAGTTAGACCGTCGCTTCGGAAGATGCCTTCTTCCAAAGCAAGCAAAAGAGCCCGCCTTGGCGGGCTCTTTTCATTTGCAAAGCCTCAAACTTTGCTCTGTTCCGATGTGAAACGCGCGTCAATTTGACTATAGTACGCAACTATGGACGCAATCGAGAAAAAACGCGCAGTTGCCAGGGCAGCGATGGAGTTCATCCAACCGGGTACGACGCTGGGTGTCGGGACCGGTTCGACTGTCAATTGCCTCATCGAAATCCTGCCCGAGGTGCGTAACTTAATAGATCGTGTGGTATCCAGTTCCAGGGCATCGACCAAGCTCCTCGAGGACCAGGGCTTCGAAGTACTTACGCTCAATGAGACCGGCGATATTGACCTGTATATTGATGGCGCGGATGAGAGCAACAAGCATCTGCAACTGGTCAAAGGCGGTGGTGGCGCTCTTACCCGGGAGAAAGTGCTGGCAGAGGCTGCGCGACGTTTCGTTTGTATTGTCGACGAATCCAAGCTGGTTGGGATGCTTGGGGCCTTCCCGTTACCGATCGAAGTGCTGCCCATGGCACAGGAACTTGTGGCACGTCGCATGCTCAAGATGCGGGGACAGCCAGTCTGGCGCGAAGGTTTTGTGACGGACAATGGCAACCACATTTTGGACGTTCACGACCTGCGGATTGCTAATCCGATCGATATGGAGGCTCGTATCAATCGGATTCCCGGTGTGGTCACGGTCGGCCT
>JAIBDF010000090.1 GCA_024679535.1 Chromatiales bacterium
TTCGAAGAACAAATTCTGGTCTGTCGTCAACGTTGTTGAACGCGCAGCAGACAAGTAATAACTCTTAGGATTCAGTCATGATTCAGATGCAGACAGTTCTGGACGCAGCCGATAACTCAGGTGCTCGTCGTGTTCAGTGCATCAAGGTGCTCGGCGGATCGAAGCGCCGCTACGCCGGTGTGGGTGACGTCATCAAGGTTAGCGTCAAGGACGCAATACCGCGCGGCAAGGTCAAGAAAGGCGAGATTTACAACGCCGTTGTTGTCCGCACGCGCAAGGGCGTACGCCGGAAAGATGGTTCGCTGATTCGGTTTGATGGTAATGCCGCGGTTTTGCTGAACGCGCGCCTCGAGCCGATTGGCACACGTATTTTTGGCCCGGTGACCCGTGAGCTGCGCACAAACCAGTTCATGAAGATCATCTCACTGGCGCCGGAGGTTCTTTAAGTGAACAAGATCAGGAAAGGTGATGAGGTCATTGTCACGACTGGTAAGGACAAAGGTCGTCGAGGCACCGTGCTTGAGGTGTTTGTGGACGATCGTGTCCTGGTCGAAGGCGTGAACCTTGCGAAGAAACACATCAAGCCGAACCCGAATGTCGGTGAGATGGGAGGCATCAAAGATAAAGCGATGCCACTGGATATTTCGAACGTGCTCGTATTCAACCCAAAGACAAAAAAGGGTGAGCGAGTGGGTTTCCGCGTCGAGAAAGACGGCAGCAAAGTGCGCGTCTTCAAGAGCGGCGACGTAGTAGACATTTAAGAGAACAGACATGTCACGTTTACAGGAAAAATATCAGAACGAACTTGCTGGAGATATCCAGAAGAAGCTTGGGCTGAAAAATCCGATGGAAGTGCCGAAGATCACCAAGATCACCCTCAACATGGGTGTCGGTGATGCGGTTGCTGACAAGAAGGTCATGGAAAAAGCGCTCGGCGATATGCAAAAAATCGCCGGCCAGAAGCCGGTTGCGACGATTGCCCGCAAGTCGGTTGCAGCGTTCAAAATCCGCGACGGCATGCCTATCGGTTGCAAGGTTACGCTGCGCCGCGAACGTATGTACGAGTTCCTCGACCGCCTCGTCACTATTGCTATCCCGCGTATCCGCGACTTCCGAGGTTTGAACCCGAAGTCGTTTGATAAGCAGGGCAACTACAGCATGGGCGTCCAGGAACAGATTATTTTCCCGGAAATCAACTACGACGAAATTGACGCGCTGCGTGGCATGGACATTGTGATCACCACGACGGCACGTAATGCAGCGGAAGGACGGACGCTCCTCGAAGCGTTCAACTTCCCCTTCAAGAAATAGGAAAAACCGTATGGCTAAGAAGTCAATGATTGCGCGTGAACTGAAGCGTACCAAGCTGGTAGCGAAGCAGGCCGAGAAGCGCAAGGCGCTGAAGGCAATTGTTCGCAACATCCACAGTTCGGACGAGGAGCGCGCTGTTGCGCAGTCACAGCTTAACAAGTTGCCGCGTGACGGCAGCCCGACGCGCCAGCGTAATCGCTGTGCGATTACGGGTCGTCCCCATGGCGTATATCGCAAGTTCGGCCTCGGTCGCAACAAGCTGCGTGAAGCTGCCATGAACGGCGAAATCCCCGGCCTGACGAAAGCCAGCTGGTAGGCGGAGACAAAAGATGAGTATGACCGATCCGATCGCAGACATGCTGACACGCATTCGTAACGGGCAGAAGGCGCGCAAGGTTGCCGTCTCGATGCCAGCTTCGACCGCGAAAGAAGCCATCGCGAAAGTATTGCAGGACGAGGGCTACATCACCGGTTTTGCGACCGATGGTGAGGGCGCTACGAAAGAGCTCACCGTTGAGCTCAAATATTTCGAGGGCGTACCCGTTATTGAGCAGATCCAGCGCGCGAGTCGCCCCGGTCTGCGTATATACCGCGGCAAGGAAGATCTGCCGAAGGTACTGGGCGGCCTCGGCGTTGCTATCGTTTCGACGTCTGCGGGCGTGATGAGCGATCGCCAGGCACGTGAAAAAGGTGTTGGTGGTGAGGTTCTCTGCATCGTTTCGTAAGGTGCCGAGCTTCATTGGAAAGAGACAGGACTATGTCAAGAGTTGCAAAAGAACCGATTGAGCTGCCCAAGGGCGTTGAGTTCAAGCAAGACGGCAACGTTGTCACGCTGAAGGGCGGCAACGGCGAATTGTCGATCGAGCTGAATTCGGAAGTAGAGCTCAAGCAGGAAGACAATGTACTGAGCCTGGCCCCGCGTTCGGGTTCGCGTTTCTCGACCGCAATCGCAGGCACGATGCGCGCCATTATCGCGAACATGGCGAAGGGCGTGTCGGAAGGCTTCGAGAAAAAGCTCGAGCTCAAGGGCGTTGGTTATCGTGCGCAGGCACAGGGCAAAAACCTGAATCTGTCGCTCGGTTTCTCGCACCCCGTCGTTTACGAGGCACCCGAGGGTGTCAGCATCGAGACGCCGAGCCAGACCGAGATCGTCGTCACAGGCGCTGACAAACAGAAAGTTGGCCAGGCCGCTGCGGAAATTCGCGGCTTCCGTCCGCCGGAGCCTTATAAGGGCAAGGGCGTTCGCTATTCCGATGAGCGTGTACAGCTCAAGGAAGCGAAGAAGAAATAATTAGGTAAAGCACCCATGAAACTGGACAAAAAACAAAATCGTTTGCGTCGTGCCCGTCGTGGTCGCGCGAAGATTCGCGAGCTCAAGGCAAACCGGCTCAGCATCCACCGCACACCGCAGCATATTTATGCGCAGGTTATCGGCTCGGATGGTGCCAAGGTACTGGCGTCCGCATCGACGCTTGAAGCCGAGGTTCGCAAGGGAATCAAGAACGGCGGAAACGTCGAAGCTGCAGCCATTGTTGGCGCGCGCATTGCCGAAAAGGCAAAAGCGGTCGGCATCGATACGGTCGCATTTGATCGTTCCGGTTTTCGTTACCACGGTCGTGTTCAGGCACTGGCTGACGCTGCCCGCGAAGCGGGTTTGAAGTTCTAATAGAGACTAACGATGGCAAGAAACGAACAGAATCAAGCTGGCGATGACCTCATTGAGAAACTGGTCACGGTTAACCGTGTAGCCAAGGTAGTCAAAGGTGGTCGTCAATTCGGTTTCACTGCGCTGACAGTAGTCGGCGATGGCCAGGGCCAGGTTGGTTTTGGTTACGGCAAGGCACGTGAAGTACCGATCGCAATTCAGAAAGCGATGCAGGCTGCGCGTCGCAACATGATCAATGTGAACCTGAATAACGACACTCTGCAGTACGCCAAGAAAGGCCGCCACGGCGCCACGTTGGTCTACATGCAGCCCGCGTCTGAAGGTACCGGCGTAATCGCGGGTGGCGCAATGCGCGCTGTCTTCGAGGCGGCTGGTGTGCGCAACGTGCTTGCCAAGAGTTACGGTTCGCGCAACCCGATCAACGTTGTTCGTGCAACGATCAAAGGCCTGTCGGAGATTCATTCACCGCAGGCGATCGCCGCCAAGCGTGGCAAGAAGATTAAGGAGATCCTGGCCTAGGCCCGGATCGTTACTGAAGAGATTTAGAGACAAGATCATGGCGAAGCCAAAAGAATTGAAGGTCACTCTGGTCAAGAGCAAGCATGGGCGGCTGAAAAGCCACAAAGCCTGTGTTACCGGACTGGGTCTCCGCAAAATGCATCAGACGGTTACGGTGATTGATACGCCGGAAATCCGCGGCATGATCAATCGTGTTTCGTACCTGCTATCGGTAGAGGAAGCCTGACATGCGTCTTAATGACATTTCACCTGGCAAGGGTGCGAAGAGAGAAGGCAAGCGCCTCGGCCGCGGACATTCCGCAGGTCAGGGTAAGACAAGTGGTCGCGGTCAGAAGGGACAGAAGTCTCGTTCCGGCGGCTTCCACAAGGTCGGCTTCGAGGGTGGCCAGATGCCACTGCAGCGTCGCCTGCCAAAGGTTGGTTTCCGTTCGCGGATGGCCAAGTACTCGGCTGAGCTGCGTTTGCACGAACTCGAGTTACCGACGGCGGACGTCATCGACATGGACGTTCTGAAGAAAGCGAATCTCGTCCCGGCATTTGCGACGAAAGTTAAGGTCATCAAGTCCGGCGAAATCAAGAAAGCTGTGAAGCTGAAAGGTCTCAAGGTCACCAAGGGTGCCCGCGAGGAGATCGAGAAAGCTGGCGGCAGCATCGAAGACTAGACCATGGCAAAGAAGCCCCAACAAAATCCGGCAGAACTGGCGAAGCAGGCGAGTAAACTCGGCGAGCTCAAAATTCGTCTGTTATTCCTTGTAGGCGCGCTGATCGTCTATCGTGTTGGCACCTTTATTCCGGTGCCTGGCGTGAACCCGGCTGCGTTGGCTTTATGGTTTGAACAACAGTCAGGCGGCATGCTGGGCATGTTCAACATGTTCTCGGGCGGTGCGCTGGCACGCTTTGGTATTTTCGCTCTCGGCATCGTGCCGTACATCTCAGCGTCGATCATCATGCAGATGGCGAGCCACATCGTGCCGCAGCTTCAACAGCTGCGTAAGGAAGGCGAGCAGGGCCGCCGCCAGATCGTGAAGTACACGCGTTATGGCACGGTCGCTCTGGCGAGCTTCCAGTCGATCGCGGCTGCGAGCTTCCTGCAAAATCAGGGCACATTGGTTAACAATCCGGGTCCGGCATTCCTGATCACGGCATGCATAACACTGGTTACGGGCACCGTATTCCTGATGTGGCTGGGTGAGCAGATCACTGAACGAGGTATCGGTAACGGCATCTCGATGATCATTCTCGCCGGTATTGTCGCCGGTCTTCCGGCCGCTATTGCGGGCACGGCAGAGCTGGTGCGCAACGGTGAAATGGCAGCGATCACGGCGATCCTTATGTTGCTTGGCGGTATCGGGGCAATCATCTTCGTGACCTTCATGGAGCGCGCGCAACGTCGTATCACGGTTAACTATGCGCGACGGCAACAGGGTAGGAAGATGTTCCAGGCGCAAAGCACGCACCTGCCATTCAAGATCAACATGTCGGGCGTAATTCCGCCGATTTTTGCCTCGAGCATCCTGATGTTCCCGGCAACGATTGCACAGTTCTTTGGCCAGGCGGCCGACCCCAACGCCGCGCAGCGCGCGTTGCAGGTGATTGGCGCCAACCTTGGACCGGGCCAGCCCGTTTATGTGTTGCTGTACGCAGCAATGATTATTTTCTTCTGCTTCTTCTACACGGCGCTGATGTACAACTCGAAAGACACAGCGGACAACCTGAAGAAAGCGGGCGCATTCCTGCCGGGTATTCGGCCGGGCGCCCACACAGCAGAATACATTGACCGGGTCCTGACCCGACTGACGTTCTGGGGCGCGCTTTACATCGCCGGCGTATGCCTGCTGCCCGAGTTCGTTCGCATGTTCTACCCGAATATGCCGTTCAGCTTCGGCGGCACGAGCCTGCTGATTCTGGTCGTTGTCACGATGGATTTCATGTCGCAAATGCAGGCGCATGCCATGAGTCACCAGTACGAAGGCATGATGCAGAAAGCCAACCTGCGCAATTACGGCAGCGGTGGACAAGCACGCTGATCCGTCAGCGTTTAGGAGACAGCTCATGAAAGTAAGAGCATCAGTTAAAAAAATCTGCAGAAACTGCAAAATTATTCGCCGCAACGGTGTTGTGCGGGTGATCTGCACTGACGCACGGCATAAGCAGCGCCAGGGCTAGACCCCGCGTATTTACGAGGATTTGTTAAGTGGCACGTATAGCAGGCATAAACATTCCGTTGACCAAGCACGTCGTGATTGCACTGACGTCTATCTTCGGTATTGGAAACACGCGCGCGCAGCAGATATGCGCAGCGGCTGGCGTCGCTCCGGACACGCAGGTTAAAGACCTCGCGGAACCCGAAGTAGCGAAGCTTAGAACGGCCGTTGCAGCTTTCACCGTCGAAGGCGATCTGCGTCGCGAGACGTCAATGAACATCAAGCGCCTGATGGACCTCGGTTCTTACCGTGGTATCCGTCATCGTCGTGGCTTGCCGCTGCGTGGCCAGCGCACTCGCACAAACGCCCGGACCCGTAAGGGACCGAAGCGTCCTATTAAGAGGTAAGTCTTAAATGGCTGAAGCTAAGAAAAAGAAGGTCAAAAAGCACGTCGTTGACGCAATTGCGCACATTCATGCTTCCTTCAACAATACGATCATCACGATCACCGACCGCCAGGGTAATGCTCTGTCATGGGCTACGGCCGGCGGCTGCGGTTTCCGTGGATCACGTAAATCCACCCCGTTCGCAGCACAGGTTGCGTCGGACAAAGCGGGCAAAGCTGCTCTCGAGTTCGGTGTGAAGAATGTTGATGTGCGCGTACGTGGGCCAGGCCCGGGTCGCGAGTCGGCAGTGCGTGCACTGAACGCCCTGGGATTCCGAATCCAGAATATTGAGGATGTGACGCCGATTCCGCATAACGGATGCCGTCCACCCAAGAAACGCCGCGTGTAGAGGCTGAACAATGGCAAGATATTTAGGACCAAAGTGTAAACTGTCCCGCCGCGAAGGCACGGATCTGTTTCTTAAGAGCGGCGTACGTCCGCTCGAGTCGAAGTGCAAGCTCGAGGTACCTCCGGGTGGCCCGACGCAGCGTCGTCCGCGTATGTCGGATTACGGACTGCAGCTTCGCGAAAAGCAGAAGCTCCGTCGCATGTACGGTGTGCTCGAGCGTCAGTTCCGCAATTACTACAAGCGTGCTGCCCAGCTCAAAGGTTCGACGGGTGAAAACCTGCTCCGCCTGCTGGAGGGTCGTCTCGACAACACGGTTTATCGCATGGGCTTTGCTTCGACACGTGCCGAAGCGCGCCAGCTGGTGAGTCACAAGAGCATCGAAGTTAATGGCAAAGTTGTTAACATTCCGTCGGCTCAGCTCAAGGCGGGAGACGCCGTTGCCATTCGCGAGAAGGCGAAGAAGCAGCTGCGCATCCAGAGTGCGATAGAAATTGCGAGCCAGGTCGGCCTGCCCGAGTGGGTAGATGTCGACGTCAAAAAAATGGCGGGTGTTTTGAAATCGTTGCCTGATCGCGAAGACGTTCTTCCCGACATCAACGAAAACCTCGTCGTCGAGTTGTACTCGAAGTAATCGGAGGGATTTTTCCCATGCAGGAATCAGTACACGAATTTCTGAAGCCGCGCGTAGTAAAAGTAACAGCGGTCAACGATCTGCAAGCAAAAGTTGTTATCGAGCCGTTCGAACGCGGCTTTGGTCATACGCTCGGCAATGCGCTGCGCCGCATTCTGCTGTCGTCCATGCCTGGCGCTGCAATTACGGAAGCCGAAATCGAGGGTGTCCTTCACGAGTACACCAGTATCGAGGGCGTTCAGGAAGATGTTGTCGATATTCTTCTGAACCTCAAGCAGATTGCTGTCACGATGAATGCTCGTGACACCGCAGAACTGCGTGTTTCGAAGAAGGGTCCAGGCCCGGTTACGGCCGGCGACATTCAGCTCGATCATGACGTTGAAATCACGAACCCCGAGATGGTCATCGCGAACCTGACCAAGTCTGGTGAGTTGAACATGATACTGCGCGTCGAGCGTGGCCGTGGTTATCGTCCGGCGACACAGCGGCCGTCGTTCGAAGAGCAGACAGGTCCGATTGGCCGATTGCAGCTCGACGCCTCGTTCAGCCCAATCGTACGAGTCACCTATAACGTTGAAGCGGCTCGCGTTGAACAGCGTACCGACCTCGATAAACTGCTGATCGATATCGAAACGAACGGCACCATTGATCCGGAAGAAGCCATCCGTCGCGCCGGCAGCATCCTCAAAGATCAGCTGTCAGTCTTCGTTGATCTGCAGGGTCAGGAAGAAGGCGTTGGCGCACAGGCTGAGAACCAGGTGGATCCCATCCTCCTGCGTCCGGTCGACGAGCTGGAGCTCACGGTTCGTTCCGCGAACTGCCTGAAGGCAGAGAACATCATGTACATCGGTGACCTCGTGCAGCGCACCGAAGTAGAGCTTCTGCGTACGCCGAATCTCGGCAAAAAATCTCTTACGGAGATTAAGGAAGTTCTTGAAGGCCACGGACTGGGGTTGGGAATGCATCTCGACAACTGGCCACCGGCGAGCCTTCGTCCTGAGCACGAGCTCATGATGTAAGAATCAGATACCAGGAATAAAACAATGCGTCATAAAAAGTCCGGTCGTCGACTGGGTCGTAACAGCTCTCACCGTAAGGCGATGTTTCGCAACATGGCTGCCTCGATGTTAAAGCATGAAACGATTCGTACGACTCTGCCAAAAGCTAAAGAACTGCGCCGCGTCGTTGAGCCGCTCATCACGCTTGCGAAAGAGGACAGCGTCGCGAATCGTCGCCTCGCCTTTAATCGCCTGCGCGACAAGGAAATTGTTGGCAAGCTCTTCTCGGAAATTGGTCCGCGCTTCAAGGAGCGTCCAGGTGGTTACCTGCGCATCCTGAAGACGGGTCCGCGTCCGGGTGATGCTGCGCCCATGGCCATTGTCATGCTCACGGAGCAGGCCGTCGAGGCAGCAACTGAAGAGTAAATTGTCGCTGCGCTCACTATCAGTAGAAGCCGGGCTTAGCCCGGCTTTTTTTTAGCGTAGAATTAGTACATGAACAATCAAAAAAACAAGACGGTCTCCCTGGTTCTGGGTAGCGGCGGCGCTCGCGGGCTGGCGCACATCGGCGTTATTCATGTACTCGAGGAAAAGGGGTACGAGATCACCACAATCGCGGGCTGCTCGATCGGTGCCCTGATTGGTGGGATTTATGCCGCCGGCAAGCTCGACCAATATGAGGAGTGGGTCCGCAAACTCACCAAACTGGATATGGTCAACATGATGGACATTTCCTGGGAGGGGGGTGGCCTGGTCAAGGGCGACAAAATTATCGCAAAAATGATCAAGCTCGTCGGTGATCGCCAGATCGAGGACTTGCCCATTGGTTTCACGGCCGTTGCCACAGAGCTCGAGAGCGGGAGAGAAGTCTGGCTGAATTCGGGACCGTTGTTTGATGCCATTCGCTCGTCGTGTTCATTGCCTCTGTTTTTTACTCCGGCGAAGTACAAGGAGAAGATGCTGGTCGACGGTGGTGTAGTGAATCCTGTTCCCATAGCACCAGTGTTCGATGCGCAAACGGATCTGACGCTCGCCGTCAACCTGGGCGGCAGACCGGAGCGCATGGAGCCGCTTAAGCCACGCAAGGTGATCGGTTCTTATGATGTTGCGTACATGGTCTTCGATGCGATGCAGAGTACGATCGCCAGACAGAAACTGGCCGCGTATCCTCCCGATCTTGTCATCGACATCCCGCGTGATGCTGCGCGGACCTTTGATGTGGACAAAGCCACGGAAATGATCGAGCTCGGCCGGCGGGCAGCGGAGGCTGCACTGCCTTAAGAAAACCTGGCAAGCAGTAGGATTTTCGCACTATTGGGTCGTTTTTAAGCTATTGATAAATAAAGTATAAAAGACCATTTTTTCGCAATTGTGAGTCGCCTCACAGCGGCCTGTCTGTGGCAGAGTTAGAGTGTTCTCCAGTGCCAAATGGGAAGAGAGCCATTAGCCAGGGTAACAAAGATTTTGATGATTGCGTGATCCTGTCGAAAGACACCTTCGACCCGGACGCGGTGTTTCTCGAGGACATCGTCGACGACGATGTATTGCCCTATCTAAGTCTCGAGGTCGATGGTCTGACGACGTCTCGAGAAGGCAGAAAAGGTCGTCTCGAGCTGCGTCCGGAAGATGTTGCCGCTAATGAACCGCTCCGCGCCGATACCACCATGCCGGTCGCGACGCTCGATGCCAACGCGCTCGAGGTTTACGGCTGGGAGTCCTCGCTCTGGAAGAAGATCAAGGGCTACCTCGGCTTCTGATACCATCCCCGGATGATTTTCAAAGACAAGACCGTCATCATTACCGGTGGCTCGGAAGGTATAGGCGCAGCGACGGCACGCCTGTTTGCCGATGCCGGGGCCAATCTCTTGCTGGTCGCGCGCAGCAAAAAGCCTCTTGAGTCGATAGCGGCGGAGCTGCGCGACAAGACGCGCGTTGAAATTTTCGTGATGGATGTCACGGACGCCGACGCCTGCGTCGATCTTTTCAAGAAGGCCGACTTCGAATTCGGGCGCGTCGATATTCTCGTCAACAATGCCGGGTTTCACGCACGCGGTCCGGTGCGCGACGTCCGTGTCGAAGATCTGGGCCGAATGATTGACGTCAACCTCAAGGCGCCGATCATCCTGACGCGACTGGCGTTGCCCTACCTGGAAGACGCCGGCGGCGGCGTGATCATTAATGTCGCGTCGCTATATGGTCGTCTTGCCAGTCCGGGCGTAGCGGCGTATTCATCGAGCAAGTTCGGACTCAGGATCTTCACCTTTGCTCTGCGCCAGGAGCTGGAAGGCTCCGGCATCAAGGCTGCGGTCGTGTCGCCGGGTCCGGTGGACACAGGCTTTATCATGGAGAACCTTGACGACGTTGACGACATCTCGTTTTCCCAGCCTATGAGCAGTGCGGAAGATGTAGGTCAGGCTATTCTGGATCTGTGTGGCAATAACATCGCAGAGCAGGCAATGCCGAGGTCCACCGGCATCCTGGCGAATGTCGGTTACCTGATGCCCTGGCTTAGCCGTTTTCTCCGGCCGATGCTGGAGAAAAAAGGCGCGCGCGTCAAAGCACGCTACAAGGCCGAGCGCAGGCGGAAGGCTGCGGAATAAAAAAGCGGTCCGCCCTGGGGGGAGGACGGACCGCCGACAACCACCGACGATATGGGGGGTATAGCCGTCAGTGAGAATCCTGTACTAAATCAGAACGCCGCGCCGGGTTCGCACCATTACCAGGCAGCTCTCCAAATGCCGCGTCGTTGTACACCGTTATGATGTATCCGTTCATGACTCGTGACAAACGACAAAAATTGTCGCGAGCGATGAAAAAAATTCATCATTCGAGCGCGAGTTCCCGTAGTAACCAGCGCCGGAACGTCGCGATGTGCGGTTGCGCGGCTGCAGCGCCACTGCAGGTGAGATAGTAGGCTTCACTGTAATCGAGCTCGTGTGCAAAAAGCGGTACCAACGATCCGGAGCGAATTCGCACATCGCATAACTGTGCCGGCATAAGAGCTGCGCCCAGACCCTGTTCGGCTGCTCTCGCGATGGAAATCATGGAGTTCAGGCGAATGATCTTGCCTTGCCCGGGCAAGGTTATCCCGGATGACCGCTGCCATCGCTGCCAGGCTCTGGGCCGTGCGTCGTGAACAATGAGCGGGAACCTGCTGGTAATCCGACCGCTCACGACTTTGACGTCGTCGTAGAATTCAGGCGAACCGACCGCGATGAGCCGTAGTGCGAACAGTCGGTCCCGAATATCGGTGGCGGGCGGCGAGGAGAACAGTCTGATGGATACATCCGCGGAACGAGCAATCTTGTCCGCGTCGTCGTCACTGGTATCGACGGTCACAGAGATGTCCGGGTTGTCGGCGAAGAATTCCGACAGCCTGGGTACCAGTAATTCGTTCGCCAGGAATGGCTGCACCGAGAGCTTCAGGACTTCTTGCCCGGCCACGCGGCTGTTCCTCTGGATCACCACGTCAAGATCTTCGAGTGTGGGACGCAAATCATCGGCCAATGCGATGCCCGCGTCTGTGAGGCTGAGCGAGCGCGCACTGCGTTTGAACAGCTCAACACCGAGCGCGCTTTCAAGTTGCCGTATCTGGTGACTGACCGCGGATGCAGTCAGGAATAGATCATCAGCGGCGAGGCGAAAACTTTCGTTCTCTGCCGCAGCACAAAATGCACGCAGCGCGCGCATTGACACGTTTCGATTCCACCCAGCCATGCAGACTTACTGCATGAACCATGCCAAACAGAAAGTCAGCCAAGTGATTGAATCTAGGGGATGCCCGGTTGCGGGATTGCACCGAAACCGGGCATTTCAATTCGATTGAGCGCCGTTATGAAACACGCAGGAAAGCGTCACGTGTCAGGTTTTCCTGACCGTTAGCCATGACGCGTACGTCGTCCTCGATACGGATACCGCCATAGGGCCGCAGCCAGTCAACCGTCTCCCAGTTAACGTGGCCCTCGGCCGGTGTGCCACGCAGGTTCTCCAGCAGCATGTCAATGACATACATACCGGGTTCGACGGTCAGGACCATGTCTTCTTCGAGCACGCGTGTCAGCCGCAGGAACGGATGTCCGCTGGGCGGATCGACAATCGTCCCTGACTCGTTCACCTGGTGGCCACCGACGTCGTGGACCTGGATGCCCAGAAGATGCCCGAGGCCGTGTGGGAAAAATGCTGAGGTCACGCCCGTCTCGAGCAGTGTATCCGGGTTACCGCTGGCAAGCTCTGCATCTACCAGCACCTCGGCGAGCATTTTGTGCGTGCCGACATGCAGGTCGCGATAGTCAACGCCAGCCTGCACCTTGTCGACGATCGCCAGTTCCATCGCATCCATGCGTTGGATGAGTTCCTGGAAGCGTTGGTCGCCGTTGGAGTAGGTGCGCGTAATATCCGATGCATAGCCATGAACCTGTGCGCCGGCGTCGATCAGGAATGAGCGGATCGACTCGGGGGCTTCCCGATCAAGATCGGTGTAGTGCAA
>JAIBDF010000165.1 GCA_024679535.1 Chromatiales bacterium
CCAGCGAGTACTCAACGCGCAGCAGTCGCTGTTCACGCAGCAAGGCCGCTATGTGACGAACCAGAGCGCCGTCGTTGACAGCTTCATTTCCCTTTACGTGGCATTGGGTGGCGGCTGGCAGCAACGAACGGGCACAGATTTTGTTAGTGAAGAGACAAGTGAAGTAATGCGTGAACGCACGGACTGGGGTGACCTCATTGAGGAGGCCGCAGCGGAATCCAGTATGCCAATTTCGGATGCACCAATAGAGAAAAGCAATGACTGAAAAAGCTGAGGACAAGAAACAGTCGGCAACGGGAAAAGATCCGGTGCGTACGTGGACTATCCGAATACTGGTGCTCGTCCTTGTGCTGTTGGTCGGTTATCTGATCGCCGATAGATGGACGCCCGTGTCTACTCAGGCGCGCGTGCATACACTGGTGGTGCCCATCGCGGCGGAAGTATCTGGCACCGTGGCCGAAGTCACGGTTGCGAATAATCAGCCGGTACAGGCGGGCGAAGTTCTGTTTCGAGTGGAAAGTGAGCGCTATCGCCTGGCCGTGGCCAGTGCGGAGGCCAACCTGGAGTCCGCTCGTCAGGCAACTGGCGCGTCGGTTGCCGGTGTTGACGCGGCCGAAGCGTCAGTGGCATCAGCACGGGCCAATCTCATGAGGATCGAGCAGGACGCAGTGCGTTTGCGACGTATTAAGAGCCAGGACGCCGGTGCTATCTCGGACCGAAAAATCGAGTCCGCCGAAGCCTCGCTCATCGTTGCTCAGCAGCAGTTGGCGGCAGCCAGAGCAAGCCTCGAGCAGGCCAGACAAAATCGCGGCAGTATCGGTGATGACAATTCCCGGATTCAACAGGCCATGGCCTCGCTCGATCGTGCTCGACTGGACCTGGATCGCGCCAACGTCCGTGCACCTGCTGCTGGCGTTGTAACGGACGTTCGCGTCAATCGTGGCAACTTCGCCGCGGCGGGCGCGCCGCAGATGACGTTCATTGCCAGCGAGGACATTTGGGTTCAGGCCGACTTCACCGAGAACAACCTGGGCCATGTGGATAATGGTGATGCCGTCAGGCTTTCATTTGATATCTTTCCGGGGCGGGTCTTCAAGGGCACGGTTCGTGCGACCGGGTTTGGTGTGTCTGTAGACAGTGCGCCGCTAGGCAGCCTTCCGACGATCGATAATAACCGTCAGTGGCTGCGGGATGCGCAGCGCTTTCCGGTCATCGTTGACTTTGAGATGTCGGACGATGACATGCGCAGACTGAAAGTCGGTGCCCAGGCCTCCGTGATTATTTTCGCCAGCGACAGCGGAATCCTGAACACCCTCGGGTCACTGTACATTCGCGCAGGCAGCATTCTCTCCTATGCCTATTGAGGTTACATGGAGTACGGCCAGCGGCACGCGCTCGCCGCTGGCAAATGCGCGCATTCTGCGCCTTGCCTTCGGTACCGCATTGTCTCTGTGGATTTCGCAGGCGGTGGGCTGGAGCATCTCCTACATGGCACCCGTCCTCACGATGTTTCTGCTTGCTTTACCGATGCCGCGACCGAAGCTGCGCTTCATTTTCGTGGTCGTAATGGCGCTGGCTGTCAGCGTCTACGGAACGTTTATTTTCCTGCCACTGTTGCTGCATCAGAAAGCCGCCGGGTTCCTGCTGTTGTCACTGGCGTTGTTTCATAGCTTCTATTTTACGGCCCGCGGCGGCAAGGCCGTGATCGGCACGCTGGTAACTGTCGGCCTGGCACTAACCGTCGCAGTTGGCACGGTATCGGTCGACGCACTGCTCGCTGTTGCTCAAGGCCTGATGTTTGGAGCTGCGGTGGGAACATCCGTGGCTGTGCTGAGTCATGTCCTGATAAGGGATCCAGCGCCGGATCCGTCGGCAGAGTTGCAGCGTGCAGCGCAACCAGAAGACGCAATGACGATCGACAACGCAACGGCCGCTCATAATGCGCTGCGTTCGCTGGCCATAGTCGCTCCCATCATCCTGTGGTTCTTGTTGTCCGGCAACAGCGCGGCCAATATGGCGGTAATGATAAAAGTGGCCGGCATGGGGCAGGAAGTCTCGAAGAAGAATACGCGGGATGCGGCGAAGTCACTGATAATTTCGACATTTGCCGGTGGTGTTGCAGCCGTTATCGCCTGGCAAGTCCTGAGCATTTGGCCTTCGCTGACGCTCTACGTATTGCTGATCGGCCTTGCGGGCCTGATCTTTGGGCAGCGCATCTTTGAAGGAGGCGGCTTGCGCCACGATGCTGCCACCTGGAGCTATGCATTCCTGACGCTGATCGTCGTGTTGGCGCCGGCCGTGCTGGACACGAACAGCGGCAGCAGCGCGGATGCGCGTTTCTATGATCGCTTGCTGATGTTTGTGTGGGCGACGCTGTATGGCGTAGGTGCGGTGTATGTCTTTGATGCTTTTTGGCCGCGCAACAAGCAATAGCGTTTAGCGCATGATACTCATGCGCTCTGCCTGTCGGATATATAGGCGCTGACAAGTCCGGCGACGAGGATGGCCACATAGAACTGACCCGTCACGGCCTCCATATACGCCAATGCCCTCGCTATTGCCGAGAGCGGCAAAATGTCGCCGTAGCCCAGCGTCGTCAACGTGACGAAGCTAAAATACAGCCACTCACTGTCCCAGCCGGCGTCATGCCCCGGCGTCACGCCGCCGAACGACCCCGGCGCCGCCAACTCGACCAAAGAGTAGGCGAACGCCCAGATAACGCCCAGCATTAAGTACACACAAATCGCACCGACAAGGCGGTTGGCATTAATTTCGGTGCCAACCACGACCTGTCGCAGGGTGAACGTAATGGTGACGAGCAGGAAGCCCATCACCGCGAGGATAGCGGTGTAGTGAAAGAAAGTAATGTGCGAATTGATGGCAACGATGTTGAGCACAAAACCCGCGACTACAAACGCTAAACCAATCGAGAAAAAACGTCCGCTGCCTCTCAGGCTCCATATGCCGATAAGCAACATCACACTGAAAACCACGGCTTTGGCGACAGGAGCGCTGATACCGCGAAGATCGTCAGTAATCGGAACCGATAACAGCAAGAACAAGAGGGCAACAAGTAAGTAGAAAAAATTGGTCTTCTGCATACTATGTCCTCAGGACGAAACGTCTAGAAGCGCCAGGCGAGATCCACGCGGTACATTTCGAAATTCGCATCACCACTCGCTCTGCTCGCCTTCACATTCAGCACCCCATAGGCGGCCTTGAGCGTAAGACCATTATCGATATCCCAACGGAGACCGGCAGCGCCACTAAACGATTCCTGGCTCTTGGAATAGGTGCTGTAGAACGTGTCACAGATGTATCCCCACCACGGATCCCACCAGCAACCCGTCAACGGTGGCTGGTCCTGAATATTTGAATCGATTTCGGTCCAGCCGAGCCCAGCCTCCACGTACGGTGTAATGGGTCCTTCAAGCAGGTTGAACGTGCCCTTGATTATGAATGAATAGGAGTCGAGCTTGTAATTGATGGTCTCTGGCAAGCCTATTCCGTCGGGCACGATAACGGCGCTATAGTCGGGACTCGACCAGTTGAATTCTCCGCCAATCGCAAGGCGGCTGTTGAAATTGTAGGCAAGGTTGAGGCCGTATCCGCGCGAACTTTCGATATCGAGCGTCGATCCGCCTTCCGCACTCAGCGACTCCGAGTCCGAGTGATTCAGCATCAGTCCGAACTCCCACATCCCGCCTCTGTCACTCTGCGCGGCCGCTGTTGACGACATAGCCAGGACAACAAGCACCATCAATAATTTCTTCATTTTTTACTCTTCTAAATATCTGCCCGCGAACCGCGAACTCGTTATGTTTGGTTAGGATTCGGCGAAGATATCACATTCTGCTTTTTCGCGATTGAGTTTGAATCGAAGCCTCCGTCTACTGACCAACAGTCTTTTTGCCGTTCATTTACAAGCGGTCAGGTTTCGACCATTCGGCGGACGCGACGTTGTAACCGGGGCCTGATTCTCAGAAAGCCGAGATACAGGCGTTCGAGGACCCACAAGATCGGCCTGCTTTTTGCCAGCACGCCCAGCGGCCTTAGTAATGGGATTGCCCGCCACATAGCGGCGAAGGCTGCCGCGCCGGAGACGATCGGCTGACCACGCTCCTGTGCGTGGAAGCGCTTCATCAACGTCTCGATATCAACGGGGCAGGCAGCCGCCGATTGGATCTCGACGAAGTCTATCGCGCGGCGCTTGTCCAGCCTTCGCATCAGGTTGATCTCGCGAATGCATAATGGGCAGTCGCTGTCGTACCAGACAGTGACATCCGCAACGGCGCTTTCATTCGGGCTTTGCATTTATCTAACGCTCTATCGCCGACGCCTAATCGGCAGCGTAGTTCTCCGCGGCAAAATCCCAGTTGATCAGGTTGCTCAGGAATACATCGACGTAGGCGTCGCGCTTGTTTTGATAATCAAGGTAGTACGCATGCTCCCACACATCGAGTGTGAGAAGCGGGGTGACGCCATGCACGAGTGGTGTATCGGCGTTGCCGGTGCTGACAATGTCGAGCCCCGCATCCGTGCGCACAAGCCAGGTCCAGCCGCTGCCGAACTGTGCCAGCGCTGCGGCTTTGAAGTCATCCCTGAATCGCTGAACACTGCCAAATCGATCGACAATCGCATCGGCGAGTGGTCCGCTCGGTTCGCCACCACCCGTGGGTGACATGCTGCTCCAAAGGAATGTGTGGTTCCAGGACTGTGCGGCGTTATTGAAAATCCCGGTGTCAGACGCTGCGTTCGCAGCCGTGATGATGGCTTCGAGCGATTGGCCCTCGTGCGCAGTTCCTGCGATCGCGTTGCTCAGCTTGTCAACGTATCCCTTGTGATGTTTGCCATGATGATGCTCGAGCGTCCTCGCGGAAACATGGGGCTCGAGGGCATTGGCGGCATACGGTAAGGCCGGAAACTCGGTGGACATTGGGAACTCCGTGTAGGAAAAATTTTGAGGACAGCAAGCTAACCCCTGCTTCAGGAAATAGCTACCGCGGAAACAAAATGTTACTAACTCCAGGACATCGAAGATGTCCAGCTTATTACTGCGAGGTCGCTTGCCAGATAGTCCAGAGCCCAATCGCCACGAATCCCGTGCCGGCAATGTAGGACAGGTATCGGGGATTCAAAAAGTTGGTGATGAAGGATCCTCCAGCGACAGCAAGAACGGACGACAGGATTAGCGCGGCGGATGCGCCGACAAATACGGTGACCAGGCTGACGGATGGCCGGCTGGCAAACAGCAAGGTAGCAAGTTGGGTCTTGTCACCGAGTTCCGCCAGGAATACTGTGCCGAACACGGCAATAAATGTTTTTAGATCCATCGTACAGGTCTCCTCGTCATTGCCCTGTGTCATTCTAGATAACTTACTCTCTTTATCGACCACAAGAGCATTGGATATCAAATTGAAAAAACTGATTTTAGTGACCATCGCCTCTCTTACACTGGTGGCATGCAGCAGCGAGACTCCGCCCGCCGCAGACGAAACCGTTTTTGCGGACGCTGAGTTAACCGGCAACATCGGACAGGTGTTATCCGTTGTCCAGGTTCAGGGCTATACCTATATTGAAGTTCGCAACAACGGCCGGAGTCTGTGGCTGGCGGGCAATCCCATCGAAGTTGATGAA
>JAIBDF010000231.1 GCA_024679535.1 Chromatiales bacterium
ATGGCCGAGTACCTGCGACCGATCACGCTATCGGACGACGAACTCGCGCTCGACGCTATTGCAGAAGTTGACCCCGGCGGGCATCACTTCGGAACGGCGCACACGCTGCAGCGTTACGAATCGGCGTTCTATAACCCCATCATCTCCAGCCGCGAGAATTTTGAAAACTGGCAGGAAGCCGGGAGCGAAGACGCCGCCGTGCGCGCGAACTCCATCTGGAAACAAATGCTCAAAGACTACGAACAACCGCCGCTCGACGCGGCTATCGATGAAGCGCTCGTCGACTACGTCGAGCGACGCAAACAGGAAACACGATAATGCGACCGACACTCAGCGTTCTTTCCGACGACATGATCCGCGACATCCTCGACGAGGCCAAGCGCATCATGAGCGAAACCGGCATGGAAATTCGTGGCGAGAAACTGCGGCAGCGACTGCTCGACCATGGCCTCAAAACCGATGCATCCGGCAAGCGCGTCTTGTTCACGCGCGATGTTATTGACGCAGCAATCGACAGCGCGCCGAAATCGTTCACGCTCCACGATCGCGATGGCAAGCCGTTCACGGAAATCGGTGGCAACAACGTCCACTACGTGCCCGGCTCGAGCGGCCTGAAGATCCAGGACCACAGGACTGGTGAAACGCGCCTGTCGAACTCAACGGATTTCATCGAGTACGCGCGCCTCTGTGACGGGCTGGACCACATTGCCTACCTGGCCACCGCATTTTCGACCAACAAGGACATCGAGTCGCAGGTGTCGGACGCGTGGCGACTCTATATGTGCCTGACGACGTCGAAGAAACCCATTGTCTCCGGCGCGTTCAGCGAAGAGGGTGTGCCGCGCATGGCCGACATGATGCAGATGTTCCGTGCCGACCGCGCCGAGCTGATCGAGAAACCCATGTCGATCTTCACCATCACGGCGACCGGCAATTTCCGCTACGGCGAAGACTCCTGCCAGAACCTGCTGGATTGCGTCGAGGCGGGCATTCCCATCGAGGTAGTGCCCGTAACACTCATGGGCCTCATCGCGCCCGTGACGCTCGTGGGCGCGCTGGTCTTCCATTGCGTCGACGTTCTGACCGGCATCACGATGGCCCAAATCGTGCGCCCGGGTGCACCCGTGCTGTTTGGAGGCGCTCCGGCAACGTTCCACATGAAGGCCGCGAGTTCGCCGATGGCCGCAATCGAGGCACAGCACCTGAATGTTGCCTATGTGCAAATTGCGAAATCCATGAACCTGCCGACCCAGGCCTACATGGCACTCAGCGACGGCAAGTTCCTCGACGCACAGGGTGGCGGCGAAACGTTCAGCAGCGCGTTGCTCGCGGCGATCGCGGGCGTCAACTCGGTGTCGGGTCCGGGCATGCTCGACTTCGTGCTGACGTTCAGCCTGCCGAAGCTCGTGCACGACAACGAAGTCTGCGGCCAGGCGCTGCACTTCTGCCGGGAGATCAAGGTCCTCGACGACCTGCCGACGCAGCATCTCGTCGACCAACTCATGGCTGAAGACCACCTGATTACCTCACCGCACACCCTCGAGCACTGGCCGCAGGAGTTGTACCTGACGGACCCCGTCATCGACCGCCTCAACCGCGAGACCTGGGAAGAGGGTGGCGAAATGCAGCTCTGGGATCGTGCCTGTGCCGAGGTCGAGACCCGTCTGGCCGGCTACAAAGCCATAGAGACCGACCCCGCTATCGACCTAGCAATGCGACAGTTGGTTATTGACGGGCTGCAGGACCAGCAGGAATTGCCCGATTTGCCACCACCACCGGAACCGCAAGCGCCGACCGCGGTGGCAGGCCGACGTGGACGAAAGGGACGACGGCGGCGCTGAATCGTGAATATCCGGACAAAAAGTCTAAGTTTTGTCCGGAATAAGCCAGTTTTCCGGACAAAATTGCCTGACTGACAGAAACGCCCCAGCAGGTTGTTCACATTGGATGTCAGCCACCTGACACATTCCCACGGTGGACGCGACGGATAACACTCCCTCACACGCCTGCGGCTATAGATTCAGGAGTGTTATCCGCCACGCCCGCCTACGCATGTCGCGGGTTCCGGATGGCCCTTTATACAGTGGCCGACGACGGGGTGGGATCAGGTAGCCGAATCCATAGCCGAGCTGGCAGTCTGATCAAAATACGTGGCGAGGACGGAACGCGCGAGGCGTGTTCGGCTACCTGATCCCTCCCCGCCAATGACCGCAGCAAATCGGCACATCCGGAGCCCGCGTCCACCGTGGGAATGTGTCAGGGCGCCAGCC
>JAIBDF010000051.1 GCA_024679535.1 Chromatiales bacterium
CGAGACCTACAACATCGACTGTGACCTGAAGTACGGCTATGTCGATGTGGCAATCAAGAAACGCCACATGCGCGACATCCAATACGACTACGAGCGCCTGCAGAAAGCGAACTTCCCGCACGAGGTACGCATCCTGTCCCGGGAAGAAACTTGTCTGGTCACCGGAACGACTACGTATATCGGCGCCCTCCTGAATAGGGGCAACGGTCACCTGCATCCTTTGAACCTGTGTATCGGTGAAGCCAATGCCGCCGTATCGCTGGGTACGACCATCTATGAACAGTCTCCGGTTGTCGAAATTCAGCGCGGCAACAGGCCGAGGGTTGTGACCGAAAACGGCTCCGTATCTGCGGATACCGTCGTCATCGCCGGCAACGCGTATCACCATCTGGAACGCGAGCTGCGCGGCGTGATGTTTCCAGTGAACAGTTTTATCGTCGCGACTGAACCCCTGTCCGATGATATCGTCACGGCGATCAACCCACAGGATCTGGCAATCTGCGATCCGAACTTCGTCCTCGAATACTATCGCCTGAGCGCGGACAAACGCCTGCTGTTCGGCGGACGCCTGAACTATTTCGGCGACGACCCGCAGGTCATCGAAGCAAGGCACAGACGCAAAATTGCGCGGCACTATCCGCAGCTGGCTGACGTGCAAATTGACTACGCCTGGGGTGGCAGCATCGGCGTACCCGTCACACGGGTGCCACAGCTCGGCCGACTTTCGCCGAATATTTTCTATTGCCAGGGCTATTCAGGACATGGCGTTAACGTCACGCACCTGGCGGGACAAATAATGGCAGACGCTATTGGCGGAACGCTCGAGCGGTTTGATCTCTTCGCCAGCGTGAAACCATTGGTCGTGCCGTTCGCACATACCTTCAACACGCCGATGGTTGCCCTGGGCGTGCTCTACTATCAAATCAAGGATCGGCTGTAGCGCAAGTTAATGCGAAAAGAACATCAAAAACAGGAGCATACAAACTCCTACTACGCGGCAACCGCTAACGAAGTCACAAACTACCCGGTCCTCGGTGGGGCCCGGTCCGCCGATGTCTGTGTGGTCGGAGCCGGATTCACCGGCGTGGCCACTGCCCTGACGCTGGCCGAAAGGGGCTTCTCCGTGGCGCTGGTTGAGGCCAATCGGGTTGGCTGGGGAGCGTCGGGCCGGAACGGCGGTCAGCTGATCAACGGCATCAGCGGCCTCAGCAAAATCGCCAGGAAAAGGGGCCGCGACTATGACAGCATGCTCTGGGATTTGAAGTGGCGTGGTAACGACATTATCTACGACCGCGTCGAAAAGTATGGCATCCAGTGCGACCTCAAAAACGGCTTCCTCGAGGTCGCCAAGAAACCGGCGCATCTCAGTTACTTCGACGAGTTCGCGGCCGAGCGAGAAAGACATAACTTTCCGCACCGATACGAAATATGGGATCGCGAAACCACTCGCGCCAACCTCGGAACCGATGCTTTTTATGGCGGTTTTCTGTGCCACCGCGATGGTCACCTGCATCCCCTGAACCTCTGCATCGGTGAAGCGCGCGCGGCGCATGCACTGGGCGTGCAGATTTTCGAACAGTCGCCGGTGACGTGCATCGAGCATGGCACCCGACCCAGGGTGACGACCGAGGGCGGGTATGTGGAAGCCGATTCCGTGATTCTCGCAGGCAATGCGTACAGCCTGCTTGAGTGGCAGCACCTGTCGAACCTTGTGTTTCCCGCGGGCAGCTACATCATTGGCACCGAACCGCTGGCAGACGATGTCGTCAATGAGATCAACCCGCAAGATGTCGCCGTTTGCGACACCAACGAAGTTGTTGATTACTACCGCCTGTCTGCCGACAAGCGACTGTTGTATGGCGGCGCCTGCAATTACTCGGGCCGGGACCCGGTGAACATCAAGTCTTTTATCCTGCCTCGTATGCTCAAGGTCTACCCACAGCTCCAGAACGTACGCATCGATTTCGAATGGGGCGGCAAGATTGGCGTCGTACTGAACCGAGTTCCTGCGGTCGGTCGTATCAACGGCAATGTGTATTACTGTCAGGGCTACTCCGGTCACGGCGTCAATGCGACCCACATCATGGGTGAAATCATGGCGGATGCGGTGGCAGGCACGATGGAGCGCTATGACCTGTTCGCCGATATGGGGCACTTTCGATTGCCTGGATCGCAATGGATCGGCAATCAGATCATTGCACTTGGTATGCTGTACTACAAAATCAAGGACAGGCTGTAATTATTAGCTGATGACCGACGAACACGCCCACCTCTTGCATCACCGCACCGTGTTCGATGGCTGGAAGTCCATTTCCATCGCGCTCTACATGTCGCTCGTAGGTTATGGCGTCTTGGTTGGGGTGCCGGTCATCAGCACGGCCTGGGTGAATCTGCTGGGCTTTACGGAGATCGAGGTCGGACGCGTTGCCGGCGCGGATCTTGGCGGCCTGGCCATTGGCGCCGTATTGACGGCAGCCATCGTTGCCAAGTTGAACCGCCGCTATATCGTGCTTGTGTCAGTCGTGATAGCCGTCGGCGCCAATGCCGCGTGCATGGTGATGGTCGACTATGAACAGGTCCTCTGGCTGCGCCTGATCGCGGGAATCGGAAGTGGCATCTATACAGCCGTTGCTATCGCCACCCTTGGGGGCACCAGCAAACCGGCACGCGCGTTCAATATGATGCTGTTCGCGTTCGCGTTCTCGCAGGCGCTTGAAATGTACATCCTGCCGCAGCTGTCGATGAACGGCATCTACATGGTGTTCATAGGCTGTTATGTGTTTGGCCTGTTGTTCCTGTCCTGGCTGCCGCCGAGACCCGTTGAGAAGAGTCTCGATGTGGAGGTTGACGTCGAGGAAGGTGACGGCGCACATCATGTTGAGCACAAGCATGTACCGTCCTACGTCCCTTGGCTTGTCCTGAGCGCAATGCTCATGACCTACATCAATATCGGCGCCTACTGGACGTACATCGAACTGGCGAGCCATGCATCGGAGGCATCACCAGCCTGGGTCAGCCAGCTGCTGATCTATACGTCCTTCTTTTCGATAATCGGTTGCCTTGTCGCGACGGTCATCAGCAACCGTTTCGGCCTGGCGCGGCCATTGCTAGTGACCCTTGTCCTGCAGGCGCTCATCGTCGGCATGCTGGCGGGCGGCATTGACAACACGAACATCCTCATAAGCATGTTCAGTTTCAATTTCCTGTGGATCTTTATCGACGTCTACCAGATGTCGACGATCGCCAACGTGGATCACTCCGGTCGCTTTGCCGCGCTGATGCCGGGCGCGCAGGGTCTCGGACAGATTCTCGGACCCAACATCGCGGCTTCCATACTCGCGGCCGGACTCGGCTACAACGGCGTCTTTATTATGTGTGCCATCGCGTCGCTGCTCGGCATGCTGATCTACCTGTTCATGTACCTGCGCCTGCGCAAGACCATCCCCGCGCTGGCCGACGCATCTTAGCTGGCGCGCGGCCCGTTGAGGATCGCCTCTTTGGTCAGCGCAACGATGAGATCAACCTCTTTCTCGCTAATATCGAACACCGGCGTGTAACGCAGTGAGTGTGCGCCGCCGTGTATCACGGCCAAGCCAATCTTGCGCAGATAGTCTTCGGTGCTATCGGTGCCATAAATCTTGAAGCGCTCGTCGAGCTCACAGCTCACAAGCAGACCCGTACCCTGCGCTTTCGTCACCGCACCGTCGGTGTCGTCCATCAGTCCCGCGAGTCGCTTGACGAGCTGCTGGCCCCGTTTGCGAATATTCTCACGCAGCTCCGGCGTGATCGATTGGAGCACAGCCACGGCAATATCCAGACTGCGTGGATTAGTGGTCATCGTGTTGCCATACAATCCCCGCTGGTAGGTATTCGCCGCCTTCCTGGCGAGCACGAGGACGGACAATGGGAACTGGCCGGCGTTGAGCGCCTTTGAATACGACTCCATGTCCGGTTCGTCCAGCGCTTCGAAACCCGGATAATCTACGACCGACAGTACACCATTTGCCCGAATTCCAGCCTGAATGGAGTCCACAACAAACATCGTGTCGTGCTCGCGAGTCAGTTCACGAGCGCGCTGGTAGAACTCCGGCGTAATCGCCTCTCCGGGATTACCCTCACCCATCACGGGCTCCATGAGGAAGGCCTCGATATAAACATTATCGAGATCCGCTGCTGCAAACACGGCCTCCAATGCAGCGATGTTATTTGGCTCGATGGTCAGCAGGTAATCGGTGTCCTGGAATGACGCGAGGTGCGCGGCGTAGTTGCCCATCGTGGAATCGGAGAAGCGGGCTGGCCGATCAGTACGTCCATGAAAGCTGCCCTGGAGCGTCAGCCCACAGACCCGCCGCCCTTCGTAGCGACCACCGGGGTCCGTCAGGTTTTTTGTATGGATATCCGAGATACGCATCGCAACTGACATCGCTTCCGAGCCGCTGTTCATGCACAGGAAACTCTCGTACGGGAAACCACCCGCCCGGGCGTGGCCGATCTCATTCTTCAGAGCCGCGACAAAATCGAGCTTGTTGACGCTCGCCGTCATGATGTTCGCCATGACATGCTCCTGGTTCATGGCGTCCAGCACGCGCTGCGGAGCGTGCCCGAAACCCAGCATGCCGTATCCGCCAACGTCATAGACGACCGCACCTTTGAGGGTGACGATCCAGGGCCCCGCGCCGCCAACGGCGACATACGGATTTACGGCGTCCTTGGCATAGAAATTCGTCAGCCCGGAGTGTGCCTCCCGTATCTGTGCCGTTTCGTCGAGGGTCAGATATTCCGGCCGCGTGCTCTGCAGCTCCTGAAAGCGCGCAAACCCGCGGTCAATAGCCAGCGCCAGGTCCTCGCGGTCGGCGAGAAAGTCCAGAATGACCTCATCGGTCAGGCCATGCGTAATAGCAGGACCGCCAAAATCCCGCATTTCCTGCAGGCAGGCGAGTTTGGGCTCAAAAGCCTGAGAGTTCGCGAGTTGGGGCATTGGACGCACTTCCATGATCAGAGCTTAATCTCCAATTATATCGAGAGTAGTGGGGATATTTCGATAGAATATCGCTTCCTTTTTTGTGGTAGAGGCCGTGCGATTCATCGATTCTCATACCGAAGGCGAACCGACGCGCGTCATCATTGACGGTGGGCCGGACCTCGGCTCGGGCAGCATGCAGGAGCGCATCGAGCGTTTTGCGACGGATTTCGACCACGTGCGCACGACTATCAACCTCGAGCCGCGCGGCTCGGCGGCGCTGGTCGGTGCCCTGCTCGTCGAGCCGACGCGCGACGATTGCGTCGCCGGCATCCTGTTTTTCAACAACACCGGCTATCTCGGGATGTGCGGCCACGGCACCATTGGCACAGCCGTTACGCTGGCCTACATGGGCAGGATCGGTCCCGGAGTATCAAGATTCGAGACCCGGGTAGGCGTCGTTTCCGTCGATCTCATCGATGCCAATACGGTGACCGTCAGAAACGTGCCCAGCTATCGTTACCGCAGCGACGTGACGGTCGACGTACCGGACTATGGTGCCGTCACCGGGGATATTGCCTGGGGAGGCAACTGGTTTTTCCTTGCCAAGGGCACGCCCTGCGCAATCAACCTGGGGAACGAGCGCGCACTCACCGACGTGGCCCTGAAGACTCAGAAGGCACTGCGCGACCAGGGCATCACCGGGCATGACGGCGGTGAAATTGACCACATCGAGTTCTTCTCGGAAGCGCTGTCCGACGATGCAAACAGCCGTAACTTCGTACTGTGTCCCGGCGGCGCTTATGACCGCTCACCCTGCGGTACGGGCACGAGCGCGAAGATCGCGTGTCTTGCCGACGCAGGTGTGCTCGCGCCGGATACCGACTGGATCCAGGAAAGTGTGATTGGCAGTCGATTTATTGCGCGGTATACGCTCAACGAACAGGGCGAGATCATTCCGAGCATCACCGGACGCGCCTTTATTTGCTCCGAAGGCACGCTTGTCCAGCAGCCCGGCGACCCGTTCGCGGCAGGTATCAGCTAGTGGCAAACAACACAGCCATCGTTGTCGGTGCCGGCCACATTGGCATTGCGTGCGCACACTACCTGCAAAAAGACGGCTACGACGTTACGGTTGTCGACCGCTCGACCGTCGGCGGCGCGTGCTCACACGCTAACTGCGGGTTCCTCGTGCCGAGCCATGTGCTCCCGCTAACGGCACCTGAAGCCGTCTGGACAGGCATGAAGTCGGTGTTCCAGCCCAAAGCCGCGTTTCGCGTCAAACCGCAATTGCGTGCCGAACTCTACCGCTGGATGTTCGAGTTCGCTCGCCGCTGCACGAAGCGGCAGATGCTGAAGGCAGGCAACGTTCTGCAGGATATCCTCGACGCATCGATGCTCGAATACAGACAACTTTTCAGCGACCCGGCAATGAACTGCGAGTGGCACGACAATGGCATGCTGTTCGTCTTCCGAAATGACAATGATCTGCAGGAATTTGGTCGAACCGACGCGATGCTGGCCGACGAATTCGGACTCGCCGCTCGTTATATGGACGGTGAAGAACTGGTCGAATTCGAGCCGGCACTCCTGAAGGGCCTTGCGGGCGCTTACTACTACGAAGGTGACAGTCACCTGCGGCCGGACCGGCTCAATGCTGTGTGGTCAGAGCAGCTGGGAATCAACGGTGTCAGTTTTGTTGAACAGTGCAGCGTTGACGCGGTAGAAACCTTGGAGGGCCACGTAACCGGCCTGCTGACGCCACAGGGGAAAATGACGGCAGACCATTACGTGTTTGCCGCTGGCGCATGGTCGAGCGAGTTCGCGGATTCGCTCGGGTGCAGGATTCCCGTCGAGCCCGGCAAAGGCTATTCGGTGACCATGACGCGGCCCGAAATTATGCCGACGCATCCGATGCTGATTCCCGAGAAACATATCGGCGTCACACCGTTTGAAAACGGTTACCGAATCGCATCAATGATGGAGTTTGCGGGTTTCGATGACTCGATTCCGCGCGCACGGATTCAGCAGCTCAAGGATTCGGCTGTGCCCTACCTGAAGACCCCGGAGGGGCCGATTGAGCAAGACACCTGGTTCGGCTGGCGCCCCATGACCTGGGACAGCCTGCCAATTATCGGACGTGTGCCGCGCCTGTCGAATGCGCTGCTGGCAACAGGACACAACATGCTGGGCCTGAGCCTGGCCCCGATGACGGGTAAAGCGATCGCCGACCTGATCGCCGAACGCGCAAGCGACCTGCCCCTCGACGCCCTGTCACCGACGCGATTCCTGTAGCCGCTACTGTTTGGACGCCTGGATGCAGGCCGTTCGGAGTGACTGCAGAAATTCATCGTCGGTCGCCATCAGGTTCGCGTAGTCCAGCTCGCGCTTGCCGCCTTTGGCACGGAGTAGCCGGCGCGCGTTGCGCTTCTGTTGTTTTGACCACCCTGACGGATCGACCGCAGCGAGAAATGGCGCGAGCGCGACGAGGCCCCGCCTTTCATCCTGCGACCAGTGCTGCAAGGACCTGACACCAAGGTTTTCCGCCAACTCCCGCGCAACGCGATTGGCGGACGCCTGGCGACTCCTCCCTTTGGCACAACCGAGTACCTGCGTTGCCAATCCGGAACTGGTCGACAGCCACGCCTCGTCGAACAGCTCGGTTTGCTTGGCGGCCAGCAGCGTCAGATGCATATCACAGCTCGAAAGCCTCTTGAGTGTTCGCAGGTCACTGCGGTAACCCAACTTGCGCTGGATTTTTTTGTCTTCCGCGCGTGCGAGCTCACGAATAGTCTTGTCGACCGGCCTGTAACCGAGCCTGTAGTAGAACCAGAACGCGCCACTCTGCAGCGCCTCGCTGTTGCCGCTACCGAGCTGGTAGGGGTTCGCGATAAATCGCGTGCAGCCCACCAGCGAATGATAGACGCGCATGACCTGCACCCAGAGAAACGCCGCTTCGCTATTCCGGTACTCGTCAAAAATATTGATGCCAGTGTTTACCTGTTTGAACAGCGCACTGGACCCGCCGTAACCAATCGGCACACCATTCGACAGCAGTAAATAGCCCATAGTGCATTCGAGTGGGAAGCGATACTCGGGTAACAGGCCGAACACCGCGACCTGAATCCCGAGGCCTACGTCGGCGAGATAAACTTCTTCCGGGTTCGCAAAATTAAAGTGGTACGTCTCGCGGTGGCGTGCCGCCAGCGACGCGATCGCGACATCCAGCATTTGGGCACCGCGTTTGCCAGACAGCCGGACGATGTTCTCAACAGGCTTTACGGTTTCTTTTTTAGCCTGGCATGGGCGACGCCGCAGCCCTGTATCACGCAAGACCACTTTGCCGTTGCGAAATACATTTCGAGACTTCGCGTAGGAACTGTCACCCAACTCCCAGGCGAGAGGTACATCCGCTGCGTCATAAAGTTCTCGATAGAACGACTCAAAACGCTTGTCACAGAGCTGGGCCATCAACCAGTCGAAGTCCGTGCCATCAAAACCGGTACGCGCAATGTCCATCCATTCCTGCGTGCTGACCTCGCCGCTATCGAAGTACTCATCTTCGGCGGGCTGCAGAATCAGGCGCAACAGATTATCCAGCGTTTCGGTGTCGTGGAGTTCCGACCAGTCAATGGACACGGCATTGGGTACCTGTCGCGCCAGCCATCGGGCTACATCGAACGAAAATCGGTAGTAAACCGGCTCGTCCCGGACGCCACTGTCATCCAGTTCATCGACCGCCAGACGGTGTTCGGCATGCGAAACCGGGAACGCCCTCTGGAAACAGAGCTTGGCGTAACGGCGCGGGCTGCGTGACGCGGAAATGGTGGATGAGGTCATTTTACAACTATCAAAGGGAACCGCCTTGTCCGTGCCGTTCTGCGATGTACTCATTGACCTTTACGATGAACGCGTTCATCTGATCACGCTGTTCCTGCTTCATGGTTTGCCTGAAGGGCCCGGTAAACAGCACGAACAGAATCAACGGGACGAAAATGAACGGCCCGAATAAACCGAAGAGCAAGAAGCCGGCGAACACGAGCGAGGCGAGCACGATTTTCGGCATGGCGAACAACAGCTCCAGCAGGCCGCTCCAGTTGAGGGTCTCCATGCTACCGCCAGTGGCGGTCGGAATTCGCATGTCAATGCTACGTGCAGGTTTGGAGAGAGTCTGCGTCTTGCTGTGATGCACACTTTGAGGCTGGTGCTGATGTTGTTTAGCCATTTTCGATGAGTACGCTTCCTCACCAAGACGCCGCAATATCGCGTGCGCCTCGCTCGCCTCCATGCTGGCTGGGTATTTGCGGATAATCTTGAGGCTCAAGGACTTGGCGCGAGATGCGTTCCGCTTGTTCGCAGGTGACTCACCAAACGACATGCTCTGAAACGCGAACTGCGCTTCATGCAGAAGTTTTTCGGCGCTCGCCATTCCCTAATGCTCCAGTAGACCAAGAATCAGCGCGACAACGAGAACCGGTGGTATCACGTAACGCATCATCAGGTTGGCGTAGGTATAAAAGACACCATCACCCACCCCGAACCCCTCAAGCTTCGTCTTCTTCGGTATCAGCCAGCCAAAGAAAACCGACGTCAATGCTGCGCCAGTCAACAACAAAATATTCGCCGCAAACCATTCAAGCAGATCGAAGATAGTCTCTTCAGCCAATGCAGGCACGATACTCAGCGGATAGAAATCCGACCACTCACCCAGCGACATGATCGTGGCAATGCCGATGAGCCAGATGGTCCCGACAAAGTACAGGATGCCGCGCTCACGCGGAACATTCCATCGTTCGTCGACCCATGACACTGCCGCTTCCGCGCCGCCCAGGCATGAAGAGAGTGCCGCGACAATCAGGAGCAGGAAAAACACGGCGCCGAAGAGCTGTCCGCCCGCCATTTGCCCGAAGGCCAGCGGTAAGGTCTGGAAGACCAGCCCCGCCCCTTCCGACGGTGCCAATCCGAACTGGAACACCAGCGGGAATATAACGAAGCCGGCCAGCAGGGCGACGCCCGTATCGGCGAGAATGATGATAACCGCAGACCTTGGGATGGACACGCGCTCCGGCAGGTAGGAGCCGAACGTAATCATCGTTGCCATGGCAACACCGACCGAGAAGAACGCCTGCCCGATGGCGATCATGACGGTCTGGGGCGTCACCTTGCTGAAATCGGGCTGCAAAAGAAATTCTGCGGCCGCTCCGAAATCGCCGGCGATCGCGCTATACACCACCATGATGACAATCGCACCCAGCAGAATCGGCATCAGGATCTTCGCAGCACGTTCCACACCCTTCTGCACGCCGCGCCGGATAACGACAATGATCAGCAGGTTTACAACGGTGTGCCAGAACAGCAGCCTCCACGGATTGTTCATGAGTCCTGTGAACATCTCCGTCGACACCGCCGCGTCGAGACCATTGAACTCCCCGGTGATCGCGCGCAGGAAGTAGTCGAACGTCCAGCCCGATAACACCGTGTAGAACGACAGGACGACAAACACGCAGATGATGGCGAGCGTACCTACTGCTGCCCAGGCCGCTGATCGCTCACTCTGCGTGGCGACCGCTCGATAACTACCTGCAGGATCGCTGCGTCCCAGGCGGCCGATGGCCAACTCAGTAACAAGTAGCGGCAGACCTATGGCGAAAGCACAGAGCAGGTAGATGATGACAAACGCACTGCCGCCGTTCTCACCAACCACATAGGGAAAGCGCCAGATATTCCCGAGACCCACAGAGAAACCGATCGCGGCGAGCAGGAAGCCACGCCTTGACGACCATTCTTCATGTGAAACTGCGTGGCTCATTGCCTGGTCTTTTCTCCACCACTGACAAGCGATGTTCGGGTTAACATCTTACCTATGCTCCGCATCAACGCCTACCGACATCGCGGCCTGATCGCCGTTATCGCATCGATGGTTATCGTCAATCTTGTATACGGGTTGACGTTGCCGCTGCTGTCGCTCGTCCTCGATGCACAGGGGATAAGCAAAACAGTTATTGGCCTGAGTATCGTGGCGCAGGCCTGCGCTGGCGTGGTCATTGCTCCGTTTGCGTCCCGCTTAATTAAGCGTCTGGGCGCAGCGCGTGCGATGCAGGCAGCGACCGTACTTGCCGCCGCAATGCTGATCGCCCTCGGCATGGTCCAGAACGTTTACGCATGGTTTCCGATGCGCTTTATGCTCGGCGCAGCCGCGGCCATACTGTGGTCGGCGAGCGAAATCGTTATCAACGAACTGGCCGGGGACAACTGGCGCGGCCGCATTATCGGCGTATACGGATCGGCAGGCGCCGCCGGTTTTGCACTCGGTCCCCTCGTACTCGTCATCACCGGGACGAATGGCTTATTGCCTTTTGCGGTGACGGCGGGACTGGTCGCACTGGCAAGCGTTCCGCTGTTCTGGTTGCGCGGTGAGGAAACAGACGGTAGCGACGATGATGCTTTTGGGCTGATGCGCGTATTTCGGATCGTGCCGCATATCATGTTGCTCAACCTGACCTACGCGGCAGCGGTCGAAGCCTTTATCGCGTTCTTCCCACTTTTTGGCATTCACATAGGTCTGGGCGAAGCACGCAGTCTGTCTCTGCTCACCACCTTCGCGCTGGGCGGCGTGTTTCTGCAGTTGCCGCTTGGCTGGCTGGCCGATCATATGTCCCGTACCAGGCTGCTACTCACCTGTGTCCTGCTGACGATGTTCGGGTTCATCGCCATGCCGGGGATGATCGGCAGTCCGGTCGCCGGACCTGTATTTGCGTTTAGCCTGGGTGGCATAGAAGGGATGATCTATGCTCTCGGCGTCATTCTGCTCGGGCAACGTTTTCGCGGTGCGGAACTCGCCGCGGCGAGCGTGCTCTACACCGGCATGTGGGGCGCCGGTACGATGATCGGACCGCTGGTCGTCGGTGCCGGAATGGATCTGCTCGGCAACGAGTCGATGCCCTATCTTATTGCCAGTTTTTTTGCGTGTTACTTACCGACGTATTGGTACTCGCGACACAGGCTTAACTCGGCCACCTGAACCAATTATTTTGCTGGCGCTGTACCTATCCCGATGCTTCACTGCCACCCGCTGCTATTGCAAGCGCGTCTTTCGCAAGCTTGGTAATCTGCTCGTAATCACCAGCGGCGATTGCTGCCGCAGGCGTCAACCAGCTGCCGCCACAAGCAAGCACGGCAGGCACCGCGAGATATTCGGCGAGGTTGCCGGGAGAAACGCCACCCGTGGGCATGAATCGCATGTGCCTGAAGACGCTCGACAACGCTCTTAACATTGGTACACCGCCCGCCAGTGAAGCGGGGAAAAACTTCACCACATCGAGACCCAGATTGTGCGCGTGTTGCAGTTCGCCGGGGGTGACGATGCCCGGATAGACCGGAACACCGCGTTCCCTGGCCGCCGCGACGACGCCATCATCGAGCCCGGGCGAAACAATAAATTTTGCGCCTGCATCGACTGCGGCGTTGGCCTGATCTGCTGTGAGAACCGTACCAGCACCAGCGATCATTTCCGGTACCTCGTCTGCCACGGCCTGCAGGCACTCGAGTGCCCGGTCAGTGCGAAGTACGACTTCGGCGACAGTAAGCCCACCGGCAGCCAAGGCCCTGGAAATCTGTACGGCAACGGCCGGGTCGTCTGACTGGACGAGCGGTACCACGGGCGCCGCACGCAGCGTGTTGTTGATATCGATGGACACGAAAACTACTCCCTAATTGACAAGCTCCAGCTTTGGAACTCGGCTCCTCATTGGTTCTATTTTGACGCCCTGGCATGCAGCGCCGTCAATACTAAACGCGCCCACCTACTCGCACATCGGCCGGATACGGTGCGACTCACGTACTGCGCTCAAATAGCGATGCACATCGCCATCACTAAAGTAATAGTAGACCGTATCGTTCGGCATTATCGCAACGATGATACCGCCAAACCCGGAAAGTACGACGACCCATACTGGTTGCTCACAACCCACGTACGATGATATATCGAAACTCCGGAATCCGTTGTTATAACGAATCGTCTCGAGTTCCGCGACCATACCCGGATCTCCAGGCACCCGTTGCTTGATCGCGTCAAACAAACGTCGGTCGAGCAGATCTTCATTGTCAAAGCGACCGTCCATCGGACCGATAAACTGCGCCAGCCTGGCCACGTCATCACGGAGCAAGGTTAACCCGAAACCCGTGTAAGGTTGCCGGACCTCGTCGTAGCTCCGGCGGGTCGCACCAGCCAATCTCGACAATCCCAACGGCTTCCAAACTTTAGCCACCAGCAGGTCATCGAAGAAATCCGCGTCAGGCCCCTCCCGCCGCTTGAGAAAGGCGTTCATGGCAGTTCCAGCGAGGTAGGTATCCCATGTGTGATAGCTCAGGTGCGTGCCGGGTTCCGCTTTTCGCGGAAAACCGTTGCATGCAACATCGATCTTGCCCGCGTGGTCTTCGCTAAAAAACCGTCCGTTAATGGCGCTGTCTTCGTCGCCGTGCATGTCCGGCAATCCAAAATGGCCTGTGGTCATGTCGAGGGCATGCTCAATCGTGGTGCCCTCCCAGCCCTTAGCACATTCCGGAACCAGTTCCGAAATGGGAGCGCTCGCGGCGCCCGGGTACGCCGACTCCAGCAGCATCAATCCGAGCCCACCGACTACTGACTTGGCGGTAGAGTACGAGGGCAATGCCATTTCGTTGCAAAACGGATAGTCGCCGTAAGGCGTGTTGCAGGCACTCACGTAATGGACACCGTCGATGACAAAACCATAGAGCGACATATCGGCAGGATCGATTTCATCAACCGCTCCAAAAGCAGCCGCTTTCGCATCAGGATACTTGTCACCAATCTCGACTATCGAACGCACAGGAATGCGCGTCTCGCGATTTTGCCGGGCGATCATAAGGACGGCGTCAACGTTCGACAAACTCTCTGGCTCGTAGCGGGCAGGCAGTATCCCGCTCATCTCGAACTGCAGGTACTGACACGTCTGGTTTGTAATTTGGAACACGACATTCGATATATCGCCGCTGGTCCGGTATACAAAACTCATGACCCCATTGTGAATGCAGTCCTCGCGACGCTCCTTCAACGCGAACGGTATGGACGCGCGGCTCCAGCCCTTATCACCCTCTTCGTCCCAAACCCTGCCTGTGCCAAAAACGAACTCCCACCAGCCGTGATGATTCGGTACGGGACCGGGAGTAACAGGCACCAGGGAGTCTCCGTCCTGAATAAACGCAAAATCGAAAACCGGGAGTTGATTGATATCCGGCCTTTTCGGTGTAACGAGACTTAATGTGTCTCGCCTTAATGCAAAGTAATTGTCTTGTTGCTGCGTTTCGAGGATGAGTCGACCACTGAAGGTGTTCGACGCCTTGCGGGCACCAACCGGAGCGTCAAACTCCTTGAGCGCCAGGAGAGAATCAGGGCCATCACCAACCCGCAGCAGCTCATAAGTGAGTGCGCGTTCCAGCGTCGCCGGCTGGTTGCATGCCGCGAGGAGCAATGCGCTCGCCAATGCAACGCAGCGATTCATTTTCGATCGAGGGTGGCCGCCGGCAAGATCATGACCGCCAAGCATGCGAGCAACGCAAACACGGATACATTGATAAGAAGGCCATAGTTGTTTTCACCAACCAGCAACGCCGCAACGGCCGGACCGGATGCGAGCCCCATTTTCGAGGCAAAACCGCCCATTGCCGCCATCTGGCCCGTCGTGTCGAACTCCGAACACATGCCAAGAAGGTATGAAATGACAAAAGCCCAGGTAATACCCCAGAGCACGTTTGACCACCAGTATATGGACGTCTCCCAGCCTCCCGGCTTGACGTCACTGAAGTGTAATAACCAGATCGAAACCGCGGTCAGCAGGATCGCAATACCAACCGGCCACATCCTGCCAAACCGCGTGGACATCAGAATGACCAGCACTGACCCGACGATGGCTACCCATGCCGCAATACCCAGCGCGTTGGTGACGAAGTCGATGTCGAGCATCGCATACTTGCCTATCCCGATGGCGTAGGCATAGATCCCCATATTGGCTGCCTGAAAGAGAAACGTAGCGAGCAGTGCCAGAGCAATCAGCCCTCGGTTGCCCTTGCGACCATCAGTGTCCGTTTCCTGTACCCGCGCCGGGTAGTCTGAAAGAAAGGGAAGCATGAGTAACGTCACAACACTGAAAGAAATCAGCGACAGGAACAGCGCTTTCGTGCCAAAAGCCGGCACAAGCGGTGGCAGGTAAATGAGCCCAAGACCACCCAGGCCGAACTGAATCGTAAGCAGGTAGCCAAACGTACGATCGACTTCAGTCGTCCTCGAGATGACCGCGAATCCGATGCCAACCAGCAAGCCACCAATACAGCCGTGTATAAAACGCGTACCGATCAACGCCGGCGCGCTCGTAAGAAGCATCGACAGAAGATCAACGGTTATGAGTCCGACCAGTAACACGACGGCCGCCATTCGCCAATTGACACGTTTGACAATGAAAACGGCGCTGAATGCCCCCACCGCGGCGCCGTAAACATTGGCCGACCCTACGAGTCCCGCGTCCCGGTTACTAAAACCCAGTCCTTCGATCAATCCGTCAACGAGCGCCGGCATAATGTTGACGTAGAAAAGCCCGGCGGTGGCCAGAAACGCGAGCAGCACACGTGCGACTTCGCCGTTCGGCGAAGCGATCGGTAATCTGTTCAATGCCATTGGTCTTTCCCTGTGTCGCTATTCGATTGCTGGTCAATGATGCCTGCGTCACGCAGGACGGTGACGGCCGGTTGCAGCCGGGCTTCGTAGTCTCGCCACTTGCCGACCGAACTCTGGTAGACCGGTCTGCGAATCTGCACACTGCTGGCCGTCGTTGATGCGTCTGTATTCCTGTAGAACTCCAGGCATCCGGGTTGCCAGTCGAGACCGCAGGCATCCACAAGTCGCCTCGCTTCTACGTCCACATTGGAGACGAGATCCTCGTAGCGAATCGTCTGGATAACATTGGGCAGCGCTGCATGCCAGTGCTCCATCAACTCGTGATACGCAACGAAGTACCTGGCCAGCTCCTCCAGATCATAGGAGAACGGATATGCGTCCACGAACAGGGTCTTGTAGACCGCGTAAATCGTATCCATAGGATCACGTTGCACATGTACGATTTTCGCGTTTGGCAGAGCAAGGTGAATCAACCCCACATAGAGGTAATTCAAGGGCAATTTGTCGCTGAATTTCGCCGTATGCCCGGTGGCAGGCCGCGTGCTCTCCACATAAGCCTTACCCAGTGCCGCAAAATCCAGACCCGCCGTCAGTCGCACGAGGTCGTCCCTGGAGACCGCACGAGATGTAGCTTTCTCTCGAACCTGCGCCATCATCTGGACAGCAAAATTCGACAGCTCGCCCGCGGCAAACACGTCTGAGTGACTCCCCAGGATTCGTTCCACCAGCGTCGTACCCGTTCTTGGCATGCCCAGCACGAAGATGGGTTCTGCACTGTCATGACCCTGCACGTCGCGGCCAAGAAGTTCCGCAGAAAACGTGTCGCGAATGGTTGCCATCGTGTCGATGTCCCGCGTCAGGTCGTACTGCATATGCGCGTGCCTGGCGCCGGCACCTTGCTGCAGGTACCCAAACGATTGCTCCGACTCCCCGAGGTCCTCAAGTTCTTTTGCAAGTGCATAACAGATATTGGCCTTGCCATGGGGGTCATCAATACCCATGTTCAGGACATTCTCCAGAGCCTCAACGTGGTTCCGCTCCCGCGTCTGCGTTCGCAGCTCGGAGCGCAGTTTCCAGGCTTCAAAATCGGACGGGTTGAGGTGAATTGCCTTGTCGAAGCTGGCTTCCGCATCGCCGAGATCGCCGAGCGTGCGCTGCAGGCTCGCAATGTTAAAATAGTGCCGTGCGTCGTCCGGCTGCAGAGCCTCTGCCCGTTTGTAGCACTGGAGCGCCTTCCGGCGATCTCCGACATTAGTCAACAGGCTCCCGAGTGCGGAATACTCATACGCTGTCGTCACTTCGCGCGACAACAGGCGAGCGACGCGCGTTTGGACTTCCACGACGCGACCGAGCTTCCAGAGACACTGCGCTTCCTGCAATGCCCAGGTAACGTTTTCGGCATCCATCCGCAGCGCCTCCCTGATGGCATCCAGCGCCATCGGCGCATTACCCAGCTTCAGGGCAAGGTGGCTGGCCGTGTGCCATCCGGATGCGAAGTTAGGAAACTCACGATTGAGACGCTCACACGTAGTAATAGCCTGACGAAGGTCTCCCTTGTTCAGGCTTTCCCAGACCTCGGCTTCAATTTTTTCTGCGTAGGGAGATTGCATGATCAGCTCATTATTCTCGAGCTCCGCAGTAAACGAAAGCCCGGCACATGTGCCGGGCTTCCCACTCGTGGCGTGTGTCGATCTGGTCGACGCTTGCGCCGCCTAGAACCGATATCCGAACTTCAGGCCAATCGTCTGCGGCTGTACTATGAATTGCCGGTTGCCGTTGCCGTACCAGCTCTCGAAGACACCCGTATCGTAACTCCAGTAGCTGGACGCGAAACCACCGCTCGCCCCTTCCTCATCGGTGATGTTGCGGATATAAAGTGTGGCGCTCCAGCTTTCGGATACCAGTGACGCACTGGCATTCAGCAGCGTAAAGGCATCAAACGTCTCGTTAAGAAGAGCACTCTGATTGATGAAGTTCTCCGTCTCACTCTGGTAGTAAGCGTTGAACGATGCAATCAGGTCCATTTCCGCATTGATCTCCCACGTGTTGTCTACAGCAGCCGTTAGAACACTCTCCGGTGCTCCTGGCAGACGGGAACCGCTGGGGGCAACGACGGCGCCGGTCTGGGGACTGATAAAGTCCTTGTCCAGTTCAGCCTTAACGTAGGTGTAACCAGCACGATAATGGAATGAGTCAGAGGCATAACCCTCTACCTCAAGCTCAATACCCTGGGTCGACGCAGCATCACCGTTTGCGGCGATGTAAAACCCGTAAAAGACAGACGTCGTGTTCAGCTGCGGGTCGTCCCAGTCAACATTGAAAACCGAGGCCGTGTACTGGAACGTGTTATCGCCTCCCTTAATGCCCAACTCGACGTTCTGCACGGAGTCAGACCCGAACGTCCGTACTGCCTCGGCATTCGGTTCGCCAAACGGATCGCCATCGTCAAGGCTGGGAAGTGACTGCGCGCCGCCGTGACGGTAGCCTTCCGAGTATGTGGCGTACAGCATCGTGCTGTCATTTAGATCCCACGCGGCATTCAGCTTGACGAGGACATCGTCATCGCTATCTGTCGACTGCGGCGCCATCGGCGATGTCGAGCCCTCGATCAACGGGAAGCCGAGTATCACGTCGTTAACAGTCTCGTTGTCGAACCACCGGAAACCGCCGGTCAGACGAAACGCATCGGAGACGTGATACGTCACCTCGCCGTAAATCGCCTTTTCTTCAAAGGTCGTGTCGCGGCGATATTCGAAGTCGATCTCCGACAACTGGTCGCCCGGGTAGAAAATCGCGGGCCAAAAGCCGTCGCACTCAGGGCCACCCGTGGCAACGCAGGCATTATGGAAGTCGTTCATTCCCGGGTTATAGCTCAACTGGTAGACGCTGTTGTCCTGGTCCATATAGAACGCACCGATGATCCAGTCGATATTGCCGTCGGTTTCGCCGGAGACCAGGCGGAACTCCTGGATAAATGCTTCGTCATCGTAGCCACGCTCTGCCAACTGCATCGGACGTGGCCAGCCACCGCCATAGAATGCGGAGTTCCAGTCACGACTGCTGTCCGGATCAACTTCACCACCGCTGGCCCACAAACCACCGTTGTCACTTTCACCAACCCCTTCGTGGTCATACATTGAGGTCGTGGACGTGAAAGTCGCGAAACCAAGATCCCATTCGACATCCAGGCTGGTCATCTCGACATCGCGCTCTGACGGCTCCAGCAGAACCTGACCACTATCGTCATCACCGTACTGGAAGTACAGGCTCGACCCGGTAGGCTGATTGTTGTTGCCCAGCGTCGTCGAACGACGTGCGCCAATTGTCTCGTCCTGCATCTGGTAAGAGATCTGTAAGGCCAGGTCATCATTAATCTCACTGCGCAGAGCCACCTTCGCGTAGTCGATCTCTACAGTATCGGCGTCCTCCACCTCCTCGAAACAGGCGACATTTTGCAGAATCTGTGTGTCGGTGGCGGTGCCTGGGTCAGTGCAGGTCCCTCCGACATCTATTAATGGCACGCCAGCGCTGTTCAGCTGATAGGCATTGGTGTAGTCGATGATCCCATCGTTGTCGATGCGGCTATACAGGGCACGAACCGCTGTTGTCTCGCCCAATGGAATATTCACCATTGCGTCGAAACCAAGATTGTTGCCCTCTGATCCCGATGTCTGGCTGTAATCCAGCTCGAGGTCCGCTTCGAAGCTCTCAGCGTCGGGGCGCTTGCCGATGTACCGCAGCGTGCCACCCAGCGAACCGGAGCCATAAAGCGTCCCTTGTGGCCCACGCAATACTTCGACGCGCTCGATATCCTTGACCAGGAAGTTCGCGAACAACGGTGTGTTGTCATAGTAGGTCGCGACACTGGGAACCGCGTTGAGCATGATGTCGCCATTTTGGCCGTTATCCACATTAAGCCCGCGAATCACGATGCTGTTAACCGTGCCGCCATTGCGGTAACCGCGATCGACAACGGTTATGCCGTGCATCGCCCGCAGCACATCATACTGGTTTACGACGTTCTGCCGTTCCAGTGTTTCGCCGGTCATAGCGGAGATGTTGTAGGGAATGTCCTGCACCCTGGCCTCTCTGACTTGTGCAGTGACGAGAATCTCTTCAATGACGCCGTCCTCGGTTGCAGCTGTCTGCGCCGCAACCAGCGGCGACGCGCCGGCCAATGCCGTACCAACGGCCAATACTAGCGGTTTCTTGTTGAATGTCCTGGTCGTACTCATGGTTTTCGTCCCCCTGAAAACGAAGTGTTTTGTCCTGATTAAGCTTACTGGTCCAATCTGACTCACGTAGATCCAGATTGGCAAAAAATACTGGTCCAGATTAGTGGCTAGCCACGATCCGGCCTCTTTGGCACACGTAATTCTCCCAAGTCGCGCCAAGCCTGCGACTCGCGCCCATTTTCATACTGTGGAAACGTTAGCGTGCTGTCGCGGAAGCTTTTCAGCGGTTGCCCAAGCCCCTGCCAGCCATTGCGACGTACGTCCCGGAGATAGCCCAGGTCCAGGCGTAACGGCATGATTTCCCTGCTTTTACCGGCCTGGTAGACAACCTCGCCTCCCGGCCCGGCAATGCAGGACTGGCCGACACCCAATGGGCCAGCCAGGTTCACGTCAAAGAAATAGACCTGGTTCTGGGCACCGTGGGCGCGCACCATCGCAATTTCGGCGTCCCGATCCACGGTGCTGGTCAGGCTGGGATGGAGAATGATCTCGGCACCCATCCAGCTCAGCGTGCGAATCATCTCCGGAAACCACATGTCGTAACAGTTGGAGAGGCCAAAGCGCGCTACACCCGGCACATCGAAGACGACAAACTCGTCGCCAGACGTTACGCCGCTTTCGTAGGGCTTCCATGGAAATTGTTTGCGATAGCGTGCAATCACGTCGCCGTCCGGGCTAATGACCGGGGCCGTGTTGTAGACCCGATCGCCATCCAGCTCGAATAATGATCCTGGAATCAACCAGATACCGTGCTTGCGAGCCGCATCGCAGAAACGTGCCTCAGTCGGCCCGGGCAGCGGCTCGGCGAGCGCTTGATCAGCGCCGCAGGCGTTCAGCTCGGGCAATACGATCATCTCGAGCCACGAGAATCGACCCATAACCTTGTCGATTTCCGCGAGCATGTTGTTTGTGTTGTCGCCGCCCGATGCTTCGAGCTGCAACCCGGCTATGCCAAATGTCGTCATGCGCTACCCCCTGCAGGCCAGACTAGAGGGGGACAAGTAATCTGGATAGATCCACATTGCACCTCATTGTTGGTCCAGATTTCGGGTATTCAGGAATTGATGCGAATAAATGCCGAGTCGACGATCTGCTTGTCACTGTTGAAATACTTGATCTTGTCGCCGTCGATCACGATGTAGTAGCCGGTTTCCTCGCCGTACACCCAGCGATCCCACTTCCGGTAAAGGAGTTCACCATCGACGCGCCAGTTTCCGGTATCGCTGTCCTCATTGGCGAAGCCACGCTGGCCGGTCATGGTCCCATCTGCCATGTGCTCGATTGTGCAGGGCGCACCGTGCACCTCCCGGTAGAGCACCGTCGCCCCCGACATCACCTGCTGCAGTTCGTTGCCCGTCAACCAACGCCCTGTCGAGGTCGAAACGTGCTCCACCTTTTCCTTTACGAGTTCACGTATCAGTCCGACGAGTCGCTCAACGCCGGGTCGAATCTTGTCGACCGCGAGACTCGTCACGCCCATACGGAAACAATTCTCGGCGTTGTCGCGATTTGCGTAGTAGTGCTCGACCGGTTCGATAAGGATGCCATGCTGCTCTGCTTCGCGAACCAGATGCGCAACATCGAAGTCTCTCGGCGTTCGAACCCAGTACGTTGTGCCACCGACTTCGGGGGAAATTTCCATCGGTACACCGCGCACATTGTTCAATGCACGTTGTAGCGCCGAGCGGCGCTCACGAAACAGACGCCCCAGGCGCAACATCAGCGAATCATAATGGCCCAGTGACAGGAAGTAGGCTGTGGTTCTTTGATTATTGAGTGGTGGATGATTCAGTATCTTGCGTCGCATCTGCCGCGCTCTGCGGATGAAGTCCGGGTTCGCGACGATAAACCCCAGCCGAATGCCAGGGGTCAGCGCTTTGGAGAGACTGGCGACGTAGATGACGCGCCC
>JAIBDF010000224.1 GCA_024679535.1 Chromatiales bacterium
CAAGCCCGTGAGCGTTGACACTCTCTGGCCGGTATCAGCGCCGTCCAGGAACAGCCTTTCGCCGAGTAACGTCCCACGGTGACCGGCGTCCTCGAAACTCGCTGACGGAGTCGGTGCCTTGATCCCGTAAGCATCGAGCAACCACGACCAGCCGACGTAACGTCGATCGAGTCCCAGGTCAGAGGCGTGATTGAGCGTCACGCCTGAAATTGCAAGAAACAGCATGAACATGACGAGTGATATGCCCACCCAACGGTGGCCACGCCGAGACCATTGCCGGGAAATGCGGTTGACGTTATTTGACGTCATCAATCTGCTCATGCAACAGGAGCGCAATACTCGCGATACGAGTTACCGCACGAACCGAAAGTGTTGCACCGCTGATGCCGTCGATCTTGCGGTCAAGCCGCTCGTCGGCACCGAGCCGCACATTACTGAACTGCTCGGTGAAAAACGGATATCGAACTTCCCAGCCCCGGCTCTCGCGAAACTCAAGAACGCGAACATTGTCGATAGCACCATCTGCTACTGCAACACCGATCGTGATTGGCAGCTCTTTGCCGATTTCATCCAGGATCCATGCGCTCCGCATGCCGTCAAACCAATAGCGGACACGCAGAGACGCGAATTTGTGGTCCAGCATGCGCTCCACGGCAGCGCGGACATCCCCTGTGACCCATAGCGTCTTGGCCTCGGGCATGTCTGCCGGAAACACACTTTGCAGGTATTCACCCGCCTCGAGGTAACGACCCGCCTCACCAGCAGGCCCGGCGATTGCCGGGCCCGTGGCCAGAAGTAGCAAGAGGGCTATGCGGGGAAGCATTCGCAAAGCGGCCGTCAGAAGTTATAGCCAAAGCCGAGATCGATCGCGTCGAAATCGGAGGCACTCAGTGCCGGCAAGTCGAATTCACGACTCCGGAAGTCCATTTTCAGTACAACACCGTCAACCGGCCAGTAATTGAAACCGAATTCACTCTGGCTGAAGCGGTCCTGATCGCGCGCGGCATCGAGATCTTCGTAACGCGCGTACACGCCCCACTTCTCGGAGACACGGAAGCTCGGCTCGACGTACCAGCCGGTCTGCTTGTCTGCATCGGCCGCCTCGACGGCAAATCCGTCAAAGTCCCAGGCGCCGTAAAGGGCACGCAGACCAAAGCGGTCACGCTGGTAAATCGCGTGTGCCGTCAACAACTGGCCGGAATCCAGCCCATCGCCGGGTACCTGGCTGGGATCTGACTGGTACTGATAGCTGGCAGCGAGTTCCAGGCCGGGCATGCCCGTGTATTTCAGTCGGAGGGTGGTGGCCAGGTCGCTGGCGATTGCCTCGGCAACCTTCTGGCGTCCGCTGCGTACCCGAAATGCGCTGCCACCCGTGGTCGGCATGGCCAGACCGGAATGCACGGCTGCGTCCCAACTCACTCCACTACCGAAATTACCTCGCAGACCCGCACCGGCCTCCCACCAGGTCGAGGGCAGGATGATGTTCTCGACGTCATTGCGTTCTACGCCGTAGAAGGTCGGTGGTTCATGCGTTTCGTTCATGATGCCGACCGGCAGCAGGAACAGCCCGGTCTTCGCGTAAGTATTGTTGTTCAGTCCAAATTCGACATAGGCCTGCTCAAGTTCCACCTCCCCCGGCTTACCGTCGCCGGCAAGCGAATGCTCAAGCTCGAATTCCGAGAAGAAGCGCACCCGATCGGAAAACTCGTGGCCGAAAAACAGGACAAAGCGGTGGAAGTCGATCTCTTCGCTGTCGCCCGCATCCGAGCTGATCTGGTTGTAGTGCAGCTCGCCATACCCACCGATTGACGTCTTGCGGGGCCCGGCATCAACCGCCGCGAGTGTCTCAATGACATCACCAGTGGCCTCAATCCGCTCCTCGGACTCGGCGACCTTTTCGTTGGTGGCCGTTATTCCCTGCCGTGTCTCGTCCAGTTCGGCCCGCAGCGCTTCGATTTCGGCCTGCTGGCGCTGCACGATTTCCCAGACTTCCGCCATCGTCGGCGGGGCCTCCTGGGCCGCAGCGAAGGAGGTAAGGAGTACAAGAACCGTCCCGCAAACCGTTGCGGACTGTCGAATGTTCATGATTGTGCCATTCCCTGTTATTCGGTGTTTCAGAAGATTATAGGGATTTTATTGTAAATGACAATCATTCTCATTCGTATTTATACGTAGTGCCGCCAGGGCGAAGACGGACCCTAGACGGACCCTCCGGTGACCGCATCTTCAACAGTCTGGCGATTAATGACCGGCGTGTAAGCCGCTGCGCTGTCGGCAGCACGGGTAGCTTTCTTGATCATCCCCTCGAGATTCGGACGCTTCTCATGCGCCTCACCCGTACCGATACCGCCACCGAACTCGTAGATCTTGTCGATGCCCTGGGCATAGGCGTTCACCAGGTTGTCATTCCACATGACCGGGTGGAACAACTGGAAATACAAACGCTCTTTGATGCTGGCCGGATCGCTGTCGTGGAAACCACCCGTGTAATTCGACAGCACCTTTATTTCCGGTGACGCCATCTCTGCATCATCCAGCACTGCCCGGAACAACTCCGC
>JAIBDF010000155.1 GCA_024679535.1 Chromatiales bacterium
AACTGGCGATCAAGCATGAGCGCGCCAATGAAAAGACCCGAGACGGGTTTCGTCTCGAATTTGTTCCACTTCCTGCTGTCGAAGTAGCGTATCGGCACGGCAATCGGCGGCGGCGTATACGCCTTCCAGCGTCGCGGCTTCGGCTCCTTATCTGTAGAGGAGACGGGTATCGTCTGCAGCTCGTTCTTGACGATCACCCCTTCCCGGACAGCGAAGCGTGCATACGTCTTGGTGTCCAGCAGTACATCGACGTTTTCCCGTGGATCCTGGTCGAGAATCACGAAACTGGGCCGGGAACCCAAGGCCAGCTGGCCAAACAGATAACCGCCGTTCGAATCGACCGCAACGTCGCCCGGCTCGATGACGAGTTCGTCCTTGGTAACAACGGTCAGCCGGCCATCAACGATCAGGACGTTGACGGCAGTATCCTGAGCAGCCGCGTCGCGACCGACCAGTCGCGCGTCCTTGACGATGATGCGCTCAGCGTCCGCGGCGATGGCAGACGGAGATATTGCGCAGGCAGCCATCAAGAGAATGGCTGGTAGCAACCTGCTTAGACCGACGCTCATGGGGCCCCCTCTCACAGCTTTTAGTAGGCTGAGTGGAGCTTAGAGAGCCTCTGTCCTTGACGCATGCACCCTATGGAGCCATTTGATGGTCCAATTTGGTTCGGCGACTCAGTGAGAGTAATTGAATTTTAAGCGATTCTGAGCCTTATCAGGTCGGCTGGCCTGCCTGCAGGCGCATGCTTCAGCACCATTTAGAATCCCATTTCCGTCTTTTCATGCTGTCCTCCATCGCGAAGGACTCACTTAGAATTCAAATGCCCCTGAAGGCGAGCGCCATAAACTAGACCCTTTTCACTCTCCACCGCCCTTATTCATCTGTCCTGAGTCGCCTGTAAAACGCCTTACAGCCTCATCCCGTGATATCTTTATTCATACACAGCGAATTCGCAGAAATCAAAGTACGATCGGTACCTCGTTACCAAAAGCACCGCAGCAGACAGGTCGCTCTCTGATGAAGAAGGCAGCGGAAACACTGCTTCCCGATGATGACTTTCACGTCTATATACCTTTTGATTTTCTAGCGATTTTTTTAGTGCCGTGCCGTAAGGACTGTTCCTCTCTCTAAATCGGAGCCGCTGGCACATCCCGCCACAATTAGCGGCAGGCCAATCGCTTTTAAACTCTTAAATGGTGGTTTCATGGCCTTAATCTTACAGCTTCGAGGGTGAGCTCAAACAACTAGACAGAAACGTATACATCGCTCCCAGTGCCAGGACATTCATCGGTTTCAGCGCAATATCCGGCCGGTCAACATCGTATCGACGAAGACCTCCGTAGAGGTCGAGGCCGATCGCATCCCATTTCTGCTGTACGAAAATGCCTATGGATTCCGCTTCGTCACCCGCCAGACGCGCGTCGCTTCCGAACGAATAGTCTGCGGAAAATGCCGTGTATCCGAGGCTGTTCAGATTGGTGAGCCACCCTGCCTTGATGATGTAGGCCGACGAATCTCGCCCGTCCCTCGCCGAGAAACCGATTTCGTATCGATCATCAACGTCCTGGAACGGCTTGTGTTGATAGGTCGCGGCGGCACGAATCGTCCAGTTGTCGTTCTTCGGGTAAAAACGCAGCGCTGCATGCCAGCGAGCATCGGCAGCGAGTGTGCCGGAAAGCTGCCCCCCCCACATGAGGGTGAGTCGTAACGCAGACGATCGACGAGCAGCAAGCGTTCCGAATCCGCGAAATGCTGATTGACGGCGATCGTGTTTATTGACGGGTAAGCTGCTGGCAATATCCAGGCGATGGTAAATTCAAACGCAGCGCTTAATGACTCTGCGTTCCAAACTGCGCGGGTCATTAATCAACTTGTAAAAATCGTCGATATAGCTGAGTAGCTGCTTCCGCACGCCCGGTTCCAGCCCTTCCTGGCCATTCACCGTCTCGTAGATCACTTCGCGACGGTCCCTGAATCGACTCAATGATGCCTCAATGTACTCATTGTTGGCGCACCGGCCGCGGTAGACTCTCTGGCGTACATTTCGAATACGAAAGTTTTCGTTGGGCTCCGCATAAGGTGCATTAACAAGACCCGACTGATCAAAATCGTAAGGAATGGCCATGATCAGATCAACGTCACTCCCAAACAGTACGTAGTTGTGGCAACACGCATCACCCGGTGGACCCGCAATAGGCGAAAAGTCGGTATTGCCGATCAGGTATTGAAATATTGAGGTCAGATTCAATAGTTCCGGATCGATACCCGCAACAGTTGCACGTTCGACCGCTATTGCGTCGCGATTGAGGCGCGCAGCCAGACGGTTCTTGTGCTCGATCAGGAAAGCAAAGCGTGTATTATTCTTGCCACTTTTCTCAGTATTGACATACGTGACACGAAGCAGGCGCACTCGAAAACTCGTGTCGCTTAGAGTATTCAATATCCGATAAGCAAGATACTCTCGAAGCACCATCTGCTCGTAGCGGTCCGATTTTTCGCACTGGATGACCAATTTTAACTTATCTTGATTATCAAATAGCGTGCCCTTTGCCTGCTTCTTTTTGAGATTCAATCTAATGGGTGGAAATTCGCAGGTCTCGTGCCGAAAATTGCCGCGCGCCCGAATGTTGAGATCGAAATCGACGGTAGAGCCATCGGCATTCACGTACTGGAAGACGCCGGCCAGGTAGTCGTCCTTTGATCGTTCCTTGATAAGCGTCGTCAGCGGAGCAGTAATAGTTACGTCAAGAGGCTCATTACTCTGGAATAACGGATCCGGCATCGTATAGTCATCCGCCAACGCTGGCATACTCAGATAAATGAAGGTGACCAGGGTCAGTGCACGGTAAATGGATCGCATGTTGTCCTCCCAAAAAGATTCAAGGACTCTTTTGACTTGAATCGCTAGACAGAGCTTCGTACCCAGCACGCTTTTGGCGCGCGGTCGGTTGTATATAAACGGTTGGCTCTGCCGTCAGTGAAAACTTGCCGGCGTCGGTCTGCTCCCCGAGTTCTATGCCGGCTACCTGCAGTGCATCAGTACCTCCAAACGGCATCATCGACAGCAAATCCGGCTTCGCGATTCCGAGCCAGAAAACGCTACCGAACAACAACAACAGAAAATAGGCTGTGAGTTGCAACAGAAGACGCTGAGCTGATATTTCCTGGTTCACAATGGTGATCCTCTATCTGTTTGCGGCGACCTGGCCCAGGTTAGTGATTCCGTCTTCTCTCAGTTTTGACTTGATCGAAACACTAAGGCTGATTCTGTCGACATCCCAGTCAGGGTCGAATTCGTCTCGACCCGCCCAAGATTCCCTAGAATTGAGGGATTCCAGATTCTAGATCACACGGAACGGTGTGTGTAGTGATTGTGGTTCTGCCGACACCATTCCACTACCGAGGGTCGGTCAATCGAGACTATTGGGTTTGTTGGACACCCGAAGTAAACTGGGGCAAATCAAAGCCTCAGCGGGTGTAGATCAATAGTAGAACATCAGCTTCCCAATCGGAGTCGCTGATTTGGTCATCTACCTAGATGTTTGATTTCCAAGTTCTTTTGACCACTGGTTTCAATGAGTTAGATCATGCAAGAGTAACCAACTGATTCCGGCAGGCTTTCTAAGTATGCTCAGTATTAGCCTCACCTATCCGGAACCGGAGCGCCCTACAGAAGGTTGATGAGTGTGACGCACCTGTCGACTGTCGATGATGATCACTGTAGTTTTAGCGACAAAACATCAAGGATATTCCAAATGCAAACTCCAAAGACCCTTGTCTCCATAGTGCTCCTCTGTCTTCTGAGCCCCGCAACATTTGCCCAGGACAAGCCGAATATCGTCCTGGTCTTCATGGACAATTTCGGTTGGGGCGAGCCCGGGTTCAACGGCGGCGGCATTATTCGTGGCGCCGCTACGCCGCAACTGGACAAGCTGGCCGCCGAGGGACTTCGACTCACGAACTTCAACGTGGAGGTGCAGTGCACACCGTCACGGTCCGCACTGATGACGGGCCGTTACGCGATCCGTAGCGGTAACGGCACGGTACCGCTGGGCGAGGGCGAGTACGGATTGGTGCAGTGGGAAGTGACGATGGCTGAGATGCTCTCGGACTCCGGTTACGCTACCGGCATGTTCGGCAAGTGGCACCTCGGGCGTACGGCAGGACGTTTCCCGACCGACCAGGGATTCGACGAATGGTACGGCGTCCCCAACTCGACCGATGAGTCGGTCTATTCGTCGTTGCAGGATTTCGCAGAAAGCGGTGTCGCCGAAACCTGGGTCATGGACAGCAAGAAGGGCAGCACGCCAGAAAAGGTTCGCCCCTATCGGCTCGACTATCGGCCGCTGATCGATCGTGACCTGACGGACCGGGCAATTAGTTTTATGCAGCGCCAGGCGAAGGCCGATAAGCCGTTCTTCGTTTACCTGCCGTACACCGCCACGCACTTTCCCACCATGCCGCACCCCGACTTCGTCGGCAAATCCGGCAATGGGCCGTGGGGTGATCTGCTGATGCAGATCGACAACTACGTTGGCGAGTTGCTCGAGACGATCGATGAATTGGGGTTAGCCGAAGAGACGATCTTCATTTTCACGGCAGACAATGGCCCGGAGGCCCTGAGTGCGGGCGAAACATCGATCACTGTTGAGACGGCAATAAACGGATCTGCGGGCCCATGGCGTTCTACCTTGTTTACCGGCTACGAGGGCGCGCTTCGCGTGCCGTTCGCGGTCCGTTGGCCGGGTGAGATCGACGCGGGTCGCGTGAGTGATGAGATCGTGCATGCGATGGACCTCTTTCCAACACTAGCCCGAGTTACAGGTGGCGAGGTTCCTGCAGACCGTGTCATTGATGGGATCGATATGTCAGAGTTCTTCCTTGGCTCGAAACAGGAATCAGGCCGAGAGGGTTTCATCGTCTACATGGGTAACGACGTGTTCGGCGTAAAGTGGCGTGACTGGAAAATCCATTTCAAGGAACAGACCGGATGGAATGGCGTGTTGCGCGAGTACACGATGCCTCGCGTCTACAACCTGATGAATGATCCGCAGGAACGCGACAACGTGCTCTTTCCACACACGTGGATCCCAAAGGCTGCGTTGCCACAGCTTGAGGAGCACGTGATCTCTCTGAATAAATATCCGCCGATCAAGGCCGGCCAGAAAGACCCGTATGAGCCCCCAAAATATCCTTAGTTGCGACTAGAATTGGAGTCGCCTCACTTTTGTGCTCAGCCAGACCTAAGCGAGGCGTAAATCCCTGAAAAGCGGGTGTAGTTCAACGGTAGAACATCAGCTTCCCAAGCTGAGAATGAGGGTTCGATTCCCTTCACCCGCTCCAGCAAAAATAATAAGTTATTTATTCCTGTCGCCAACGGCGGCCGCTCAGCGACACGGTCGTAAGGGCTGCTAACGGCCGAGGCTGTGTGAAAACTCAGCATTAATTATAATTGTGCTTTGCAGCCGGGAAGCACGTCATGAGCAAGTTCATCGAGGGTCTGGATCGTAGCCAAGGCACTCTGTTCCCGGAACGACTCGACGATTATGTGGAGGAAGAGAACCCGGTGCGGGTGATCGACGTGTTCATCGATGACCTGGATATCTCGGGGCTGGGCTTCAAGGCAGAGCCTGCGGCTACTGGTCGCCCTGGCTATCATCCAAAGACGATGCTGAAGCTGTACGTGTACGGCTATCTGAACCGTGTGCAGTCGTCACGGCGCCTGGAAGTGGAAGCGCAGCGCAACATCGAGCTGATGTGGCTGACCGGCAGGCTGGCTCCCGACTTCAAGACCATCGCGGACTTCAGGAAGGACAACCCGGAGGCGATCCGCCTTGTATGCCGCGAGTTCGTGATGCTGTGCAAGAAGCTGAACCTGCTGAGCGAGAAGCTGGTGGCGATCGACGGCAGCAAGTTCAAGGCGGTGAACAGTCGGGACAAGAACTTCACGCGAGCCAAGATGAAGCGCCGGCTGCGAGATGTGGAGTCGGCCATCGAGCGTTACCTCGCGCAGCTCGATGAGACCGATCGAACCGAGCCGGCACCGGACGATGCCAAAACCTTGCAGGATAAGGTGGCCAGGCTCAGGGAGGAGATGGCGCGGCTAAAAAAGCTCGAAGTCCGGATGCTTGAGGCACCGGACCAGCAACTCTCCCTGACCGATCCTGATGCTCGTTCGATGAACAGCCGCGGCACGGGCGTGGTGGGCTACAACGTGCAGAGTGCAGTGGATGCCAAGCACCACCTGATCATCGCCCATGAAGTCAGCAAGCTCGGCAGTGACCGCCAGCAGTTATCGAAGATGGCGAAGCAAGCCCAGGCAATCCTCAACCCGAAGACCAAGCTCACGGTGGTAGCCGATAAAGGCTACTACAACGGTGACGAGCTGCGTGACTG
>JAIBDF010000145.1 GCA_024679535.1 Chromatiales bacterium
ATGTCGGCGCCAAGGTCCCTGGTGCGCTGCACATCGTCGCGCGTCATGGTGGTCGGGTTCGACAGGATGGATACCGGTATCGCACCAGGGTCAATCTTGTCGGTCCACTGTTGGAGCACGGTGAACGTGTCCTGCTCGGATCGCGGGTGCGTAATCATGGAGATGCACATGCGATGAAACGGGCTGTTGTCCGGATCCTTCGCCACGATGTCGACAATATCCGTCATCGGCACGGCCGGCCAGTCCACCCGAATAAAATTGCGGTCGGCGTAATCGCGCTCGGCTTCGCGATGACGCGCCAGGCCGCAATACGCACAGTTGGCGCGGCAACCTTCCGGATACGTCAGCAACAGGTTCAGGCAGCGCGTGCATTCGCAGCGGTGCATGCGACCGCCCATGATACCGAGCGTGATCGCGGCAGCATTTGACAGCTGCACGTACTCCGGCGACTTCATGTGCGGCGCGAGAATATTGTTGTTCGGCAGGTAAACGCCCTCGGGCGGTATGTCGTTCGCCTTGACGTGCTTGCCGTTCCTGCGGTCGACCGGCGTCTTCTCGGGCAGCCGCGGCTCCATCACGTCATACGGGTTGTAGTCATGGCCCGTGTCGGTGGCGGCCGGCGATTTCTTGTGTTCTATGCAACCCATCGTGAAGAGCCCCGTGTCTGAAGAGTGTTACCGATCTTGATCGAGCAGCAGGAGTGCGCCTGTTCGAACGGCCGACCGATTGTGTGTGCAACGGAAACCGCACCGTCTGCCGGAAATGCGATGCCATCGAGACCGGCCATGATGGCGTAGGCGTCTGTAACTCGTTTGTGCATGCCTGGCGGTCGTGCACACCCGAGCAATACCTGCTGGTCGGGTATACGCTGGCGTGCTTCCAGGAAGATGCCACCGACATCGGATGTTGCCGGCGTCACGAAAGTACCCGGCTTGGCGTAGAACGGCATGATCACGACCAGTACCAGCGCATTCACGTTGTAGCGGCTGACCATGTCGAGTGCATTCGCTTCGCCAAGCAGCTTGCCGTAGTGCAGGCCGATCACGATATGCGGTGTGACTTCCATCGAGGTCGAACACAGTGCTGCAAGCGTTTCCTCGAAATCATCGACCGAGCGCTTCAGCTTGTACACCTGTTCGATCGTTTCCTGGGCGCCGATGACGTCCATCATGACGGTATCAACCCCCGCCGACTCCATGCCTTTCGCGCGCCGCTCGTCCAGCAGTGCCGTGTGTACGGCGATTTTGAGGTGTGGGAAGTCTTTCTTCAATTGCTCCACAACCGGCATATACCGGCCATAGGGAATTTCGTTCTTCCTGTTTGACCCACCACTCAGCAGAAAGCCACTGAGTTCCTGAGTATCGACCAGGTGTCTCACTTTCTCTTCCAGCATCGCCGGATTGGTGGCCGGGATCATCGGCTCCAGGATCTTCTTCTGGCAGTGGTCGCAGTTGAGGCCGCACTCGCCCGCGGTAATGGAGAACGCCGGAAAACTGTTCTTGCCACAGCCGTCGAGCTCGGTGCTCTCATATTCCTTGAAGGTCGGAGTCGAAAACCGGATCGGCCTCGAGACGGCAATATGGGAACGTCGTTCAAATTCGGCGACCAGTCCGGCGTCAAACTCGGCGTCCTCCAGGTCCTCTATCCGAGCCAGTGAATCCAGCCAGTTCATCATTCAGGATCCTTCAGTTGCATGGCGAGTGATCTTATCTCATTGCGAACAGCCCCGGGGTTTGGCCTATCGGCCAGCATGGTCAGCCAGGCCTCGTCAATCTCGTCATCATCGATGAGGTCGCATTCCATGGCTCGCAGGTACTCGGTCGCCTGGTCCGGTAACCGCTCCGGGAACGGCTGGCCGCTGATGCGTCCCCACATGCCCGCCCAGTAGCGTGTGACGGTCCAGGGATTATATCCGCCGCCACCCAATATGACGGTCGGCAGCCCCCTTTGCGTCAGGCTCTGCACCGCATCCCAAAGGACGACATTGGAGAGCGCCATTTTCGACAGGGGGTCACCGGCGAGGCAATCGGCGCCACAGCACAGGACCAGCGCATCAGCATTGATCCTGTCCACGAGCGGCAGAATCGCCTCCTCCATTAGCAACTCGAACTCGCTGTCGTTGATGCCTTGTGGGACGGCAATATTGTAGGCGCCTGAACCGGGACGGGAATGCGTGCCCGTGTACGGCCAGCGATCGGCCTCATGAATCGAAACCGTCGTAACACGCTCGTCGTCGATGAATGCGTCCTCAACGCCGTCACCATGATGGGCGTCGAGATCGATATACAGCACATTACGGCTGCCTTCCCTGAGGAACGTCAGGATCGCAAAGACCGGGTCGTTGAAATAGCAGAAGCCACTCGCGCGATCGGTGCGGCCATGGTGGGTGCCACCCGTCGGGTGAAAAACGACATGCCCTTTGCTGGCCAGCTCAGCCGACATGATCGAACCGCCGACGGTCATCGACGCGCGCTCAAACAAGCCGGGAAACAACGGGTTCTCCAGCGTGCCAACCTGGTAACGCTCACGCACATCAGGCGCCACCCTACCTGTGGCGTTTGCGTATTGCAGCGCCCTGACATACGCACGACTATGAAACTCGAGTAACTGATCGACCGATGCCGGCTCGCTTTCACGAAAGCTGTTTGCCTCCAGCCAGCCGAGCATTTGCAGCAAATCGATGACCGCGGCGTGGCGGACGATATTGAGCGGGTGATTGAAACCAAAGGCTGGTTTCCGGTAGATCTCACTACCTATGTATAACGGCGCGGCAACGGACATCGACCGAGAATATTATATTTCACTAATAAAGACAATTCTGATAATCTAATACGATGTTTGCGTTGAAGCCCTTTACTGACGAGGTATCTGGAAATGTCCGCTGAAGAAAAAAGCATGTCAATCATTGTGACCAAGGGGTCTCTGGATTGGGCCTACCCACCTTTCATCCTCGCCACCACGGCCGCTGCGATGGGCTTACCGGTCACGATGTTCTTCACGTTTTATGGCTTGCCGCTGCTGTTCAAGAAACTGGACCTTCAGGTTACGGCTGCCGGCAACCCGGCCATGAAGATGCCGATGGCCGGCATGCATATGGGCCTGCCGAATCTCGTTACAGCCATCCCCGGCGTTGATGCCGCTTGCTCCGTAATGATGAAGAACCTGATCAAGAAGAAAGGCGTTGCCTCTATTGATGAACTGCGTGAAATGGCTGTTGAAGCCGAAGTCCGCATGATCGCCTGCCAGATGACCCTCGATCTGTTCGAATACTCGAAAGACGACATGATCGATGGTATCGAAATCGGTGGCGCCGCCACGTATATCGAATGTGCGACACAGGCTGACATTAACCTCTTTATTTGATTGCCAGAACGGAGAACTGATCCATGGCTGATGCAACACTCGACGCAAAGGGCCTTAACTGCCCGTTGCCTATACTCAAAGCCCGCAAAGCCCTTAAAGAAGTTCCCGATGGTGGAACGCTGGAGATCGTCGCTACGGATCCAGGCGCTGTCGCTGACTTCCAGGCATTTTGCCGCCAGACAGGCAACGAACTGCTCGAGCACTCGGAAGATGACGGCGTCTATCAGTTCCTGATCAAGAAGACCGCCTAGGACCACCAAAGGGCGTATGAGAGCAGTCTCCACGCCCTTGTTTTTTGCTCCGTAAGCCGGGGCTCAGAGTGTTCTCATGACCGTACTACCCGGATTGCTTCTCGCACTGGTCCTGGCATTCGCTGGACAATATCTTTCCAAATTTATCGGCATCGACCTGATGGGACTCCCCAAGAGCCCGATCAGCGCCATAATGATGGCGATTATTCTCGGCATTATTATTCGCAACACGATATCGCTGCCGGCGTCGCTGCAGCCGGGCATCCGCTTCGGCCTCGTACGCGTGCTGCGCCTGGGCATTGTGTTGCTCGGCATACGCCTGAGTCTGAGCGAGGCCGGCGCCATCGGCCTGCAGGCCCTCCCTGTCATCATTGGTGCGGTTGCTGCCGCATTGCTAATCGTGGGATTCCTGGCCAAGCGTATGGGATTGAGCGGCAAGCTGGGCACCCTGATTGCCGTAGGCACCAGCGTCTGCGGTGCGACCGCAATCGTTGCGACGGCGCCTACCATAGCGGCCAAGGACGATGAGGTCAGTTATGCGGTCGCCTGCATCACGCTGTTTGGCGTCATTGCGATGCTCGTGTACCCGTTTGCGGGTCACTGGATATTCGACGGTGACGCCGTAAAGAGTGGCCTGTTCCTTGGCACTGCGGTGCACGAGACCGCACAGGTAGCCGGAGCCGGCCTGGTCTACCAGCAGTACTACAATGATCCACAGGCTCTCGATGTCGCGACGGTCACGAAGCTCGTGCGTAATCTGGGCATGCTGCTGATCATTCCACTCATGAGCATTCTGTATCACCGCAACCATTCGGACGGCACCGAGGCACCCAAGTGGTACACGATGGTCCCGCTGTTCGTCATCGGCTTCGCGTGCATGAGCCTGCTCCGGACGGTGGGCGATCTCAATGAAGAGCAGGCCTTTGGTTTCCTGGATCCCGATCAATGGAAGGCGATCGTCGGCTACACGAAGCACGCAGCAGAACTCTGCCTCGCCATAGCGATGGCCGCTGTTGGCCTCGGTACGAGTATCAAAGGTCTTAAGGACATTGGCTTGAAGCCATTGGGTGCCGGCCTGATCGCCGCAGTCCTCGTGGGTGGCGTCAGCATCGCGTTAATCACTTTGCTTTACTAGTTTTTGTTGTTGTCTTGGTGTTGTTCATTTCTTGGGGGAGGCGTAAGCCGTGACGAACAAGAAGCGTGGTATTCACGAACTCTATCGCGATGATCCCGTAAGCGCGGACCAGAAGCTCTGGGGCAGAAAGCCGGACCCGGTGACGCGTCGCGGATTTCTGACACAGGGTAGCCTCATCGCCATCTCGGCCGCTGTTGGCGCCTCGATTCCCTTCGCGCACCTGATGCCATCCGGCCTGATACCGGCGGCACTGGCCCAAACAGATACGCCGTTTCAGATCCCGGGCAAGGAAGGACTGATCGTGCTGAACGATCGTCCTGTGAATGCCGAAACGCCGGCACACCTGCTCGACGACCGGATTACGCCAGCCAAGCACCTGTTCGTCCGCAATAATGGCATCCCACCCGTCACCACGGACGTTGATCTCGACGCCTGGGAACTCACGTTTGGTGGCGAGTCCATCGAGCAGGAGGTCACGCTCTCGATTGGCGAACTGAAAGAGAAATTCGAGCACTACACCTATCAGTTGCAGCTCGAATGTGGCGGCAACGGCCGCAGCGAATTCGTGCCGCCCGCCTCGGGCAACCAATGGTCTACCGGCGCTGTCGGTTGTCCCGAGTGGACCGGCGTGCGCCTGCGTGATGTGCTCGAGCACATCGGCTTCAACGACGACGCTGTGTACCTCGCCTACTACGGCGCAGACATTCACGCGAGTGGCGATCCGAACAAAGTGCCCATCTCACGCGGCGTACCTATCGAAAAAGCACTCGAAGACGAATCGTTAATCGCCTGGGCGATGAACGGCGAAGACATCCCACCCATGAACGGCTACCCACTGCGTCTCGTCATTGCTGGCTGGCCTGGATCCGTTGCCGGTAAATGGCTCAGGAAGATCGTCGTCCGCAACCAGGTGCATGATGGCGCGAAGATGACCGGCACAGCGTACCGGGTACCCTGCAAATCGGTTGCGCCGGGCACGACAGTGCCTGATGAAGAGATGTGCATCATCGAATCGATGCCCGTGAAATCATTGCTGACATTCCCTAAATCCGGGGTAACGCACAACCTCGCCCAGTCATTGCCGCTCCGGGGGCACGCATGGGCCGGCGATCAAGAGGTCACCGCCGTGCAGGTATCAATGGACTTCGGCGCCACCTGGCAGGAAACCCGGCTCGAAAAGCCGGTCAACCGCTTTGCCTGGCAACACTGGAACGGCGAAGTCAACTTCCCTGAAATCGGCTACTACGAGATCTGGGTGAGAGCCACGGACAGCACCGGACGTGCACAGCCAATGGTCTTGCCTGGCTGGAATCCGAAGGGTTATCTGAACAACGCCTGTCATCGCATCGCCGTACAGGTTGTGTAATGCGCCACGTCGCAGCCATGGCCGCAGTCGCCGCAGTATTGCTTGCCGCCTGCTCGAAGCAAGAGCCGGCCACCGAACCGCTGGTGGTCCCTGAGCCGACCGCCGCGGCGGAGCCCGCGCTGGACCCGGTTACGGGCTTCAAGATGACCGGCGACTGGGAGCTTGTGCGCGGTAATTGCACGGCCTGCCACTCGGCAAAGCTGATCACGCAGCAGCGCGGCACGGCCCAGCAATGGCTCACCATGATCCGCTGGATGCAGAAAAAACAGAACCTGTGGGTATTCGACCCGGAGACAGAGAGCCGGATCATTACGTATCTCGCAGACAACTATCCCCCGAGCGACGCACAGCGCCGGGCTGCAATACCGCCCGACCTGATGCCGCCCAACCCCTATTCATCGGAGAATTAAGATGCTGGTGTCACCTTCCGATGTCGTCGCAAAGGCCAAGGCGACCATCAAGGAATGTTCAATCCGAGATGTGCAAGACTGCATGAACGAGAGCACCGTGCTCATCGATATTCGCGAGCTGGCCGAGTACCAGCGCGGGCACATTGCCGGGGCCATGATCATTCCGCGAGGATTGCTGGAATTCGAGATCATTCCGGCCCTGGAAAAACGCGTCACAAACGGGCACATCGCGGAATGTGACATCGTGCTTTATTGCGGGACGGGCGGACGCTCGGCCCTGGCGGCCAAGTCGCTCGACGCCATGGGCTTCAGGAACGTCAAATCCATGGACGGTGGCATCGTCGCCTGGGCAGAGGCGCAATTGCCACTCGAAACGCCTACGGCGTAATGCAGGTCATGTCGTCGGCGATTACGACGCCGCCGGCATAACCCTGCCGCACCAGCGCCACATTACCGTCCAGATCCCTGAGGCTGCGGGCCATGAAGTGACTGAGGACGAGCGTGCCAGGCTTCGCCTCCCCGGCGATCTCGCCAATCACTGACGGCGGCGCATGCAGTCGCCTGCCAACCCCGCTGACGTCCTCAGGCACCACCAGATGCATCACCAGGATCGACGTGTCCTTCGCGAACGC
>JAIBDF010000084.1 GCA_024679535.1 Chromatiales bacterium
ATGCTGGGCGAGGGCGATACGACCATAATCAGCCAGGAGATAAAGGCGGTAGCGATGCCGCAGCAGCTGCAGCGCATCTTCGACGCGACCGATCTGGAAAGCGCTCATGAGGGCTATGGCGCCGTGTTTCTCGTACGTGCGACGGGCTATGATTTCGATGGCAGCGATGTTCTGCGCGAGAGCCGCTATCGTAAGATTCGTGTTCTCGATGACAACGGCGTCACGCAGTTCAGCACGCTTGAGTTCGACTTCGACCCGAGTTACGAGCAACTGTACGTAAACAGCCTGGTCGTGCGCGATGCAAAGGGTGAGATGATCGCCGAAGGTAGCCTGAGTACCTATTACATTACGAACAGTGAATCCGGGTACGAGGCCAGTACCGAGAAGACCGTGCACCTGCCGGTACCCAGTCTGGCAGCGGGCACTGTTATCGAGGTGATCGTTACCAAGAGATCGTCGGTGACAAACGGCACGTTCCCGCTTGCCACGGTGTACCTGTCAAGTGATCGCCCGATCGAGTACAGCGCCGTTTTCGTCAGCGGTCAGCACGGCGACGTTAAGTACCAGCTTAGCGGTGTGCCGGCGCCGCATACTTCGGGCAATTCACTGGTTTTCGAATTGCAGCAGCCTGTCGCGTTTCGCTGGGAGCCCCTGCAGCCATACGTTGACCAGATCTTGCCCTGGGTTCAGCTCGGCACAGTGAACCCGAGCTGGGCGAGCGCGGGTATCGAATATCTAGGCAAAATTGGGGACAAGCTCGACGCGTCGAAGGTAGCGGACCGCGCGCAGCGGCTGATCGAGGGCGTGGACAGCGCGGCGCGCAGGATCGAGATTCTGAGTGCCTATGTGCAGGACGAGATTCGCTATGAGGCCATCGAGTTCGGCCGTCGCGCCTATATACCCAAAACGGCCCGCGAAACGATGCGGGACCGCTATGGTGACTGTAAGGATCACGCCGTACTTCTTTACTCGTTGCTGAAGTCGTCCGGCTTCGATGCGTCGCTGGCGCTCGTCAACCTTAACCAACAGGTTCTGCCCGGCCTGCCGAATACCGATCAGTTCGATCATATGATCGTCGCGGTAAATACCGGGCAGGGGCGGGTTTTCATCGATTCGACGGACAAGGACCTGCGTCTCGGACAGCTCGCGCCCCGGTCCATGGCGGGTAATTTCGCGCTCGAGCTCGGCGAGACGCCGGAGCTTATCCAGATACCGGAGTATGAGACGAGCCTGACAGGTATTGAACTGGAGCGCGTCGTCAAGCCGCGTGGCGATGGCTTCATGGATATCACCGAAACCGCGCGCTTTTCGGGTTACCAGGCGGCGGACCTGCGGGGCCAGCTGCGCACCATCGAAACCTCGGAAATGCCGGCATCGTTGCAGCGCTGGGTCGCTACGCGATATTCGGATGCGGAACTGACAGAGTATTTCGTCGACAATATCTTCGATGCGGGCTACGACCTGATCGTCGAGATTAGCTATACCTTGCCAGTCGACATTGACGGCTCCTTTGATGTGCCCGGGTTTCTGGAGGGCTACTACCTTGAATTCGATCGCGTCGCTGATCGCCGTTTCCCATTCGAGCATCTCTTTCCGCTGCGGCTGAGCGCCGTAACGTCGGTTAAGGTGCCGTCGGGATTGCGTCTCGATAAAGCGGCGAGTAAACCGAACACCGGGGAATCGAAGTTCGGGAACTGGCGACGTGAAGTCAGCCGCGAGAGCGGGGGCTGGCAGATCCAGTTTGAGTACTCGGCATCCGGGGACCGCTTTGGCCCTGAGGATTATCGTGAGTTTGCCGAATTCCAGCGCAAGGCCGTCGATGCACTTGAGCAGCCCTTCATAATCCAGTAAACGCTAAATTATGGACTTCTAATATAATATTCCTTATAGTTAGGGTCTATGAACGCCAGAGACAGCAAGACAAGTCCGGCAAGCGATATGCAGCTGCACGCTGCGGACGCTGCCGGCCTGATGAAGGCGCTTGGCAACGAAAGCCGGCTGATGATCCTGTGCCTGTTGGCTGAAGGGGAGCGTTCCGTCAGCGAGCTGAATGCGATTGTGCCACTGAGCCAGTCGGCCCTCTCTCAACAGCTCGCACGGCTGCGCCAGCAAGGCCTGGTTGATACGCGCCGCGAGTCACAGACAATTTACTATTCGCTGAACGCAGGGCCTACCGACCGGGTAATTAATCTCCTGCACGACATCTATTGCGGTTCCGCTGACTGCGTGGCCGGGGAGTAAAACATGAATTCAGAATTCGGTTTCGGCAAGGTTGTCGAAGAATCCTTTGACGGCGCCATCCAGAGAGTGACGGCAGAGCTTGAGAAAGAAGGCTTTGGTGTCTTGTCCGATATCGACGTTGCCGCCAAGATGAAAGCAAAGCTCGACAAGGACATGCCCGGCTACCGGATTCTCGGCGCCTGCAATCCGGCACTCGCCTACCAGGCTATTTCGGCTGTCGCTGACATTGGTTTGCTGCTGCCGTGTAATGTGCTGGTTCGCGAAGACGAAGATGGCAAGGTCCATGTTGATTTTATGGATCCGGAGAGCGTCCTGTCGCTGGTCAAGGACCCCGGTGTAACGCCCCTTGCGCAGGACGTCAAAGGTCGCCTGCAACGTGTTCTGGCGGCCCTCTAGGTTTTACCTACCAGCAATTGTCCGACGCGCCGGTTTTCCCTTTTGTGCCTGCGTGGGTAAACGACAGGCTGCCACAGTAAGTATCGCGGGTGAGCTGACCGTTCAAAGGTGCAGCCGTGATCGTCCAGGTCGTCGCTGTTACGTTCGATAACGACAGCGAATAAATGGCCCGTGAATCCCCGGCGACCGTCGGGTTGCCGTCATCGTCCACAACGTGAGGATCGGCCGGAAAGCCGAGGTCCGTCAGGTCCGTGGTGTAGCGCTTGTTGTCCATAAAGAACTGTTGCTGTCTGTCAGCGATTTGCAGCAAGTTGTTCTGCGCCACCGTTCGCTTGGCTTTGATGACGTATCGCTGGTAGGACGGATACGCGAACGCTGAAATGATCGCGATGATTGCGACAACTATCATCAGCTCGATCAGCGTGACGCCAGACTGCCGCCGCCGGTTTGCTGTGTGTGGGTTGTTCATTGTAATTCCAGATCCTTATCTTCGGCGAGGTGCCAGAACGTGCGCCAGCGAGTGGTTGCGTCGAGATTGTCGATCTGCAGGTCCGGTCGCAGAATCTTGTTCGGCGGTACCGATACCACCTCGGCAGGAATACCCAGTGACTGGAGCTCTGTACTCCGGTCGGCATCGGAGTGCGGCTGGTCCGGATTATTCGGATTATCGTCACTCGTGTCGTAGTTGATCACTGCGGTGGCATCCTGCAATGCGACGGCGTATAGCCTGCCCGCACCTTCGTTGGGGGAACAGGCAGTTGCCCCGACGCCGGACCTCGGCAGATAGGTCGTGAAGAACGTCTTGCCGGTGATCGTTAGCGCCGTGGCGAGTACTTTCTCACCAGGCTCTGTCAACCTCAGGGCCCAGCCTTTGCTCAGGTCGATCGAACAGGGGCTTGAAGATTGCAGGCAGTTGCTCGTGACGTCGCCCAGCTCCGGTACCTGGATGCTCTCGTCCACGCCGCTGCCAGGTGCTGTGTGCCGGTCCTTGATCATGAACGCGTAGTTCGTGGTCAGGCCACCCTTGTCGAGCGGGTCGGGGCGGTTGCCCGAGCCGAGCACGACGGCATCGAACATGCCATCGCTGTCCTTGCTTGGCACAAGGTCGGGCCGATGGAAGAAGCGCCGATCATTCGTGATCCCGCTCGAGGCGTGACGGCCCAGAGATGCGAGTTGCGTGAGCTTCCAGCGCGACGTGTCAATGCCCTTAATGTCGGCGCGCCAGACATTGCCGCCCGTATCGCCAACGAGGATGCGGTCAGTGAAGCCGTCACCGTCGGTATCACCCACGGACAGTGTTGACGGAATACTGTCGGTCAGGCGAGGGTGTTCGAATACGGTCGAACCTGAGCCGCCGCTGCCGCGAACGGCTTTCCAGATAAGCTGACCCGTTTGCGCATTCACGACGTAGATGGCGTTGCCTTCGGAATCATCAGTACCGACCGTGCCACGGATATCCTTGTTCATGTCGTAGCCGCCGGCAAACATGATGGCCGGGGTTGGGCCGCTTGGTGTATTGATGAGTCCGACACGGGGGTTGGAGAACGTGTAACCAAGTTCGCTGAACGCGCCATCCTTCTCGATCGTCCACATGAGTTTTGGCGCCTCGGGATTCGTGATATCGAAGGCATAGTAGGCCTTGCCACCGCGACGCATACCGACGTAGAGAAAAACTTTGTCACCGTCGTTTGCATTGATTGAGCCGTCCTGATTCACGTCCAGCATGAAAGCAACGGGCGCGCCGTCGACGGTATAGGGATGTTGCATCCCTGTGCCATTCGCGCGCAGGACTTTTTGTGCTGCCATCGCACGACGTGGCATGAATGCCCAGACTTCCTCTCCGCTTTCTGCGCCACTGCCAGTCGTATTACGAATCATGCGCAGCATGCCGTCATTTGACGCTACCGCGAGATAGATTGCCGGATTATCGGGATTCGAATAGCTGGAAATTGCTCCGTAGTTCAATGGTAGTGGTCGGGAGTGCAGGGCGTCACCGAAAATCCAGTCCCGAGCCTCGTCCGTCGTACGGTTGTCATCAAGGTCATCGATATCGAGGCCGCGCGCATACGCGATGAGATCAGCGGACTCCTCGACAGTAGCTGCCTTGAAGGCAGACTGCAGGTTCGTTGCCGTAGTCAGATCAACATTCAGGTTGCCCAGGGAGGTTGTTGTCCGATCGTAGTATATGGTGCGTCCGCCCTGGCCATTTGCTTTCTGGGGGCTGCCCGAAATGAAGCCGGGAATGCGCTGGCCGGCACCGCCACGGGAGACCACCCGGCCGTCACGGCCAGCCACTTCACCGGCATCGAGGTCAGGCGGCGGAAGCGCTGCCGGAACCGTCCAACTGGTCAGTGCGCTGAAGCGAATGCGGCCATCTGCGGCGATAGCCGGTGTGCCGGTTGCATCAACCAGCGCAGCATCTGCCGTTGAGTCGTTGGCACCGGTGAGTCTGAGTTTCTTGACGTTACCCACCCAGTAAGGACGGGCCTGCGCGTCAACCTGGAATAACGCGATGTAGACGTTGTCCGTAATTTCTGCGCGGTTGAATACGTTCACAGGAACCGACGCCGCAACGAAGGTCGTGCTGACACTCAGGATCTGCTTGAAGATTTCCTGCAGTGTCGCAACCAGTTCATCGGGGTTCTCGGACAAGGGCAGCGGTACACCGGTGCCGCCTGCCCGCGCGTAGCCGCGCGTCAGTGTGTTGATCTTGGTGGGGTCAACGATGAAATAGGACACGACATTCTGTTTGTCGTCGATATTCGGGACCGAACCGTAGTTGCCATCAGCAAGGTCGGCGTCATTCAGGTACTGAACGACATCGGGAAACTCCTTTTGTGCTGAACCGAAACCACCTGACGATACGGGTGCCTCGATCGCGGTATCCGAGTCACTTTCCTGGTTCGAGACCTGGAATAGAAAATTGACTGTATAGATCTTCGAGCACGCGCCGGCCGTATTGATTGGTGTCAAATAGCGCGACTTGATATGGGTGCCCTCCTCGATGGTCGGGTCCCACGAGATAGCGGGGTTATCGACGTCGAGATTTGATCCGATGTCCGTCGAGTAGTCGCCGTAGCCATTATGTGCGTTGTATACGCCTTGTCCGGTCAGGTAGCGAAAGAACTCAAAGAAGAGCTCCTTGCCCTGGTAGGAATGACTGAAGTTGCCCTGCGGTGTAGGAATGGAGTCAATCACATTATGGAAGCGTGCCTTGGCACCATTGGTATCGCCCTTGACGAATGAGTCGAAGCCCATCGCGATATACCCACCGTTACTGCATTGGGTGCGGCCAAAACCTTCGCAATCGTTATTGTTATCGTGATTGAGCATCAGGCCGACGCGAACACCTTCCAGCGGGTCAAAGACCTTGCGCAGCGCACCTTTTAGAACGTCGAAGAATATGTACGACTCCTGCAGGGGCATGTACTCCTCCTCGATGAGCGCGTCGCACTCATTGTCGTTACAGGCGGAAGCGGCGAGGTTCGGGCGGTAATCGAGCGAAAACATGACCATCGGCTCGCTGCCGTCTGGCAGTCCGGAACCCGGGTTCATGTAGACGTCGGTGTCGTCAGCGTGAGCGGATCCGATCGTCAGAATCAATGCAGCTAACGACATAGTCAGCGCGGCTTTCAGCGGCTTGGTATCCATACCGGTATCTCTACTCAATGAAATTTATAGCTTCGGCACAAGAACGAGGACACCTTCGGTTACCTGTTCGTGGCCAAGCCCTTCAGCTGTTCGGTCATAGGTTGTAACAACGCGAAATGAAGCGCTGCTGAATTTATCAATGCTGGTTTCGACCACGCGCGGCGGCGGGCGGAACGTCGTGCCGATCCGCTCGACGCGTGCGCTAATGTGGTCATTCGCAATAGCGCTTGCCAGAATCGGATCGGTGACAGGCAGATCATTACGGTTACAGCCGGTCTCACCCGCCGTACAGGCGGTGTAACCCGTCATGCCAACAACGGGCGTCGACGCAGGGCTGGCAACGATCGCATCGGCCAGCGCCTGTGCGGCCTGGGTGGCCGTCACACGCGACTCTTCGTTCTGCGCCATGAACAGACCGATGTTGCTGGACCGCATGGACGAGATCGTAAACAGCGTAATGGCAACAAGAAACATCAGCGCGATGACGAGAATCGCGCCACCCTGTTTGTGTCTCGATGGCAAGGAAGTATCTTTCATATCAGAAGCCCATCATGTTCATGGTGCGGATGTTCTGGATCGACACGCTGGTCGAGAACACCCGGCGGTGAAAGCTATCGCCTGGCACGAGGTCCGGCGCGTTACTTACTGAGTAGGTTTTCATATTCGTATAGCGAGTGTCGATTTCGGTCGTTCGGGCAACAATAAAGATCCGAGCGGCAACGGCGGCCTGCATCTGCGCCAACGAGGGATTTGTCAAGTACACGTTCGGATGACCGTCTTCTGTCGTATCGATGCCGTATTCGATTTGCAGGTTCTCGATGCCGGTCGCAATGCACTCGGTCGTCATGCCCGGGCCAGCAGCAGCCAATGCTTTGCGACACAGGGTCGGGATGTTGTCCCCTGGTGTATTGGCGAAGCGGCGAACGTAATAAATGCTCGGTCGGAATGCCCAGTCAGCGCGTGGCAAATCGACCGCAACCGGCGGCGCCGTTGGTGCAGCGCCACTGAAAAGGACTCCCACCGTACCGTTTGTCCGAAGGTATGCCCCATTGGCAGAGAGCACATCGGCCTCGGCGCCAGCAACGCGTTTGATAGACACGATATCCGTGCCGTCCAGCACTTCAGCGCCGTCGAAGCAGGAGTGAGCAGCCGCGGCCGTCGCACTGTCCGCGTTATCGATCGCCATGAGCGACAGGCTGTTACCGGTGCCGGCCTCCGTGGCCTGGTACATCCAGTTCACCTGACCGGCGGGTCCGCAGTCCTGGCCGATGCTCAGGCCACCGTCATAGGACACCGTGTCCGGAATATGCAGGTCCGCGTAGTGACCGGCCATGCTGAGATCAAAGGCAATTTCGCGCAACGCGTAACGTGCATCGTCCTGCATGCGCCCGACATTCTCGTCCTGCTTGAAACTGTAGCTGTTGTTCACGAAGACGGAAATGATTGCGCCGGACAATGCCATCGACAAGAGCATCGCGATCATCAGTTCCACGACGGAGAAGCCAGTCTGGAATTTTTTCGGCATATTCTTCATCAAGGCAAAACTCATTGTGTCGGATCTATGTAGGTTGGGATTTGCATGATGCGTCGGAACTCATTGTTGGCGCCGTAGTCGCCGCCAACCGTGCCACAAGCGCTGCCATTGCTGTTGCTCAGCGACGCGGATCCGCGCCATGCAATTGTGACCGCGTAGATCCCGGCGCCACCGGCGGCGGGACCGTTCACACACATGGTCGGCATTACGAGGCCACCGGCCCCGGCGTTACCGCTCATCTCCAGGTTGCCGTCAAGCATCTGCTCCCAGAACCACAGGTCAATGGACGCTTTCTGAGCGGGGTTGCAAATGGATGTGCCCGAACAGTTGGGTGCGGGCTCGCCGCCGCGGCTTCCGCCGCCCATTTCGCCAGCAGCAAGGTAGACGTTTATTGCGTCGCCATTGAGGCGCATATCTTCGAGAAGCCCATGCGCAATCTGGGAGGCAGCGGTGCGTTGGAGTGACTCAAAGTTTGCCTGCTTGGACACTGTTTGCAGGCCAGCAACGGAGAGCAAGCCGACGCTGAAGACGATAAGGGCAATCAGCAGTTCGATGAGCGAAAATCCACGTTGGGTGATGCGTATCGACATATTGAGTCCTAGGAGCACGAAGGCGAGCTGCCGTCGGGCATTATTTTGCTGAGACGCGGGCGGCCCGAGAGGTCCAGGATCATGACCTTTGCATTGTCAGCGCCACGGTCGTCGCAGACCGTGAACGACCCGGAAGAGCCATTCAGGGACGCGTTCATCACGCGTCCATTTGGGCGATACATCAGGAAGTTGCCGAACTCTGCAGACTGGATGTTAAGACCATCGATCGACCCGGCCGTGGCAATGATCCTTTCGTCATTGTCGACATTGCGGTCGCTGTCAGGGTCTGAAAAAACAATCCAGCCCTGATCCCAGCCAACAGCCTCACAATTGGTGCCGCCGGAACTGGGACAAATTGTGACGCGTGCGTTGGTGGTTACCGCTGTGCTGCGAGCCTGGTGAATGGACGATACGAAGTCGTTGATCGCTCCGGTCTGGCGAGCGTTGGACACGAATATATCGAGAGCGGGTACAGCCATGGACAGCAGCAGGCCTGTAAGCCCAACCGCTATCATCAGTTCAATAAGCGTAAACCCTTTTTCTCTTAGCATTATGTGTGTCCCGACCAGCGTTTAATTGAGGTTGATATTTTCGGGTGGCACGAATTACCGATATCCACGACGAAATCCTAGACGTTAGGCGGTCTGGACGATGAGACACAGGTCTGATTTGCTAATAAACGGGTCGAATCTGAAGGCGCTTTTGTGAACTGTGCACGGTCTTATGTCGACTGGAGCGAAAAATTCTTAAGCCCCATATTTGGGCGGCATAACCCTTTTTTGTGACCTCAGTCAAAGGATTGGCCCGCGATTACCCCCATACTCGGCTTCTTCAGGAGCGCATGCATGAGAAAATTTTTCGCCGTACTGTTACTTGTTTTCGGTCTCGTGTCCGTGACCCACGCGGATGTGTGGAGTTGGGTCGATGCGAGTGGCAAGACACATTTTGTCGATACGAAGACCGCGATCTATACCTGGGTTGATGAGAGCGGCGACGTTCACTACAGCGATACGCCGGATCATGAAGATGCGGTATCGGTCGTACTGGTGTGGGTCTCGAACGGTACGCTTGAGGAAGTAAAGGCGCACAAGCACAAGGCCGGCTCTGCCGGATATCTGCCGGGTGAAACCGTCGAAGACGGCGCTGAGCGCGAAAAAGCGGAGGCCTACTATTGCAAACGTGCGACTGAGATATACGATTCCTACGTCAATGCGCCGCGGTTGTTCAAGGCCGGGGCTGATGGCGAACGGGAATACCTGAGTAAGGAAGATGCTGCACAGACCATCGCAGAAACCCGCGCTCAGAAAGATGATCTCTGCCGCTAGACAGCAATGAAGGCTTGAGGCTTGGTCATGTGCCTACCGAATTCCATCTGCGAGCGCGCGCCACTGCTGGCTCCTAATGGGCCTGCATCTCGTTATCCTTGGTGTCTATCTCGGCATTGAGCTGAACAGCAAGTTCCTCGTAGTCGGTGTGCTACTCGGACTGGCCCGAATATTTCCTTAGTCAAGGACCCCTCTGATAGCATCGAGTGTGATACGACTCACTCGCACCTGCTGGCAATGCTGCCCGTAGCGGTTATAGTCCGCTACTAATGAAGATTTCTTTACTAATGCGCGTGTCTTGGGTGCTGCTTGGCACCGCAATCCTCAGTGGTACCCATGCTCAGGAGCCTGAGACGGACACGGCGCCGGGCATTCTGGAGCTGGTCCGAATCGAAGCTGGCGCCTGGTCGTATTTCGAAGGTTCTCGCGACGAGATCGCACCCCGCGTCACCGCCTTTCTCGCGGCCGCTGAAGGCGATGTCGCCAGCCTGCAGGCAGCCAATATTGAGACCGGGCAAGCGCTGCTCGGCGCAGTGCGAGACAACTTGTCCGCCTACCTCGCGTTGCTCGGTGATGACGAACTCGAATTGCAGGCACTGCCGCAGCCACAGATCAGTTATTCGCTGGACGAGCTGCTGAGACTCGCGGCGGTATCACGCGCCGCGCATGAGGGCGCGACACGGGAAAGGCTGGAGGTCGAACGCGAACAGCGAGTCCTGGGCGGCGCGAGCCGGCGCCGTGACCAGGCGTTCAAGGAGTATGTTGACGCTGCTGCGGGTGATGAGAAGATTATCGCTGGATTGCGTCTCGTGCAGACACGCTCGGCACAGGCGATCTCGGCAAGCCGCTTGCGACTGCTTACCCAGAGCCTCGAACGCGCTACGTCGTATGCCAATGCAACCGCCGAACGCGTTGTCTTTGCCACCGAACACCTGGCGATACGGCCGGACGGGACGAGTCTTGAAAGCCTGATCGAGATAGTGGTTGTCAACCAGGCGGCTGCTGACACTGCTCGGGAAGCGTTGCGTAACGCGGAACTGGAAGCCTCGTCACTGGATCTCGAGGCGGCGGACGGCCGTTCGCAACAGCGCTTTCTTCAGCAACAATTGATCGACGCAGAAGTTGCAGTTGCTATCAGCGACTTTGAACTGGCCAAGAGCCAGGCGCGTCGGTGGTGGACCGAACTGCAACAGGACACCGATCCGGACTTGGACGAACTGCAGGAGCAGGCCTTGTCCTGGTCGAAGCTCGTTCGAACTGTGCCGCTTAATGTCCCGGAGTGGCAGCAGGACAGTCAGGATGAACTGCTGGCCGCACAAACGACAAACCGGACCGGGCTGAATCGCGCCTCACGGCGATTGCTGGACCAGCGCCTGGCTATTGTACAAAGCACGCTGGCACATATTAATGAACTGGAAGCGGCCGCCGCGGATCTGGAGTTGCTTGCGTCGGCCGTGGATGCTGCGGTTGCGGAATCATCCGGAGCGCTCTCTTCCTGGCTGCAGTCAACCAGCCGACAGTTTCAGGCGGCATATCAGCGTGTCAAAGGCCTTGCCGACGTGACGTTAATTCACGTTGGCGAAACACCGGTTACCGGCAGCGACATATTTCGGTTTCTGATTATCCTGATTGTGGCGTATCTGTTATCACGCAGTATTCGTTATGCAATCAGGCGTGTCAGCGACAGAGATTCCAGTGGGAGTCAGGCGTCGTTGTACACGCTGAGCCGCCTCTCGCACTACACAATTATCATTATTGCGCTGTTTATCGCGCTGTCATCCATTGGGCTGGATTTCAGTAACCTGGCACTCGTCGCCGGTGCTCTGTCCGTGGGCATTGGTTTCGGCTTGCAGTCCATCGTCAGCAACTTCGTATCCGGCCTGATTATCCTGTTCGAACACACGCTGCGAGTCGGTGACTATATTGAACTGGACACGGGGCTCACGGGAACGGTCAAGGCGATCAACGTGCGCAGCACCCTGATCAACACGAATGACAATATCGATATTGTTGTACCAAACTCAGAGTTCGTAACGACGCGCCTGACAAACTGGACGCTGGGTGAACGCGTGTTGCGCGTACGCATTCCGTTCGGGGTGGCCTACGGCAGCGACAAGGAAATAGTACGCAAAGCGGCCATTGAGGCGGCCGACGAAGTACTTTATACGCTCACTAATATAAAGCGGCGCCGTCCTGATGTCTGGCTCGTGGACTTTGGCGACAGCAGCCTCAACTTCCTGTTAACGGTTTGGGTAAATCGCGAAGGCGCGCGACGGCCGACGCGAACCCGTGCCGCTTATCTTTGGGCGCTGGAAACCAAACTTACGGAGTACGGTATCGAGATTCCGTTCCCGCAGCGCGACGTGAATCTGCGCTCAGGTTGGCCGGGAGTCGTGCTTGAGCCGCATGACGCGACCACGACTGACGTGTAGCAGGTCGCTGATTTTTAACACCAGCGAATCCTCGTACTTGTCCAGCTGACCGTCCGCGTAGGCTATCTGCCACAACAGGCCGACGATTTTCGCCTTCTCGGCTTCATCGAGATTGTTGTGAAGCAGTTGCGTGAACTCATACAGAGAGACCAGATCTTCGGCTCGTTCATCAGCGACGTTGACGAGGCTGGCCGCCTGCTCTGCCGTCAGACCGAAGTGCTGCTCGATAAGCCTCAAAACGCGATCGAATTCACTGTCTTCAAAAACGTGATCGGCGCGCGCGACGTCAATCATGAGAACTGCGGTTGCCATGCGTATCGCTTCTTCACGCGTGACCGGTTCGCTTCCGGTTGTGGTCGATATCGAGATCGACTCGACCACCTGGGTTATCAATCGTTTGATCATGGTAAAACCATATCAGGAGTTGGTGGGATCGTGCATCCAAAACGCCCCTGAGGGGCATCAAGAGCCCATACAATGCCCAGGGCCTGGATCCGGAGGGATATTTTGGCGAGTGCGACATTTCTATTCGGTGCTGCTGCAGGCAGCTACCGCCGTACATGGGCATGGGCCACGTTTATCCTGGTGCCCGCTTTCTTCGTCGGCGGCCAGATCTTGTTTCTGCTGCCGGCAAAACTGCTGGGGTGGATAACCCGCGAGAACGTAGAGACCTATCCGTATGTGCTCAACCTGATCATTGGTGCTTTTGCCGTGTGCGCGCTGATCTTCTGGTTGTGGATTCGGTTCTTCGAACGGCGAAATCTCGGCAGCGTTGGCCTGAGTTTCGATGATCGCTGGACCGAGCGCTACGCGCGTGGATTTGTTCTGGGTCTGTTGATGGCGGCGGGTGTTGTTTACACCGTGCGCCTGCTTGGCGGATACAGCGTGGAAGCAGAGACGCATCTCGTGTTGACGGACATAGTCCCGATCCTGATCTTGCTGTTCGCGTTCATTTTGCAGGCAGGCGTTGAAGAGCTGGCATTCCGCGGCTGGATGATGGGTCGGCTCGCAGAACGCTATGGCCTCTGGGTGGGTGTTATCGGCAACTCGGTTTTGTTTACGCTGATGCATGTCGATAGTGAGGCATCGGCCGCGCTCGGACTGTCCGGCATCCTGCTTTTTACATCGGCAACATTGCTGTTCTCCATTTTCCTGAGCCTGCTGGTAGTTCGCGAACGATCGATTTGGGGTGCCGCTGGATGGCATGCGTCGTGGAACTGGATGTTCATCACATGGTTTGGCCTGCCGACGACCGGTATCGAACTTGGACTGACGCCGCTGGTGGCTGATTATACGCCCGCCCCGGATGCGGCGGTCTGGCTGACGGGTGGAGCAGACGGTCCGGAGGGCAGTGTCCTGACGCCGATCGTACTGCTCGTTGGCACGCTGGTTCTGAGCTGGATGCTGCAGGCAAAGAGGTCCGCGAGCTGACGTCGCATTGGGGCTCTTATTGCTGTAAAACAGGTGAGATGAAAACGCTGAAAGTGCTGGCAACTGTCTGCCTGATTCTCATGTCGGGGAGTGGCGTCGCATCGTCACTCAGCTACGATGATTTGCTCACCTTGTTTGCTGACTGGCGAGAGTTTGAATCACCGCCGGTGACAGACGGCGCGCCTGATTACACCACGGAGCAATTTGCGGCCAGGCGCGGTGATTTCGAGGCCTTGCGAGCTCGTTTGCAGGCGTTTGAGATCGACGAATGGTCGGCTCCACAGCAGGTGGACTGGCACCTGGTGCGTGCCGAGATGAACGGCTACGACTTCAATGAGCGCATTCTCAAGCCATGGGCGCGCGACCCGGCCTTCTATAACACCGTCTGGACATACCGCAGCGATGTGCCCGGACACGAAGGCCCGACACACCATGCACTCGTCGAACTCTGGACCTACGACTTCCCGCTGTCCGAGTCCGAGGAACGGCAATTGACAGCGGAGCTCGGCGTTATCCCGCCGTTGATGAAGCAAGCGCAAAAGAACCTGACTGGCAATGCGCGTGAGCTCTGGATCGCGGGAATACGAGACATTCGTTCTCAG
>JAIBDF010000061.1 GCA_024679535.1 Chromatiales bacterium
AATGACCTGAGTGGCCGAACAGTCAACGAGGTCACCAACGTCGGAATCGAGGAACTTACCCGCTGCGGAATTGGCAAAGATACTGCGAAGTACCCGTTGGCCGTCTTCTCGATCTACCCAACTGAAGCGCACAATGCCGTTTACTGAATGGTCGATCAGCGTGCGCAGCAGCTTTTCATTCTTGCGAACCTCATTCTGTGCTTTTTCGACGTCACTCACGTCACGGAACATGAGCACCCGGCCACCGCGTGCGGGTCCCCGCGTGGACCTCATCGGAGAAACCTGCACATGCAGGAAGCGTCCGGTTTCCGTCAGCATCTTCCGCGGCTCGCCTGAATCGAGCGCCTCGAATACTTCCGGTGCCTTATTGCCGAACAAGTCTTCGAGCGGCGTTCGCAAGGCCTGCCCCTCACTGATACACAGCATGTTTTCAGCCGTGTGATTCAAGCCAATGATCCGGCACTGTTCGTCGATGACAACGACAGGGTCCTGCATGTTCTGGAATACCGTTTCGTAGGCGAGCGGCGAATACTCGATAACCTGCTCACCCACGAGCAGCCAGGCGTAGACAGGAAGAAATGCTACGAAAACCAGCGGTACGTAGGACAGGGTATCGGGGCCGATACCTACATCGTATGCGGCCGTCGCCGCGAGCGGCCCAATACAGGCAGCCGTCAACAGGAACAGGCCGCGTCGATGCGCCGGCGCGACAGCCGAGCTGTGCGCCAGCAACGTCATCATCGCTGCGCCGATGACCAGGTAGCTGAACGGCAAATGCGCGAACAGGAACCACGGGCCCCACTGAGTCGGATGGGTCAGATACTCGCCGGCCGCGTTGGTAAATGGGCCGAGCCACATCAGCTCGTGATAAACGTTGGTTGCTGCCAGCGAAATTGATATGACCGGCAGGATGAGCAATACGCCCAGCCTTAAATTTGAAGTCTCCGTGCCCGTGTATTCGCGAAAGCAGACATACGCGACGATAGGCACCAGCGCGGTTCCTATGAAATGCCCGGTACGACCGATTGAGAACATCAGGAACGACTCGGACAAAAGCTCAATGGCGCCGCCGATCACCCAGAAACCAATGACGATGAACAACACGCCGATCGGCACGCTACCGACCTCGCGCCTGGTTGTCAGAAGACGCAGCCCCATCAACGCGTAGCAGGCAGCGCTGAAGATAAGCAGTATGGATAGTCCGGCGTCCAGATTCATCGACTGTCAGTTTCATTTAACGAAATAACCAGATTCCATAATAGGGCTGGTAAGCGATTGATTCCCGGAACTGTTTCTCAGGTTTACAACATCACAGGCGCCAAAAATGGTCGAGACATCACAAAACGTCGAGAATCGCCCGTCTAAGCCCGGGAACCCCGCCCAAGTTATTGAATAAAATCCAGTTTCTGGCGGAAGGCCGTGCGTCCCAGAGAATCCAGCAGTGCGAGGTAGCGCTCGGCCCCCGCTTCGTCTGCGAGCGCTTTTTGTCGATACGGATCGTCCTCGCGACGGGCACTGAGGCGCCAGTAAAGCAACGTCACCGTCATTGCCAGCCGTGCGCACACCAGGTCGAACAAGAGATCGGCTTCCAGACTTTTGAGGGGCGTTATCGAGTGATACGCCGTGACAAACGGCACGATGAACCGCAGCGGTTCGGTCCCGAAAACCCGCAAATAGGATGCGGCGATTGCGACGTCGAATACGAGCGGTGCCTTCATCATGTCACCGAAATCGATGAAGCCGATACCCTCATCGGTGAGCAGAATATTGCCGGGATTGGCATCCGCATGAATGACCTGAGAGCGAAGTGTCTCGGCGATCGGCAGAACACGTTTTTCGAAGTCATTAATGACACCCGCGACTCGCTCCCGGACTGACAAATCCGTAATGTTTTCAGTGAGATTGCGTAGCTCCGTGAGACGCTGCAGGTCCCAGAGCAAGGGCGGGTTCTCGCCAGGATGTGAGTATGCTGCGAGACCGGCGTCAAGCCGGGCCAGCGCCCTGCCAAACGTGCCACTCGTGGCGATATCGAGAGGCTGTGACTCGAGCGGGTCACCGTCGACCCAGGTGACAACCCGCAGGCGGTAGGTTCGCGCACCGTCCCCAATATGCCCGGATGCCTTGCCTGCCAGGGTGCGATATACACGTGGCACGCGCAGATCGGGAGCCTTCTCGAGATGGAGAAGGGCCTCAATCTGGAAGTCAGTTGCAGCCGCACCCTGGGCACCGCTCGTCACCTTGACGACAAATTTCTCGCCAGTGCCGGTCTGCATCAGAAAATTCTGGTCTCGTTCGCTGACCAACGGCGAAAAGTCGCCGGCCAGACCAAACTGGGTCTCGATGGCACGAGCAACCACCTCTGTGGCGAATGAAGGTGCCTCTGCCAATATGGCGGTCAGTGCAGCTGATTCCGTCTTCATGGCGCGAGTGTCGCCAATGCCAGCGACCCTGTAAACCGCACCACGAATTGGATCGAGTCATGAAAACTGTCGATTGGATCTCGTTCTGTTGAACATAATTGGGCAAAAATCACCTGATCCATGGACCGTCTGCTGAAAATAGCCAGATCCGGGACACCGGACACCGGTGTCCAGTTTCGGAAAAGTGCATACGGGAAGGACGGAATCCAGTCCTTCCTGCGTGACGTACTCGCGATCGCGAACACCTCTGTCGAGGGCGATCGGCATATCGTCGTGGGCGTGGATTTCGACAACAGGGGCCGCAAGCATGCGCAGACGATCGATGCCGAGGATTTCTCCGGAAAACCCTCGTATCAGGCACTGGCCAACGAATTCATCGAACCGCCGGTTCGCATCCGCTACAAACCGGTGTCGGTGGACGGTAAGCGGGTCGGCGTTTTTGAGATCGGCGACTGCCAGGATCGGCCGTACATGATGCGTGCCGATTTTTCCGAGAGCCTGCGGCGTGGTGACGCCTACAAACGCGTCAAAAACGCACCGGTCAAAATGGGACGGCGTCAGTTGATGGAATTATTCGAACTAAAATTCCGAGACTCAGTCTCCGCCGGCGACATCGAAATCGGGTTTCCGGGTGAGATCATTCACAAAGAACTTGCGCTGCCGACCTGCGATCTGTCGAGCGTGCCTTCGGCCCTTGCATCCATGAAGCTCGAGGAGATGCTCGACATTCGCAAGCAGACCAGGCGGTCCGGATCGACGACCATGGTGGCTCGCCTGACACATGCGCGCCTTTACGGCACTGAGGATCCCTATGTCGACCGTTCGCCTGAAGACATCATCCAGGAGCTTAGCCAGATACGAGGCAAGTACCGAAACCACGACAGCCACTTCCTGTTCCACGAGCACGCGGAACAACTGCAACTGGTCGTCATCAACCAGGGTGACGAACCGATCATCGATGCATCGATCGAGATAGCGCTCCCGAATCACAACTCGTTCTTCGTTGCAGACAGTCCACCCCGGCGTCAGGTCGACGAGCGTTTTATTGCGAGGACACCGGACGAGATCGCGAGTTACCCGGCCGTATCGCTTAAGGATGATGCGATCAACATCACCGCGAAAATTGGTGATATTCCTGTCGGTGAACCGGTTGCCGTTTTCGCATCACCCTTGCTCCTGTGCATCGGCAGCGAGTTGAGTGGCCGACGTTTTGGTATGCGTTACCGGTTACATGGCCAGAACCTGCGAGCGGCGGCGTCGGGGCTGCTTAAACTCACCTTCCGTTAGGTCGTCCACTTCTCAACGTGGGGCGCGGCATAGCGCTCGAACCGACGAATGAGGCCGGCCGGGTCGGGATCACACAGCAGCATGTCGCGATTCTCCTTGCGCAGAAAACCTTCGGCACTGGCGTTGTCCAGGTAGGCCAGCAAATGATCGAAGTAACCCTCTGTGTTGAGCAAGCCGCAGGGCTTGTCATGGAAGCGTAGCTGTCCCCAGGTGACGATTTCAATAATCTCTTCGAGCGTACCGAAGCCGCCCGGCATCGCGATAAACCCGTCAGACAGGGCAGCCATCATTGTTTTGCGTGCGTGCATCGATGCGACAACGTGTAACTCCGTCAGGCCCTGGTGCGCGATTTCTTTTTCGCACAGCATCTGGGGGATAACGCCGTGCACCTTGCCGCCCTGCTCCAAAACCGCGTCAGCGATAACACCCATGATGCCCATGTCAGCACCGCCGTAAACCAGTTCGAGTTCGTGCCGGACCAGGACGTCAGCGAGGTCCTGCGCGGCGGCCGTGTATTCCGAACGCCCGCCTGAATTCGAGCCGCAGTACACGCAGATCCTGCGCATGACTCAGGCGGACTTTGCGGGGGCTTTTATGCCGTGGACGATCGCCGCAATCGCCGGGCGATGCTGCTCGAGCTCTTCCGGCGTCAGCGCGTCGAGTTCATGTGGAAATACCAGCCACTCATCGGTTTCGTGCAGGAAGTAGTCGGGCATCAGGTCGGTTTCGTTGCGGCTCGGTTTGAACCACGGCACTGCCACCCGGATGTCGTCGGGGGTGTTGCCGCGAGCACGGCTGCCCAGCTCCTCGATGACAGCCTTGATCGTGTTACCGGTATCGAAGACGTCGTCAACGATCAGGACGCGATCGTCGTGACAGATTTTCTTGATAATGTAATTCAGACCGTGCACGGCCACGTGACCGCGCTGGTCAACGCCCGTGTAGGACGATGTACGAATAGCGATGTGGTCCGACGCAATGCCGCAGTAAGTCAGCGTCTCCTGCAATGCCATGCCGACCGGGGTACCCCCACGCCAGATCGCGATAATCATCGTGGGCTCGAAGCCGCTCTCGACAACCTTGATACCAAGCTCGATCGAGTCCTCAAGGAGGTCCTGGGCGGAAAGTACTGTCTTGTCCATTGTTAATCTCTTGAGTGCGGACTGAGGAGGAACCGTATAATGGCAGACTTCGATTCTAGCTCAGCACAGCGCGAGTACAAGAAGAATGAATGAGCGATTTATTGCAGCGGACGACCTGCTTGAGGATTCGTTCCGACTGGCAGCCAGTATATACGAGGCGGGATTCAAGCCGGACTTCCTGGTCGGACTGTGGCGTGGCGGCAGCGCCGTGGGCATTGCGGTACAGGAGGGGCTCGACTATTTCGGGGTCAAGACCGACCACATTGCAATTCGCACCTCTTATACCGGCGCGCGCAGCTACTCACAGATGGTGGATAAGGGCGGGTCCATTCGTGTGCATGGCCTGCAGTACCTGCTCGAGAATCTGTGTTCACAGCACTCGATGCTGATCGTCGACGATGTCTACAGCACCGGCTCCAGCGTTACCGCCGTCCTTGATCAGCTTGCCCGCAAGACACGACGAAACCTGCCGCATGATATCCGGGTCGCTACGGTCTGGTACCGCCCCAGCGAGAAGACCTTGCGGGTACCTGAGTATTACGTGCACGAGACCAGCGACTGGCTCGTGTTGCCGTACGAGCTATCGGGCTTCTCGATCGATGAGCTCACGGAGAATCGCCCGGAAATGGCAGGCCTGCTCAAACGCCTTGCACCCCACGTCAAGACGGACGACGACCTGCCGGTCGGATGACCAACGACACCGGGCTTCTGCGCATCCTGTTTGATGCGGCCATTGCAGCCGCCAGCCCGGCCGCCTGCGTTCCGCTGTGGCTTGAGGACAAGCCGGCTGGAAATGTCATTATTGTCGGCGCCGGCAAAGCGGCCGCCAGCATGGCGCTGGTGCTGGAACAGCAGTGGGCTGCGCCACTGGATGGGCTGGTCATCGTTCCCTACGGCCATGGCGCTGACTGCGAGCACATAGAAGTCGTCGAGGCTGCACATCCCGTGCCGGATGAAAATGGCGTGGCGGCCACCCGCCGCATTCTGGAAAAGGTCGGAAAGCTCTCGGCCGACGACACGGTCGTATGCCTGTTATCGGGCGGCGGTTCGTCCTTGTTATGCGCTCCGGCACCCGGCATCACGCTGGCGGAAAAACAGGCCAGGACGACGGTGCTGCTAAATAGTGGCGCGGCGATTCACGAGATCAACGCCGCCCGTAAAGAACTCTCGGCCGTCAAAGGTGGAAAGCTGGCCGCGGCATGCGCACCTGCGAATGTCATCACGCTGATCATCTCGGACGTCCCGGGTAACGATCCATCCGTGGTCGCGTCGGGCCCCACCGTTGTCGATATAGCCGCGGCGCTGGAAAACGACGTCCGCATCCTTGCCACCAGCGATGACGCGCTCCAGGCCGCTGCACTGCGCGCCCTGGAACTCGACGTCACTCCCTACCTGCTCGGGGACCTCGCTGGCGATGCGCGTGAACTCGCCGAGGAACATGCGCGGCTCGCCATCGATATCGCCGCGGGCCGGGGTCCGGTGGAGCCACCCTGCGTTATTCTCTCCGGCGGTGAAACCACGGTGCGCGTGAGCGGCGATGGCCGCGGCGGGCGCAATGGCGAGTACGGGCTCGCACTCGCGATCGCGCTGAACGGGCATGACCGCATATCGGCACTCGCTGCTGACACGGACGGCATCGATGGCGGGGGCGATAACGCGGGATGCCGGGTCCTCCCCGATACGCTGCAGCGATCACCACACGACGCGCTTGCGTTGCAGGCGAATAATGACAGCTATGCGTTTTTTGACGCGCTTGGGGACCTGGTTTTCACCGGCCCGACTCGCACCAATGTGAACGACTTTCGCGCAATCCTCGTGCGCTAGTCGTCCAGCTTCGAATCCAGCATGCCGATCAGGTCGCTGGACGTAACCATTCCAACCAGGTGCCGTTTGCGGTCGATGACGGGTAGTGCATGAAAACCACCTACGGACAGTTTTTCCACCGCATCACGCAAGGTTGCCTTCTTATTCACAACGACGACCTTGGTTTCCATGATCTGGTTCACGGTCGCGTCCGAGACGATCGGTAACTTGCCATCGAGAAGGTGGAGCTTGAGAAAGTCGGATGAGGAAACAATGCCGACCAGGCGCCCGTTTTCGACGACGGGCAGGTGATTAATGACATTACTATTGAGCAGGCGCCGGGCCTCGGCCGCACTGCTCTGCGGACCGATGGTCGCTGGGTCGGGCGTCATGACTTGAACGATTGGAATATCGCGCATTCGGCCTCCTGTCTCGGTTATCCGAGACTATGAAACGATTGCATCGCCGCCAGCTAGTCGGGACTATACGTACACCATCCTCAATGAGTCAGATCATGCAAGATCTACCCCATATTTACCGAGTTGTGGCTGCAGCACATGGCGCGGCCAATGTGATTTTAACGGCCGACGGGCTGCCCGATCTCGAGACGGCGGGACCACCCGAGTTCGGCGGTCCCGGCGATGTCTGGTCTCCGGAAACAATGCTGGTTGGCGCAGTTGTCGATTGCTTCGTGCTGAGTTTCAGGGCTATTGCGAGAACAGCAAAGCTTGAGTGGCTGACGCTTGAGTGCGAGGCGGAGGGTGAGCTGGACAAGGTAGAGAAGCTCACGCAGTTCACGGCGTTCAGGGTTAGCGCGAAACTGACTGTGCCAGCCGGGACGAATGAGAAGAAGGCGAATACCATTCTCGAAAAGGCTGAGAAATACTGCCTGATAACGAACTCTATGAAGGCGGACTCACACCTGGAGGCAGACGTTATCGTCACCGAATGAACGCCGTCGGCACTTTGCCGTACTATTGAAGGATGATGAAACGACCCTACGAAAAGCAGCCACCACCCGCATGGCAGAAGAAACTGGTGCTATTGGTTGGATTCCTTTTCGGCGCAACAGTCCTTCTGTATGCCGCCTGGGCGGTTATACTGCTGGTTGCTCCAGGAGTGACGGAATAACATGACAACAACCACGCGAAACGTATTCACAGCGACGGGCATGTTCTTGTTCGGGTGTTTATATTTTTATTATATTGGCAACGCCATTTTCAATGTTTTGCTGCCGTCTTGAACGCAGCCGATGAAAATTCTATCTGTCCTAACGCTGCAAGCTGCCCCGTGGCGGACAGTTGACGAAATATAACCAGCATTAATACAAAAGTTCGTTACTTCTCCACCCTCGGCGTTGAACAGCCTGGCCACGACGCTGAGGTCTTCAGGTTTGTCCACCGTGCCACGGAAGCGGAAACGACTTGCTGTGATCGTAATGCCGGGGCCAGGCGCCGTAAACTCAGTCAAGAATATGCGCCGCTCCCAGGCCAAGAACATCGGCAAGGTTCGCGGCTAGCGAACCTCGCAGTGCGTCGATTGTACTGTCCCTTCCCAGTCCAAATCCGCAACGCCCTGCCAGGTGTCGCCTTCACGCGCGACCAGGTGAACGCGACCAAATGCCGCATGCTGTGCCACGGCAACTACCTCGAAGCCTGCGGCAGCGAGACCGTCGCTTACCGCGGCTGGCCACCCTCTTTCGGGAGTCATTTCGAGGTTCACTCCTTCCGTGCGCATGACACGCTCGCCCGATTCACTCTCTCCTCGCACCGGATGCACGCGCGGCAACGCGACAGCCGCAGCCGGGGCATGCCCCTGATCGACATGGCGTGAGACGGTCTGGACAATCGCCGACAGGATTCGTATGCCCCCGGCGGCGCCCAGCGCCAGCACGACTTCACCATCGCGGGTGATAACTGTCGGAGCAATCGTTGTCCGCGGCCGCGACCCGGGTTTCTGGTCTGCCCCAGACAGGTAATTGCCCATGGTCGCCGCGTAAACGAATCCAAGCCGGGGCGTGATGACTCTGGATCCAAACAGCGGCCCTACCGTTTGCGTAATACTGACGACCCTGCCGTCGCAATCGGCAATGGTGAAATGCGTGGTGTGATGGCTGTCCGGCCCCCAATAACTGCCACTCCAGTCGGTTTCCGATGCGAGCAAGCGGTTGCTGTCGATCGCCACTGCAGACGCCGTCGCAATGGCCTCAGCAGGGGGCACCCTGATACTCGCAGCCTGTTCTGCAGCCCATACCTTGTCCGCGACCTTGGTCAGGTCGAGCTCGGCACGATCGGCGGCCATGCTGTTAATTGTCAGCGCCAACGTCTGGTTCATGACCGCCGCCCACTGCGACTCCGACAGTGCGGCCATGTCGACGTTCTCGAGTATATTTAGGGCTTTCACCACCAGGCCGCCGCCCGCAGGTGCCGCCAGCGAATGAATCTCGTAGCCTCGATACTGCGTACTGATGTAACGGCCATCCAGAACCTCGTATGCAGCCAGGTCACCGGCAGAAACATACCCGCCGTTTGCCGCCATATCGGCGGCGATCTGCCGGGCAATTTCTCCCTTGTAGAAATCTTGAGCACCAGCTTCAGCCAGTCGCGTGATTGTCTGCCCGAGGGCCGGCTGCCTTACCACGTCGCCAGCATCATGGGCGGTGCCATCCTCTTCAATAAATACCTGTTGAAACCCCGGGTTGTCTTTGAACTGTTCCAGTCCTTCTTCGTGACGCGCTGCAGCACCTGGCAACAACACATAACCCTCGCGCGCGATGCGCGCTGGCTCCTGCAACAAATCGGACCACGGCAAGGAACCATGCTCTGCGTGCAGTCGAGCGAGTCCAGCAACCACCCCCGGCGTGGCTATAGTGCCGTAGCCCTGTCCAACCGGCTCTTCCGGCGGGGTATAGGCAGCAGGCACTTCGGTCATCCCGTTGTAGCCCTGGTATTCACCATTCGGTGACCTCACAAAAATCTGCGTACGGCCACCGAGATTGCTCATGGAGGGCTCGACCACCGCGAGTGTGAATCCGGCTGCCACCGCCGCGTCGGCGGCATTGCCGCCTTTATTCAACACGGCCTCTGCCGCGCTTGTCGCCAACGGATGTGCCGTAGCCACCACGCCGTTACTCAGTGCGGTTTGCTGGGTCGTGGGCGCAGGTTGGCAACCGGCTGCCGCGATCAGTAAAAGTGACCGCGTTAAACACACTCGATTCATCGGACATTCACCCCGTTTACGTACGTTGCCGCGATGTTGCGATCGTCCGCAAGCGTGATCAGCGCGAACAGTTTTTCTTCGATCGTCTCGGCCGCAGCGGTGCGCCGCGCCGTCAGACTTGAACCCTCGAAGTCGAGCACGACGAAATCCGCCTCCTTGCCGCTTGCGAAATTGCCGATCTTGTCCTCGAGGTAGAGCGCCTCGGCGGCACCGAGTGTCGCGAGGTACAGGGCGCGTGTTGCCGGCAGCGCGTGCTCCTGCAGGTGTAATACTTTGTAGGCTTCGCTGGCTGTCTTGAGGAGCGACAGACTCGTCCCTCCACCCACGTCGGTGCCCAGTCCACATCGGATGCCTGCATCCCGGAATGCTGGCAGGTCAAACAGTCCGCTACCCAGGAACAGGTTTGATGTCGGGCAAAACGCGGCAGCGCCCCCATGGACAGACATGCTCGCTCGATCGTCATCATCCATGTGCAGGCAATGCGCAAACACTGCGCGCGTTCTCAACAAGCCATGTTGTTCATAGACGTCCAGGTAGCTGCGGCTATCGGGAAACAGCCTTGCGATCTCGTCGACCTCTTCCATGTTCTCGGCAAGATGCGTATGAATCCAGACGTCGGGGTACTCACTGGCCAGTCGTCCCGCGGCTGCGAGCTGCTCTGGCGAAGAGGTGAGCGCAAAGCGTGGCGTAATCGCATAGCCAAGACGCCCTTTGCCATGCCAGCGTTCGATCAGTGCCTTGCTATCGGCGTAACCCGTCTCCGCATCGTCGCGTAACGCCTCCGGGCAGTTGCTGTCCATCAAAACCTTGCCGGCGATCAGCCGCATCCCCTTCGCGTCGGCGGCCTCGAAGACAGCATCAGCAGAATGCGGATGAACCGTGCCGAACACGAGCGCCGTTGTCGTACCGTTCGTGAGCAGTTCGTCAATAAACACGCCCGCCACTTCATGCGCGTAGTCCGGATCGGCGAATTTTTCTTCGGCAGGAAACGCGTACCGGTTGAGCCAGTCGAGCAGCCGTGCGCCATAGGAGCCAATAATATCGAGCTGCGGAAAATGCACATGGCAATCGATAAACCCGGGAACGATGAGCTTGCCAGCATAGTCAATGACTGCCGTATCGGACGGCAGCTCACTGAGCAATTGGGTCGCATCGCCGGCGTCGACGATGTGCCCCTCGTCGACGACCAGCAGGCCGTCTGCGAAATATTCATAGGCCGACTGGTTTGACTCTTCGCCTGGATCGGCGAGGCAGTGCAGAATCGAGGCGCGTAGCGCCTGCACTACACAGCTTCCAGCATTACGATTCGATCCAGCGAGTGTGTGTCGCAGTTCGCCTCGTTGCCGCCGCGATCAACGATCAGGAAGTCCTGGCCCGCGTCGAAGGCGATCAGGGGCATATGCCATGTGCCACGATGATAGTTGATCCCCTGCCGGCCATTCGTAACGAAGGCCCTCAGTCCGTCCACATCGACACTTTCGCCTGGCGGCGCGACCACGAGCACCATGCGGCAGGGTTTGAGCGGCACGAATGCCTGGCTGCCAAGCGGATGCCGCTCCACCATATCGATGCGTAACGGCAGCACCGTCGCCGCACGGCAGCGAGCTATGCTGATCGACACATCGCCGTCGCCGAGGTCGATGTCGCAGAGATCATCAAAGCGTTGAAACCGTGCCTCATTCATGACGTTTGGACTGTCCATTGCCCCCTCGATGACATCACCGTAGGGTGCAAACCGTTCCCGCGTGAGCGGCTCAGGCTTCAACGACAGAATCCTGGCGTCAGCCATGAACCTGTCCGAAGAGCCGAATCCGGCTCACCCCACCGTCCGGATAGATCGACATGCGCACATGACTGACCGGCCCAATCTTCTCCAGAGCGTCGTCAAAGTAATGCTGCTGGTCCATTTTGAGTCGCGCTTCGGGCAGCAACGTTTGCCACTGGTCTGAATCATTGTTCGCGTCATCGTCACTTTCGAACATCGCAGCTTCCAGCGAAACCCGATCGGGGTAGTTGCCTTTGAAATGCGCGGTGTCGATTTCGGCCCGCTCGATGACGCCGGGCTGACCCAACGCGAGAATCACCCAGTCGTTGCCGGGGCCTCGCCGCCTGGCCGTTTCCCATCCATCACCCATGTTGGCGCCACGACCCGGCGCCGTGAGATTGTGCACGGAACCGTAGTGCTCATCGCTGCACGCAAGCGGGCGGCCGCCATGTTCAACAGCGACAAGGTCAACGTAACCGTCTACATCGGCAAAGTCCGCCCTCACCTCACCGAAGATACGCAACCGCGCCACGCCACCATCGGGATAGATATGTAAGCGCACATGCGTAAAAATTGTGTCGTCGCGCGCATCAAGATAGTGATGCGAGTTGCCCGCAAGATCGACCTTTGGCACAAGCTCGACCCAGCCATCTTCCGGTACATCCTCATTGCTGACACAGGCCTCGATCGAGGCCTGCGGTGGGAAGTTGCCTGTGAAATGACTCGTATCGACGTCGAAGCCGTGGATGACCCCCGGCACTCCGAGTCGAATAACGCAGTAGTCGTGCCCCGGCCCGCGTTTGCGGCGACTTTCCCAGCCGTCCATCCATTTACCGTGGTCATCGTATTTATCGTCAATGAATACCGGCGCGGCGAAATTGATTAAACGCTCCTTGGCGCCGAAAAACTCGTCGGTCGCAAAGGTGACGCGTGAACCAAGACGCGGCCGCTCCAGCTGTACCCATTTTTCAGCCGCGTGCGTCATGGCCCGCTTCCTATCGCGTCGAGACGCAGACGCGCTATCTTGTGAATCTCGACGAGCGCCGTTTCGAATTCGGTATCGTAGTCATTCTTCAGTCGCGCACTAAACGCCTCGAGGATTTCGGCCCGATTACTGCGGCGTACCGCCATGACAAAGGGGAAACCGAACTTTTCTTTATAGGCGTCATTCAACGCCTGAAAACGTTCGTACTCAACCTTTGAACACTGATCCAGCCCGGCACTTGCCTGTTCTTCGGTCGAGTCTTCGGTCAGGTCCCCGGCGATCTGCGCCTTGCCGGCCAGGTCCGGGTGCGCCCGAATCAACTTGAGTTGCTGTTCGGTAGCGGCGTTATCCACGCAGTCGGCCATAAGCTCTGCAAGGCGGCCACTGTCATCGATGTCTGCCGCAAACGCAGCAACGTGCTGCGCCACCCAGGGCGAGTGCTCGTAGACGCCCGCGTAGCATGCGATGAAATCATGACGGTCCATTAGCTGTTCTCCTGCGGCGGGTGTTGCTGCCGCCAGTGTTCTGCAATATCCAGCCGGGTCGCTATCCAGACAGCGTCCTGCTTGCCAAGGTAGTTGAGGAATTGTGCCACGGCAGCCGCCCTGCCGGGACGGCCAGCCAGTCGGCAATGCAAGCCGATCGACATCATCCGTCCGCCTTCAGCATGGAGGACCTTGAATGTGTCTTTCAGATAGCGGTAAAACTGCTTGCCGGAGTTGAAACCCTGCGCCGTGGCAAAACGCATGTCGTTGGCGTCGAGTGTGTAGGGAACCATGAGCTGCGGCGGCGCAAAATCGTAGTTCCAGTAAGGCAGGTCGTCAGAATAGCAATCGGCGTTGTAGGTAAAGCCGCCGTTTTCGGCCGCGAGCCGGTGACTGTTCGGGCTGCAGCGCCCCAGATACCAGCCGGTCGGGCGCTCGCCCGTTGCCCGCGTGTGGATCTCGATGGCTTTCGCAAGATGCGCGCGTTCCGTCGCTGTGTCGACATGCTGGTAGTCGATCCACCGATAGCCGTGACTTGCGATTTCCCACTCTGCATCCTGCATGGCCTTCACGGCGTCCGGGTTACGCTCGAGGGCCATCGCCACCGCAAATACGGTAACTGGTACCTTATTTGCCGTGAACATACGGTGGAGCCGCCAGAAGCCGGCGCGCGAGCCGTATTCATAAATCGACTCCATGTTCATATGGCGCTCACCTTCGATGGGTTGCGCGCCGATAATTTCCGAGAGAAACGCTTCCGACGCGTTGTCGCCGTGCAGCACGCAGTTCTCACCACCTTCCTCAAAGTTGATGACGAATTGCACCGCCGTGCGAGCGCCATCAGGCCAGTTAGGGTCGGGCGGATTCGCGCCGTAGCCGCGCATGTCTCTTGGATAATCGGTCATTGGTCCGCCTGCAGGCCCTGGTACCACGTATCGATCACCAGCCGCTCCTGGTTTGTCATGTGGGTCAGATTGCCAACCGGCATGACCCGCGTCACGACGGTCTGGTGGTAGATGCGGTCGGCCTCGGTGAGGATTTGTTCATCGGTATCGAAGCTGATGCCGAGCGGCGCGACCAGGAACGCAGGATGTACTGGCGCATCGGAATGACAGTTTGTGCAACGCGCGTTGATCACGTTGCGAACCTGATCAAACGAGACTTCAGCGCGGGTCGACGTCGGTGAGCGCGGCGCAATGGCTGCGGCGATCGCTGCGAGTAGCACAACGGCGAGGATGACGGGCAGCGCCGACGCCTTCCCCTTGTGGCGCGCTACGAAGTAGATTCGGATGAGCGCGCCCGCCAGCGATATGCCGATCAGGATCAGCCAGTTGTACTCATGCCCGAACGTCATCGCAAAATGGTTGCTCGTCATAACGAACAGGACGGGCAGCGTGAAGTAGGTGTTGTGCACGGAACGCTGCTTGCCACGCTGGCCGTGAATGGGGTCCGGCGTCTCACCGCGCGCTGCCGCGGCAACCATGAGCTTCTGACCCGGAATGATGACAAAGAACACGTTGGCCACCATGATGGTGCCGAGCACCGCACCAAAATGGATATAGGCACCGCGGCCACTGAACAGCTCGCACAGACCCCAGGCCAGCAACGCAGACAGCAGCAGGAGGATGCCGCCAAATACACGTGTGTCGCGCGCCAGCGGTGACTTGCACAGGACGTCGTATACGAGCCAGCCGCCGACGATGAACGCGATGGCGATGCCCACCGCAACCGGCGCCGGGAAATCAGCGACCGACCGGTCAATCAGGTAAACCTCGGCGCCATACCAGTACATCAACGCTGTGAGGAAAATCCCGGAGAGCCAGGTCGTGTAGGCCTCCCACTTGAACCAGTGAAGACGCTCCGGCAATGCCTGCGGTGCGCCTTTGTATTTTTGCGCGTGATAGAACCCGCCACCGTGCACCGACCAGACCTCACCGCCAACGCCCTTCTCGTCGTCGGCCGGATCCCGCGGCGGTTCGAGATGATCATCAAGCCAGATGAAATAGAACGACGCACCAATCCATGCAACGCCGGCGATAACATGCAGCCAGCGCACCAGGAGGTTAAGCCAATCAGCGATATACGCTTCCATCTATGCGTCTTGTTCCTATGTGCCTATCGGGTGGACATTATCAGGATACTCCGCATCGGCTACTGCTGCTTTCAACTCCCTGAGCTTTAGTATCTCGGCTGCCGCCGACACCGCAATCTCAGCAGGCTTCTTGCCGCTGATGCCGTCGACGCCGATCGGGCAAACGAGCGAGTCGATCATGGCCGCAGGCATGCCCTGCTGCCGATAACGCTTTTCAAAACGACGTCGCTTGGTGATCGAGCCGATAAGCCCGCAATAGCGCACGTCGCCGCGTCGCAGGATGCGATCGCAGACATCGAAATCGATCGCGTGGCTGTGCGTCATGACCAGGTAGTAGCTGTCCGGCGGCATTGCAGCCACCTCGAGTGCGGGTTCTGCCGCCTCGATCGCCCGGACATTCGCGGGCACATCACGGAAAAAATTACGCCTGCTGTCTACCCAGCGAATATTGCATTCGAGACGCGACAGCGTACTTACGACCGCCGCACCCACGTGCCCGGCACCAAACACGGCAATATTAAAATCGGAACTGACAACCGGTTCGTAGAGCTCCTGCACATTGCGTTGCGCGCCCGGTCCGTCGCCCAGAATTGCTCGCGCGGCGACAACCAGTTCATCCTCTGCCGCCGATTCATCGACACCGAATATACGGTCGGCAGTAACCACAAACTTCGCGGGCGCTGATTGCGAAATGCGCGTCGCGACGACCGCCGGTTCGCGCTGGCCGTGCAGCACGCGCAGGTCACGCAACCAGGCCGGCATACCGCCGGCAACCGGTTCGAAGAGAATCTCCACGACTCCGCCGCAACACTGGCCCATCGACGAACCCAGCGGAAAGCTCCGCAGCGCAAGCTTTTCCTCGGCCAGCATGCCAACCGCAACGCGCGTACAATGATACTCCAGTTGCCCGCCACCGATCGTGCCGATTGTCTCGCTGGCCGTGACAATCATTTTCGCGCCTATTTCTCGCGGTGCTGAACCACGAATGCCTGCCACGGTCACGAGCACGGCCGGTTCGCCTGCCGCACTCAGGTCACTCAGCTCGTCGATCCACTCATTCATCGCCACCACCTTGCAGCGCGCGCAGGATCGCCTCGGGCGTGGCCGGCGCCTGCAGGTCCGGCAAGGCCCGGTCCGCGTCCGCAATCGCGTCGCGCAAAGCGAAGAAGGCTGACAGGCCGAGCATTAATGGTGGCTCACCAACCGCTTTGGAACGGTAGATAGTCTTCTCGCGATTGGCGGAGTTTTGCAGCAGTTCGACACGGAAGTCGGGCGCGAGATCCGAGCAGGTCGGTATCTTGTATGTCGACGGTGCGTGCGTGCCTAGATCGCCCTTGTCGTTCCACCAGAGCTCTTCGGACGTCAGCCAGCCGACGCCCTGCACATAGCCACCTTCGACCTGACCGAGATCGACGGCCGGATTCAATGAATCTCCACAGTCATGGAGGATGTCGGCGCGCAATACCCGATTCTCTCCGGTCAGGGTATCGACAACAATCTCGGTTACCGCGGCACCGTACGCGAAGTAATAAAACGGGCGGCCCGTGAACGTCGTGCGATCATAGTTGATCTTCGGCGTGCGGTAGTAACCCGTTGCGGACAGTGAGACCCGGTTCGCCCACGCAAGCTGCACCAGTTCCGGGAAATCCATGACCCGGCTCGCGATATGCGCAACGTCATCACGGAAATCGATCTCCGCTTCGGATACACCATAGTGCCTCGCGGCGAACGCCGTAATGCGCTTGCGAATCTTCGCTGCCGCCTTCTGCGCGGCCTTGCCGTTCATATCCGAGCCGCTCGAGGCTGCGGTTGCGGATGCATTGGGTACCTTGCTCGTGTCAGCTGCCGTCGTCCGCACGCGCTCGATACTAATGCCAAGTTCGTCGGCAACGACCTGCGCGACTTTGACATACAGGCCCTGCCCCATCTCCGTGCCGCCGTGGTTTAGCAGCACGGTGCCGTCCTTGTAGACATGGACAAGGGCACCGGCCTGGTTGAGCAACGTTGACGTAAACGAGATGCCGAACTTGACCGGCGTGATGGCGATGCCACGTTTTAATACCTGGCTCTCGGCGTTAAACGCGTGGATGGATTTGCGGCGCTCTGGGTAATCACTGCTTGCCAGCAGGCGATCGAACAGTTCGTCGGCGATATTGTCTTCGACGACCTGCTGGTAGTGGGTTACGTTACGGTCTTCGGTGCCATAGAAGTTCTGGCGCCGCACGGCAAGCGGGTCCTTGCCAAGGGTCCGCGCGATATCGTCGATGACGCATTCAATAGCGAACATCCCCTGCGGACCGCCGAATCCACGAAACGCCGTGTTGGACACTGTGTTCGTCTTGCAACGGTGCGACAGGATGCGGACATTCTCAAGATAATAAGCGTTGTCGCAATGAAACATGGCGCGATCGTTTACCGGGCCGGATAAATCTGCCGACATGCCACAGCGCGCCGCAAATTCGAAATCGATTCCCAGGATACGACCGTCGTCGTCGAAACCCACGTCGTAGTCAATGACAAAGTCGTGGCGTTTGCCCGTCATGATCATGTCGTCGTCACGATCGAGCCGCAGCTTGCAGGGCCTGCCCGTCTTGTCCGCTGCCAGCGCCGCAATGCAGCCGATCAGGGCCGCCTGGCTTTCCTTGCCGCCAAAGGCACCGCCCATGCGCCGACAAATCACGACGACATCCTTGGCGTCCCGCTGCGTCGCATGCGCAACGATGCCCTGCACTTCATCCGGATGTTGCGTCGAACTGTAGACAAGGATGCCGCCATCTTCCTGCGGAATAGCCATCGCGATCTGGCCTTCAAGGTAGAACTGGTCTTGCCCGCCAAGCGACACGCGCCGCCGCAAGCGGTGCGGTGCTGCCTCGAGCGCGGCATCGGGATCCCCCCTTTTAAGGGTTTCGGATGGCAGGACAAACGACTGCTTCTCCACGGCTGTAAGCGGGTCGAGAATTGCCTCGAGTTCGTCGTAGTCCACGGTCACCTTGTGCGCGGCCTTGCGGGCGGCATCAACCGTCTCTGCTGCGACCACAAACAGAGGCTGCCCGACATACTGCACGAGCCCGTCCGCCAACAGGGGATCGTCCTTGACGATCGATCCGTAGTTGTTTTCGCCGGGAATGTCGGCCGCTGTACATGTATCTACGACGCCCTCCGCTGCCAGAACATTCGACAGGTCAAGGTCGCGAACGCTGGCATGTGCCACCGTGCTCATGCCAACCGCGAGATGCAGCAGGTCGCGCGGTTCGGGCAGGTCGTCCGTGTAGGCCGCTTGCCCGGAAACATGCAGGTGCGCGCTGTCGTGGGGCAGCGACTTGCCGACGGCTCTAGCGACCATACGTGTACACCGTTGCCTCTACCTCGCCCCGCGATTCCATAAAGAAGCGGCGCAGCAGATTCTGCGCAGCCACCAGCCGAATGTCCGCGGATGCCCGCATATCACTGATCGGCGTAAAGTCCTTCGCGAGCGCGGCGCAGGCTCGGTCGATGGTCTCTGCAGTCCATGGCGCACCGTTGATCACCTGTTCACAGCGCTCGGCATGCCTGATCGTTGCCGCCAGGCCACCGCAGGCCATTCGAAAACGGGTCACCGTCTCGCCGTCGAGCTCGAGACTGTAGGCCGTGCATACGGCGGAAATGTCCTGATCGAAACGCTTCGACCATTTGTGGCTGGCGACTCGCAGCCCGTCGCGCGCCAGCGGCACCCGAATGCAGGCAACGAACTCGCCGGGCTGGAGGTCGTTCACCTGATAGTCGTGGTAGAAATCGTCGAGACCAAGCTCCCGCTCCTGGTCGCCACGACGCAGAATAAGACTCGCGCCAAGCACCATGAGCGCCGGCATGGAGTCGCCTATTGGGGAGCCGTTTGCGACGTTGCCGCCCAGCGTTCCCGCGTTGCGTATCGGTGGCGATGCAAAACGCCGGAACAGTTCATCGAGGTCAGGGTACTGTCCCACGAGTGCGGCGCTCGCTGCGGTAATTGAGACCGCGCCACCAATCTCAAGGTGACTTGCTGACGTACGCAGCTCGAGCAGTTCTGCCACGCGGCCCGTATAAATGACAGTTTCCAGTTCACGGTGCTGTTTTGTTACCCACAAGCCAATATCCGTGCCGCCCGCGAGAATTGTCGCGTCGGGGTACTGCTGAAATACCCTGGCGAACGTTGCGATATCCTGCGGCGCAAAGAAGCGCCGGCCGTTGCTCTCGAGGGCAAGATCGCCGTCACGCCGCACGCTAACAAGCGTCTCGAGATGCTGCTGCGAATTCCAGTCGTCGTCCTGCTGATGCATAACCCGGGCCGCGGCAATAATCGGTCGGTAACCTGTGCAACGACACAGGTTACCTGCAAGTGCATCGTCGATTTCCTGGCGCGATGGCTCCGGGTTCGTCCGATACAGTGCGTACAGCGACATAACGAAACCCGGCGTACAGAAGCCGCACTGCGAACCGTGCTGATCGACCATGGCCTGTTGCACAGGATGGAGTCCGCCGTCTTTGCCCTGCAGACCTTCGACCGTAATCAATTCCTTGCCATCCAGTGTGGGCAGGAACTGGATGCACGAGTTTATCGCCTTCAGCTCGATGTCATTGCCGCTGCGGTCAATCTCAACGACCACGACCGTGCACGCACCGCAGTCACCTTCGGCGCAACCTTCCTTGGTGCCGGTCATGCGCAGGTCCTCGCGCAGGAACTGCAG
>JAIBDF010000196.1 GCA_024679535.1 Chromatiales bacterium
GCCTTGTCGTAGGTGTTCGCCAGGTTCAGCGCCGCGGTGCCCGCGACTTCAACGCTGAAGTCAAACGTCAGCGTCTCCCAGGCATTCGCTACCGTCGTCGTCGCCTCGGTCTCGACCGAGATCGTATTGTCGGTGCGATCTTCCACTTTCAGGCGCACCGGTATACCGGCGTCCGGCGAGTACACGCGCACCGTCATGCTCGTATCCGTTGCCGTAAACGGCAGTGCACCGAAACCGCTAACTTCACCGACTGTGGTGCCAGCAAATAATTCCGCACCCGGCGGTTTGTTGCTGCTCGCCACGGTATTGGCTGCATTGTCGGGGTCCGCGATCAGGGCCGTCGCAGCGCCGCCAAAATCCGTGAGCTCGTAATCTACGGTCGCGTCATCAAATGTGACAGGAAGCGAGATCGGTGTTCCACCCCCGCCACCGTCGCAGCTCTCGACCTGAACGATTTCATCAAAATAGAACGTCCAGTTGTCTGGGTCGGTGTCAGAAGCACCCATTACGTTGATGTCGAAAATCACCGTGATATCGGTTGCAGCCGGGCCGCCCGTCGCACCGGTAAAGTCATAGCAGAGCTCTTCCCACGTGCCGCTCCCGCTGTGGTCGAGCGACCGTTCCTGGTTCAGCCCCTCAAACTTGAACAGGACCGGCACCGAGCGTGACGCCCAGACCTTCATCGTAAATGCTTCACCGGCGGAGAAATCTACGCCGCTGGTCAGCAGCATTGCCGTACCACCGAATGTACCGCCTCCCGCAACGGGGAACTTGAGCATCCGAGCGACCTTCTCTGACGTGTTGATGCCGCTCATGTCGGGATTATCGATGATCGCCGCATCGCCACCTTCGAAATTATTGAAGGAGACGCCGCCGCAGGCATCCTCGAAGTTGAAGATGGGGTCACAGAAACCCGGCGGAATCACGGGGGGAGGTGGTGCTGGCGTACCCGCGATCGGAGTAGGTCCGTCACCTTCGCCAAAACAACCGGCCAGAACAGTAGCTGAGAGGATAATCGTCAAGAATCGTGAAACGCGTTTCGCTGCGATAGATAACATGGATGAAATCTCTAAGTGTTTTTTGGTTTAACGGCTTTGGCTATTTCTTGTTCGAAATGGAGCTTGGCCGCATGAGTTTCTCGCTCGATGTCCAATCAGGGTTCGCCCGAATAGACGCGTACCCAGTCAACCTCCATGGTCACCGGGAAGACAGTATTCGCATCCGGATTGCCCGGAAAATTGCCGCCAACGGCGACGTTGAACAGGATGTAGAAATGCTCATCGAAAGGCGCCGGGAATGGCCCACCGGTTGACGACCAGTTGTTACGCATCGCATACAGTACATCGTCGACGTACCAGCGAATTTCAGTGGCATCCCACTCGACGGCATAGGTATGAAAATCCGTCATCGTATTGGTGGGCACGAGGTAGGTTTCGCCGCTGAAAGTGTTATTAGGGAACTCGCCGCCGTAATGAATCGTGCCGTAGACGGTGTTGCCGCCTGAGCCGCCAAGATTGACAGCTTCCATGATGTCAATTTCACCCGAGGCTGCCCAACCACCGTAAGGGCTGTTCTGGGCAAGCATCCAGAAGGCCGGCCAGACACCTTGTCCTCCGGGCAAGCGCATACTGGCCTCGACACGGCCGTACTTAAACGCGAATCGATCGCGCGTATTGATACGTGCCGACGTAAAATCGAATTGTCCGATCGATTCGGCGCGCGCTTCTATCGTCAGCACGCCGCCGCCAAGTTGGGCGTTATCCGGCAGGTAGTACTGCAACTCATTATTGCCCCAGCCCGGAATTCCGTACTCCGTACCGTCTCCCGTTTCGAAGAACCAGACATCGGGATCCAGCTGCGCCCCCTCGAACTCATCGCTCCAGACGAGGGTCAGAGCATCGCCTGGGGATACGTCATCGTTCTCGGCCAGAGTCAACGTCGGATTCGCTGAATTGACGTTGTTCTGCGGCGGTATCCCGATCGGCGGCGGGATCTCAACATCAGATGATGGCACCGGACGATCGCCGTCCGAGCAGGCTGACACAGCCAATAAAATCGGTAAGAAAATTACGAGAAAACGCTCGCTCGGTGTGTACTGCATACGTAAGCCCCGACCAGCAACTGCCCTGGCAGAACCCCCACCAGAACCATTCGTCGGCCCAGACCCTAGATCATTTATGACAACGCTGTCAATTCGTGGAAATCCCCTACTCGCTGACCGCCATTCGCCCGCTGGGGGCCGGTATAGCGTAGCGAGCGGCTTTGAGGCGAAGTAAAAAAGAGCCGGGCGCTTGCCCGGCTCCAGGACACCCTTTGGGAAGCGCTAAACTAGGTGGCCCAATGGACATGCGGCTGCGCCGCATTCCGTTGCGTATCGGTACCTGACTGGTCGCGACGGAAGCGCTCGTCCCAGGCCTTGTTGATCTGGTCGTCGGCTACTACTGGCGCTATGGCAAACGATGTGATCGCCGCCATCCCGCCCAGGCTAAACGCGAATGGATCGCGTGCGGGTTTGGCTTTGTTGAACATTGTGTACTCTCCATAGTTAACATCTTGTTGCGATCTGCCGGCGACCTTCCGGGTCCCGACACGCAAAATGTAAGGCCGGGAGGCCTTGTTCACAAACGAAGAAAAATCAGGTCTTGGATGAAAAAAGCTCAGCCTTCCACAGCGAAATTCTGAATTATCCAGTCCCGCAGGAGCTGCACGCCTTTATCACGGGAGTGCTCCTTGCTGCATACCAGGTAGTAGCTGACTTTGGTCACCAGTTCCTGCCTGAAGAGCCTGACGATACTGCCCTGTTTGAACCACAGGTTCGCCAACGGCACGGGAACCAGTGCAGCACCAATCCCTTGTTCCGCCGCTCGGACTACCGCGATCATCGAATCGAGACGCGTTACTTTGCTGTTCCCCGGCAAGCGAATTCCACTGTCATCTTCCCACTGCTTCCAGGCTTTCGGGAGTGTCTGATGCACGATCAATGGAAAGTCGCTGGTGATCTGCTTTTTCTTTACAGTCAATTCCCGCATGAAATCCGGAGAACCCGCCGGAACAAGTCTAAGCGGAAATAGCAGGTTCGCCTCCATATCAGCCGGCGGCTTCTTGAAGAGGCGGATGGACAGGTCCGCATCAGACGGGTGTTTCTCGGGCGTCTCGTCGCTGCTGCCAACCTGAATGTCGATTTCCGGATGCTCGGCCGTGAACTCGCTAAGGCGCGGAACGAAAAGCTCACTTGCAAAGAACGGCTGCACAGACACTCGAACCGATATTCGCTTCCCAACTGCTCTGAAACCCGCAGCGATACTGTCCAGTTTCTCAATCAGCGGGTTTACTTCCTCGTAGAAGGATCTGCCGGTCTCCGTCAGTTTGAGATCGCGCGTACCTCTTTCGAACAAGGAGAATCCCAACTCCTGCTCGAGACCTTTTATCTGGTGACTCACAGCCGAAGCCGTGATGAACAATTCCTCAGCCGCCGTTCGGAAACTCTCATAGCGTGCGGCAATGCAGAATGTCCGCAAGCCCCGGAGTGACGATCTCGATGTTGCATTCATCGGCCAATGCTCAGGTTGAAATTACTTGAAAACCAGTTTCGGCGTGCGATCTACATTAAAGAGTCCCCAATGTTTTTCGGCACCGTTCGCATTATCGGGATTTCCTTTCCAGGGTTCGTCGAACGCTTCGAAAAAGAAGATGGTGATGTTCGAGTCGCTGGCCCAGTCACCAATTTCTGCATAGTAGCGCGCCTGGTTAGCCTCACTGGCCTGCTCACCAAATTCATCTGCCACCGTTGCCCAGCCGGCCTCCAGAATCGCGAGAGGCTTGTCCGGAAGCGTGGCATGGACCGCCTCAATATTGTCGATCGTGTATTCGAGCGCCTCGTCGATCGACTTCTGTTCCCATGCCGGATACGTGTGCACGCCAAGAAAATCGAGTTCAGCTGCAAGCGGGGCACCGTCTCGAATCCACCATTCATAGTTATCAGCAACAGTGACGGGCTGCGACACCGCCTGTTTGACGCGTCGCACATAAGCAATCACCTGCTCCAGCGGCAC
>JAIBDF010000075.1 GCA_024679535.1 Chromatiales bacterium
ATCCCAGTTATCGAAGTTGCCGCTAACCTGCCATTCGACTGACATCTGATCGGCGTCGCCGATTTCCGGGAAGGACAGGAAGTCATCAACAAAACTGTCGTCGTCCAGGCCGGACTTGTATTCGGAACTGCGAGAACTGGCGATGACCCTGGTGTTGTACGTGTCGCTCAAGTCCCAATCCAGGGTAACAGCGACGCCCGAGGCCTTGTTGGTCACCAGAGCCTGGCTGGCCTGGCCGGTGTTGTTGTCGTAGGGATCGGATGACACGTCCGAGTTACGGTAGCCGGCGCCGTAGACCGCACCGCCGGGCAACTCGTCGATCAACGTCGTATAGGGACGCAAACCGCCCTTGCCGTCGTTAGCGTCAGCCGCAAACGTAAGCGTTGCGTCGTCGCTCACATTAACGCGAAATGCCACTCGCCCATAGACTTCTTCGTTCTCGCCAACGCCTACGCCGGCATTCGGCAGGTTCAAGAAGGTGCCAACTTCGCCGCGCTTCTTGAATCCACCGGTCAGCGAAACCGCAATGGAATCGCTCAATTGTGCGTCGCCATAGAAGTCGGCATTCAGACGATCACGACTACCGACCTCGAGGCCGACTTTCGCGCCCGGGTCTTCACCCGGCGTCTTTGTAATGATGTTGATGGCGCCGCCAATCGAATTTCGACCATACAGCGTGCCCTGCGGTCCACGTAGAACCTCGATTCGTTCAATATTCGAAATACTCCAGTTCTGGCCAACCTGACGGCCGAGATAGACACCGTCGACATAGACGCTGACGCCCGGGTCGGTCGTGATCAGGTGATCCTGCAGGCCGATGCCGCGGATAAACGGATTCGACGACGAGTTGTGGCCGGCCGAAAACTGCGTGATATTGAGGTTGGGTACGAATTTGCCGATGTCGATAATATCGACAATGCCCTGCTGTGCGAGCTGGTCGCCCTGGAAAGCACTGACGGCGACCGGGACTTCGTAAATACTCTGCTCTCGCTTGGTGGCGGTCACCATGATTTCTTCAATAAGGGCATTGTCGTCCTGTGCCAGTGCCAGCGGCGATATGGCCAGTGACGCTGCGATACAGGCAAACGAAATCCCTTTTATCCCATCGTTCTTCATCATTATTCCCTCGGGAAAGGTTAAGGTAGTCTTCACAATTCAGGCTGAATTAGAGTGCTGGCAAGTATACCGAATTACCTTGCTTGTTTGACGCTTATTGGTGATCTAAGGTGACGGCTAATGGCTATTCCTGTTGATATTCTTGATGAAATTCCGACTTTCGCGGCTCCTGCCGGTGGGTGTCTTACGGACGAAATGGTCGCTGGGTTTCACGAGGCGGGGGTACTGGTGTTGCGCGATTTCGTGCCGGTGGCGGCCTGTCGCGGGCTCCAGCAGCGGGCCGACGAGCTGGTAGAGCACTTCGACCCGGCAGCGGTGCGTAGCGTATTTTCGACAACGCGACAAACGCAGCTCGACGACAGCTATTTCATCGACTCCGGCGACAAGATTCGATTTTTCCTGGAGGATGATGCGTTCAATGAGGCCGGCGAACTGCGCCAGGCGAAACAGCATTGCCTGAACAAAATGGGTCATGCCATGCATGACCTTGATCCGGTGTTTGATGCGTTCTCACGCACGCCGGAACTGGCTGAAGTGGCCCGGCGAGTGGGCTTCGTCGACCCGGCTATCCTGCAATCGATGTATATCTTCAAGCCGGCGCAAATCGGTGGCGAAGTGGTCTGCCATCAGGACTCCACCTACATCTATACCGAGCCCGAGTCCTGCATCGGTTTCTGGTTTGCGCTTGAAGACGCGACCCTCGAGAACGGCTGCATGCATTTCATTCCGGGTGGCCACAAACTGCCGCTGAAGAAGCGTAATTACCGCAAGGCTGATGGCAAGCTCGTGACCGAAACGCTGGACGACACGCCATGGCCCGAGGATCGTAAAGTCGCAGCCGAAGCGCCGGCAGGCACGCTGGTCGTTTTCGATGGACGCATGCCGCATCTGAGTGCCGCGAATCGCTCGGTAAAATCACGCCACGCGTATACGCTGCACGTGATCGATCGACAGTGCGACTATCCGGCGGAAAACTGGCTGCAGCGTGATGACACATTGCCATTACGCGGATTTGAGTAGGGAACAACATGTTATTCACGGATGTAATACGCAAAAAGCGCGACGGTGGTGAACTCAGCGACGAGGAAATCCAGTTCTTCGTTAACGGTCTTGCCGATGAGAGCCTTCCCGCCGAACAGGTTTCGGCATTGGCGATGGCCGTGTTCCTGAATTCCATGAGCTTCGACGAGGCGGCGAAGCTGACGCTGGCGATGGCAGCGTCGGGTACGGTTCTCGATTGGGACCCCGAGGTCTATACCGCGCCGGTCGTCGACAAACATTCGACAGGCGGCGTTGGTGACAAGGTCAGTTTCCTGCTGGCCCCGATACTGGCAGCCTGTGGTTGTTACGTGCCGATGATTTCTGGCAGGGGGCTCGGCCACACTGGTGGTACGACGGACAAGGCAGAGTCGATCCCCGGCTACAACGCAACGCCCGATCTCGATGCCTTCCGCGACGTGGTTGCGGCGGTGAACTGTGCGATCATCGGGCAGACGCCGGACCTCGCTCCAGCCGACCGGCGCTTCTATTCGATTCGTGATGTAACCGCCACGGTCGAGTCCGTGCCGCTCATCACGGCGTCCATTCTCTCCAAGAAAATCGCTGCAGGCCTGCAAGGCCTCGTTATGGACGTGAAGGTCGGCAGCGGTGCATTCATGGAATCAATGGACCGGGCTCGTGAACTGGCTCGGAGCATCATTGCCACAGCGGCGAAAGCAGGGCTGCAGACACATGCCGTCATCACCGATATGAATGAAGTGCTTGGACGTACGGCCGGCAACGCCCTCGAAATCGAAGAGTCGATCCTGTTTCTTCGCAATGACGTGCGTGAAGCGCGCCTCAACGAGGTCACCATGGCGCTGTGTACGGAAATGCTCATCGTATCCGGCGAGGCTGACGACCGCCTGGAAGCTGCCGCTCGGTGTGAGGAAGCCCTAAGCAGTGGCAAGGCTGCCGAGCGATTCGCGGCCATGGTCGAAGCCCTTGGCGGACCAGGCGATTTGCTGGACAAGCATGCTAGTTACCTGCCGAAGGCACCCCTCATTCGCCCGGTTTATGCGCAGGGTATCGTGACCGCTGTCGACGCGCGCGCGGTGGGCAACGCGATCATCGAACTCGGTGGCGGGCGTCGCCGCGTTGGCGAGAATCTGGACCTGTCCGTAGGTTTCAGCGATATCGCGCCCACCGGCGCGGAACTCGACAGCAACACACCGCTTGCGGTTATCCACGCCGCTTCCGAAGCGGCCGCTGACCGGGCTGAACAAAACCTGCTTGCTGCGATTTCACTGGGTGACGAAGCGCCGCTTGAACGTCCTGTGATCTGCGAGATTTTGACCGGCTAGAGCGCCGCTATGCGGTAAACTAGCCGATCAAATAATAAGAAGCTGTCGGGGGAGTTCATGTCCAATTACATCGGCATCGTCGGGATCGTCGTCATCCTTGCCATCGCATTCCTGTTTTCCAGCAATCGTAAGGCCGTAAACCTGCGTATCGTTGGTGCTGCGTTTGCCTTGCAGGTTGTCGTCGCGACGATCGTGCTCTACTGGGACAAAGGCCGTGCCGGCATTGAATTCCTGAGTAACGGTGTCATGGCCGTCATCGGCTTTTCGAGGGAAGGCATCGACATGGTCTTCGGCCCGCTGGCGGACACGGACGTCATCGGTTTCAGTTTCGCGATCAATGTCCTGCCGATCATTATTTTCTTCTCGGCCCTTATGTCAGTGCTCTATCACCTGCGTGTGATGGAGTGGATCGTCAAGCTCGTGGGTGGTTTCCTGCACAAGGTAATCGGCACGGGTGCGGTTGAGTCGATGAACGCTGCGGCGAATATCTTCGTTGGACAGACGGAGGCACCGCTGGCGGTCAGGCCCTACCTCAAAGGACTGACCGAGGCGCAGATGTTTGCGGTGATGGTGTCCGGACTCGCGTCGATTGCCGGTACCGTTCTCGCCGGTTACGCGCTCATGGGCGCTGAACTCAAATACCTCCTGGCGGCTGCATTTATGGCGGCGCCTGGCGGCCTGCTAATGGCCAAGATTGTCATGCCCGACGACGTCGTCGTGGGATCGGGCCAGCAAGAAAAACTCGTGATGGAAAAGAGCCAGCACAAGAACGTGATTCTCGCTGCTGCATCGGGTACGACGGACGGCTTGCGCCTGGCAGCTAACATCGGTGCCATGTTGATTGCGTTCGTGGCGTTGATTGCGTTGTTTAATGGTCTCGTCGGCTGGGTCGCAGGATGGTTTGGTTACGAACTGACGCTGCAAATGATTCTTGGCAAAATATTCCAGCCACTGATGTTCCTGCTCAGTGTTCCCTGGGAAGAAGCCCAGGCCGCGGGCGCGCTGTTTGGTGAGAAGCTGATTCTCAACGAGTTTGTCGCGTTCTCACACCTGAACGACTATCTGGCAGGCATGTCACCACGTACCATCGCGATCGTGACCTTCTCACTGTGTGGCTTTGCCAACCTGTCATCCATCGCCATTCTGCTCGGCGGCCTCGGCGTGCTGGTACCTGAAAAACGTGATCTGATCGGACAACTCGGATTAAAGGCTGTCCTGGCGGGTTCGTTATCCAACCTGATGAGCGCGGCGCTGGCCGGGTTGTTGCTGACGTTCTGACGACGTGGGACCGCGCAAGATCATAATCGACTGTGACCCGGGGCAGGACGACGCGGTCGCCCTGTTCCTCGCGCTGGCTGCGCCGGATGAACTCGATGTGCTTGGCATCACGACGGTGGCAGGAAATGTGCCGCTCGAGTTGACGCAACGCAATGCGCGCATGATGTGCGATATCGCCGGGCGCACCGATGTACCGGTCTATGCTGGCTGTAAAGAGCCGCTGGTTCTGAACGCGATCACGGCCGAGTACATCCATGGCGCTACCGGCATCGATGGCGTCGATGTGTTCGAACCCGAGACCCCGCTGCAGGATGAACACGCGGTCGACTTCATTATTGAAACACTGCGTGCCGCCGAGGAGGGGACAGTCACCCTGGTGCCGACCGGGCCGATGACAAACATCGCAGCTGCAATCAATCGCGACCCGAGTGTGCTTGATGCTGTGGACCGCATCGTGTCGATGGGCGGTGCCATGCGTGAAGGCGGCAATCGATCGCCGTCGGCTGAATTCAACGTCCTGGTCGACCCGCACGCCGCGGAGATCGTCTACCAGTGTGGAAAACCGGTGACTGCGATGGGACTCGATGTAACGCACCAGGTTTTGTCCACGCGCGAGCGGGTGGGTCGTATTCGCGAGGTCGGGAATGCTGTCGCGACGGCGACCGCCGACATGCTGAGTTTTTTCCATCGCTACGATACGAAAAAGTACGGTTCCGAAGGTGCGCCCCTGCATGATCCCTGCACGGTAGCGTGGTTGTTGTGTCCGGGGCTGTTTGCGAGCAAAGCCTGCAATCTGTCCGTCGAAACGCAATCGGAGCTGACCATGGGGCACACTGCTGTCGACTTCTGGCATGTGACGGACCGGCCACACAATGTCGAGTGGGCTTATGAGGTCGACGCGGACGGCTTCTACGAGCTGTTGGTCGAGAAACTGGCTGTGTTCGGAGACTAAGGATGCCGACTATTACTGTTATTGGTTCGGTCAATCTCGACATTGTTGCCAAGGCGGCCCGGTTGCCAGCGCCGGGCGAGACCATAACCGATGCCGAGCTGCACCACTTCCCGGGCGGCAAGGGCGCCAACCAGGCGCTCGCGGCGCAGCGCCTCGGGGCTGATGTCAGCCTGATTGCGCGGGTCGGAGAGGATGGCTCGGCGGATGAGGCGCTGACACTGCTCAGGGAAGGAGGTGTGGATCTGGCTAACTGCATAGCGCTGCCCGCTGCGGCAACAGGGACGGCCCTGATTGCGGTGGCCCCCTCAGGGGAAAACCAGATCGTTGTCGCACCGGGCGCGAACCGCCTGCTCCACCCGGACGATTTCGAGCCACCCGCTACCGATGCGCTGATTTGCCAGCTGGAAGTGCCCGTCGATACCGTTGCACACGCCGCGCAAACCTTTGGTGGCTTCTTCTGCGTCAATCTGGCGCCAGCAAAGCGGATCGATGTGGCAGTATTACAGCGCGCCGACCTCGTTGTCGTAAACGAAATCGAGTCGGCCTGGTATGGCAATACGCTCAAAGCCTGCACCGGCCTGATCGCCACCACACGCGGTTCGGGCACGGCGACGCTGGAGCAGGACGGTGAGGTCATTGCCGAGGCAGCGCCGCCCACCGTGACAGCTGTCGACACAACCGGCGCCGGCGATACATTTACAGCCGCGCTGACAGTGGCGCTCGTCGAGGGGCAGGAACCGGCTGAGGCGCTGCGTTTTGCCTGTGCGGCAGGCGCGGCTGCGACGACGAAGATGGGCGCGCAATCATCGCTGCCCGGGCGTGACGAGGTGGAGAACTATGCCTAATGATCAGGATTTCATCGATTTCGTCGTGGACCAGGTCCAGAATCGCTGCGAACTGAGCTATCGCCACATGTTTGGTGGTACAACGTTGTACCTGAACGGCAAAGTTGTCGCGTTGATCTGCGATAATCAGCTGTTCGTCAAGCCGACCGGGGCGGGGCGCGAATTTATCGGAATGGTTGTCGAGGCGCCGCCGTATGAGGGGGCAAAAAATTCGTTCCTGATCGAGGACGAAATAGACGATGCGGAATGGCTGACAGAGCTTTTCGTCATCACAGAAAAAGAACTTCCGGCTGCCAAGCCGAAGAAGAAACGTGGAAATTAAGGGGTCGTTATGAAATACCGCAGGTTCATTCTTGTACTCACAGCATTTATTTTTTCAGCGGCAGTTGCTGAAGAGGAAGACGCGCCTGGCTTTAATGAAGCCACGTTCATGGGACTCGAGATGCGCAGCGTCGGGCCGGCATTCATGTCGGGGCGCATCGCTGATATCGTGATTGATCCTACGGATCCGAGCACCTGGTACGTGGGTGTCGGCAGTGGCGGTGTGTGGAAAACAACCAACGCGAGCACGACGTGGACGCCAGTCTTCGACAATGAAGGTTCCTACTCCATCGGTTGTATTGCGCTCGACCCCAACAACCCAAACACGGTCTGGGTAGGTACAGGCGAGAATGTAAGCGGACGTCACGTCGGCTACGGAGATGGCATCTACCGCAGTCGCGACGGCGGCCAAAGCTGGGAGAATCTGGGGCTAAAGGAATCCGAGCACATCGGCATGATTCGGATCGACCCACGCGATTCGGACACGATTTTTGTTGCCGTGCAGGGGCCACTCTGGTCTGGTGGGGGCGATCGTGGCCTCTACAAATCCACCGATGGCGGGCAGAACTGGCGCAAGGTGCTTGGCGACGGCCATGGCAATACGGAGGAGGACGACCAGTACACGGGCGTCAACGAGGTCCATATGGACCCGCGCAATCCGGATGTGATGTATGCCGTAACCTGGCAGCGCCTGCGCAGCGTCGCCGTTGTCATGGACGGTGGCCCGGGCACCGGTATTCACAAGTCAGAAGATGGTGGCGAAACCTGGCGAGAGCTGACCAACGGCCTGCCGGAAGAAAACATGGGTAAGACGGGACTGGCAATCAGCCCGCAGGACCCTGACACGATCTACGCGACCATAGAACTCAACAATCGCACAGGCGGATTCTGGCGCTCGGATGATGGTGGCGAAAGCTGGGAGAAGAAGAACGACTATCTGTCCAGTGCCACCGGGCCGCATTATTACCAGGAAATTTTCGCGAGTCCGCATTTCGAAGGTCACGTTTACCAGATGGACGCGTTGATGCGGATGACGCGGGACGCGGGCGATACGTTTATCCCGCTGCCGCATGACACCAAGCACGGTGATCATCACGCGCTTGCTTTTCGGGAAGACGATGAGAACTACCTGTTGATTGGAACCGATGGTGGTGTGTACGAGTCATTTGACCTCGGTACGACCTGGCGTTTCGTCAATAATCTGCCGATCACGCAGTACTACAAGGTGGCGGTCGACTATGACGAGCCGTTTTACAATATCTACGGTGGCACGCAGGACAACAACAGTCAGGGCGGACCGTCGCGGACAATGAACCACGTCGGGATTCGTACCAGCGACTGGTTTGTAACGATGTTTGGCGATGGCCACCAGTCTGCAGTTGATCCGAATAACCCCGACATTATTTATGCCCAGTGGCAGCAGGGCAACCTGACGCGCTTCGACCGGCGAACCGGCGAACAGGTTTATATCAAACCGCAGGCGCGCGAAGGCGAACCGCCGGATCGGTATAACTGGGACTCGCCGATCCTGATCAGCCCGCATGACTCAAAGACGCTCTACTTCGCCACGCAGCGCGTCTGGAAGAGCAATAATTATGGCGATAGCTGGACACCCATCAGCAGCGACCTGACGCGCAACGAGAATCGTGTGCGTCAGCCGATCATGGGGCGCACCTGGAGCTACGATGCACCGCGCGATCTCTGGGCGATGTCGCAGTTCAATACGATTACTTCCTTGTCTGAATCGCCGCTGGTTGAGGGTCTGGTCTATGCAGGCACGGATGACGGCCTGATCCAGGTTAGCGAGGATGATGGCGCGAACTGGCGCACGATCAACAAACTGCCGGGCGTACCAAATCGTTTCTTCGTCAATGACATCAAGGCGGATTTGCACGATGCAGACACCGTTTACGTGGTGGTCGACGATCACAAGACAGGTGATTTCGCGCCTTACATTCTCAAGAGCGAGAATCGGGGCCGTAGCTGGAAGAGCATCTCGGGCAATCTGCCAGAACGCCACGTGTTGTGGCGTGTCGTACAGGATCACGTCAAGCCGGGCCTGATGTTTGTCGGTTCGGAATTCGGTGTGTTCTTCACCGTGAATGGCGGTGGTACCTGGACCAAGCTAAAAGGTGGTGCGCCGAATATTTCGTTCCGCGATCTCGTGATCCAGACGCGTGAGAACGATCTCGTCGGCGCGACTTTTGGTCGCAGCTTCTACGTGCTGGATGACTACACGCCGCTGCGCGACGTTAGTGACAGCATGCTTAAAAGCGGCAGTGTTCTGTTTCCCGTTCGCAAAGCCGATTGGTATGTCCCGCGCAGCCCGATGGGTTGTGACGGAACGCCAGGCTGCAAGGCGAGCCAGGGTGACTCATTCTGGACCGCGCCGAATCCGGCATTCGGCGCCACGTTTACGTACTACCTCGCCGAAGAAATCAAGAGCAGCAAGGACGCACGACGCGAGAAGGAAAAAGAGAAAGAGAAGAACAACGAGGATGTCGTCGCGGCTGATTGGGACACAGTTATTGCGGAGTCCCGTGAAGATGCCCCGGCCATCGTGTTCACGGTTCGGTCCGCGGATGGTTCGATCATTGATCAGGTCATTGCTCCTGCGACAGCGGGCTTCAATCGTGTAGCCTGGGATTTGCGGTATCCATCGGTTGAGCCGTGGACACCGGTTGCAGAGGGCGAAGAAGGACATGAGGGCGTCGGCGTTCTGGTGGTGCCGGGTCGTTATTCGGTGACGATGCAGAAGCGCGTAGACGGCGCTCTGTTTGATCTCGGCCAGATGGAATCTTTTGACGTTGTCTCGATTCGTCCCGATCCTGTCCTGGCAGGAAGCACTCAGGAACAGCGTGTAATTTTCGAGGCACAGCTCGAAGAGCTGATTCGTGCGGCGTCGGGGACATCCGTGGCGGTTGAAGGAGTGATCGGCGAGCTCGACGCTGTCAAGGCAACCCTTGGACGTTCCATGACGGATGGTTCGTTGTACGAAGTCGCACATTCTTTGCAACAACAGCTGCGAGATGCTCAGGAAGTCCTCACGGGTAATGAGATGCGCGATTTCTACAATGACCTGCCGATCATGTCAGTGCAGGCGCGCCTCTGGCACGCGCGGTTTGATCCTTCGAGCAACGCGCAGGGGCCTACCTCGGCCCAGCAGGAGTCTTATAAAATCGCACGTAAGCTGTACGACGAAACGGTCGCCAGGCTAACGCGTCTTGTCGACACCGACTACGCGGGACTGAAGGACGCAATGGACACGGCCAGGGTGCCCTGGACACCGGGAAGGGGGCTGCAGTAGGGTCCGCAATGCTTGAAAGTTGATCATCATAAGGATGAACGCTGGCTTGGGAGGAGGTATATGATTCGAGCTATATTCCTGACGGCACCTTTGTTGTTGCTGGGTGGTTGCGGCTCCGCCTCGATGATGAAGACGCCGGATGTGGCTTCGCATTACGACGCATCGACCGGAGACTCGACGGCGCTGATCGGCGGCGGCGAGGGCAGGCCATTTCACCCTACCTGCAGCATTCTGCGGGACGCCGGCTCGTATCGGGAGCTTGTTATCGATGCCGGATCGGCATTCCTGCAGGTGGATTGTCATCGGAGCACTGGTGTCTTCGGCAATGAGAAAGAGCTGCTCGGGCGAGCGACTATTGCCTTTGAAGCCGATGCCGGCCACACGTATCGAATTGTCGCCCGTGAAGATTTCGGGTTCCCGCATGTCGATGTAGTTGACGTGGAGAATACCGAACAGGTGATTCAGCGTGGTTTGCTGCACTCACGGCATCAGGCTGTCCCGAGCACGGCGATCGTAACCCTGGTTTCGCGGTCGGGATCCGGAGTTATTTCCTGCAAGTTCACCAAGCCGTGGGACGATCGGCGAGTTACCTCAATCGTTCGGCGGCCTGAGTCTTTCGTGAGTCAGCCGTACAGTCATCAGATAACGGCCGAGTGTTCGACTTATGCCTACCTCACGGGCGACGTCAAGGAACGCTACGAGGCTCCGGTCGACTTTGTTCCAGTGGCCGGTCGATTGTATACAGTTCACATGGATGAGAGAGATCGTGAATTTCTCTTCGTCACGGATGTGAGTTCGGATATCCAGACCATTGACTATGTGCGGACGGTCAAGACCTACTGAACGATCAGGAATTTGTTGCGACTGTCTAGGGCAGGTGGAAGGACGCCGGCAGCAGGTCTTCGATTGAATACTCCTGCCACTCTCCACTGTCATCTATAGCGAGGATTACGGTGTTGCTGTCAGCGAATTCATTGATACGCTGGCGACATCCGCCACACGGGGTGCACGGACCGACCTCGCCGGGACCGCCGACTACCGCGATTTTCACGATTCGTTTTCCGCCTTGCTGCACCATGGCCGCGATAGCGCCGGCTTCGGCACAACTGCCCAGCGGGTAGGCCGCATTCTCAACATTGCAACCGACGTGCAGGTGACCGCTATCATCCACGATTGCGGCGCCAACGCTGTAGTTTGAATAACGGTTGTACGCATTACGGCGCGCTTCCGTCGCGGCATTGATCAGGTCTTCGTTGTCGAGGCTCATAAACTAGTCCGTGTTACGCATCGGGTTGTTGGGGTGGGCGGTCCAATTGAGTTTGTCCGCGTTGGCGTCGCTGGTTTGCGTCATCGTGATGCAGCTATCGACCGGACAGATACTGACGCACAGGTTGCACCCGACGCACTCATCATCGATGACTTCGAAGCGCCGTTCGCCATCGACGGTGTGGGTGATTGCCTGGTGCGACGTGTCCTCACAAACCGCGTGACAGCGCCCGCACTTGATACACAAGTCCTGATCGATGACGGCTTTCTCAACGTAGTTGAGATTCAGATACTGCCAGTCCGTGACGCTAGGCACTGCATGCCCGATCAGCTGGTCAAGCGTTATGCCCTTGTCGTCGAGAAACGTGCCTAATCCGTCGACCAGATCATCGATAATTTTGAAACCATACACCATTGCTGCCGTACAAATCTGGACGTTGCTCGCGCCGAGGGCCAGAAAATCGACAGCATCGCGCCAGTCGGTAATGCCGCCAATTCCGGAAATGGGTAACGTTCGCGTCGCCTTGGTGCGCGCGATTTCGGCAACCATGTTGAGCGCGATGGGCTTCACAGCCTCGCCACAGTAGCCGCCATGGGTGCCCATGCCGTCAGTCGTTGGGAACATTGTTAGCGTGTCGTAGTCAACGCGCATGATGGAATTGATCGTGTTGATCAGCGACACCGCGTCGGCACCACCGTCCAGCGCGGCCCTGGCAGGCGGCAGGATGTTTGCGACATTGGGCGTCAGTTTGACGATGACCGGGATTGAGGCGGCCGCTTTGGCCCATTCGGCGGCCATCTGGATGTACTCTGGCACCTGGCCGACAGCGGCGCCCATACCGCGTTCTGACATGCCATGCGGGCAACCGAAGTTAAGTTCGAATCCGTCGCAGCCGGTGTCCTCGATCATCGGCAGGTTCTTCGCCCAGGCCTCCTCGTTCATCGGCAACATGACTGACACCACGACGGCACGGTCGGGCCAGTCTTTCTTGACCTGACGAATCTCGTCGAGATTTATCTGCAGGGGCCGGTCGGTGATCAATTCGATATTGTTGAAGCCGATAACGCGGCGATCGTTGCTATGCAGCGCGCTGTAGCGCGGGCCGCTGACGTTGACGATCGGAGGTCCTTCCTCACCCAGCGTTTTCCAGACAACCCCGCCCCAGCCGGCCTCGAAAGCGCGATTGACGTTGTAGGCCTTGTCGGTCGGGGGCGCCGAAGCGAGCCAGAACGGATTAGGAGACTCGATACCCAGGAAGGTTGATTTGAGGTTAGCCATCTTATTGCGCCCTCAGGTGGCGGTCGATATCGATCGCGGCCACCTTGCCATGCTGGACGGCACTCACAGTGAGGTCGTCGCCGCCGACGACGCAGTCCCCACCCGCCCAAACTGTTTCATGCGAGGTTCGGTGGCCGTCGTTGACGACCAGGCGACCATTGTCCATGTCGAGGTCACCGATGCCTTTCATTTGCTGGCCAATGGCCTTGAATACCATGTCGGCATACAGGACGAACTTGCCCTCGTCAGTTTCGAACTCAACACCCGTGACATGATCGTCGCCAAGTATTTGTTTGGGAGGGGCCCGATGATGAATGGTCACGCCGCTGGTTTGCGCGAGCGCTTGTTCAAACACGCTGGCGCTCATCTTTTCAGGTCCGCGTCGGTATACCATGTGCACCTGCTGCGCCCCGAGGTGCCGGCTCTGTACGGCAATATCGATTGCCGTCATGCCGCCGCCAATCACGACCACGGTCTTGCCGATGGGTAACCGGCTTTTGTCGTCGGCCTGGCGCAGCTCCGCAATGTAGTCAATAGCATTGATCACGCCTTCCTTGTCCTCGCCGTCAATACCGAGGTTGTTGGATTGTCCGAGCCCTATCCCTAAGAAAACCGCATCGAAGTCTCTGAGTAGTTCGGATAGCTGGACATCCTCGCCCAGGGTCACCCTGTGCTTAACGTCGATACCGCCGACTGACAGGATGTAGTCGATCTCTATTTGTGCGAAATCATCGACTGTCTTGTACGCGGCGATACCGTACTCATTCAGCCCGCCCGGTTTTTTGTCGCGATTGAATATCACAACGTCATGACCGAGTACGGCAAGACGATGCGCGCAGGACAGGCCTGCCGGCCCGCCACCGACGACCGCGACTTTCTTGCCGCTTGACGGCGCGCGGGCGAACAGCTGGGTACCGGCATCGATTACCGGATCCGTTGCGTAGCGTTGCAGCAACCCGATTTCCACTGGCTTTTCTTCATGTGTGTTACGGACGCAGGCTTCTTCACACAGAACCTCGGTCGGGCAGACGCGCGCGCACATACCGCCCATGATGTTCTCGCGAAAAATAGTCTGAGCCGAGCCACGAATATTGTCGCTGCGTATTTTCTGGATAAACCCCGGAATATCGATGCCCGTCGGGCAGGCTGTCGTACAGGGTGCGTCGTAGCAGAAGTAGCAACGGTCGGCCTCGATCAGTGCTTCCGCGCGCAACAGCGGCGGATGCAGGTCTGCGAAGTTTGCCTCGATCTCGTCTTTGCTAAGACGACGCGGACGAACGTTTGGTATTGTCTCGACAGTCATGGCGATGATCGAGTCACAGGAACTGGCTCGGCCGTCTGTGCCTGTTTCCTGAGAGCCTCGTAGTACGGTGCAAACGGGGGCCTGTCGACATAGCGTCCGGCGCCGCGCTCAACATCCAGTTGTCCGTCGGCCCAAACGACCTTGCCCCGGCTGAGGGTATGCGATGCACCGCCCTTGACCTCCATGCCCTCGAAAATATTGTATTCGACCTTCTGGTGATGGGTCTGAGCGGAAATGGTCTTCGTGGCCTCCGGGTCCCATACAACGATATCGGCGTCCGCGCCGACCGACACGCTGCCTTTGCGCGGATAAATGTTGAAGATCTGCGCCGCATTGGTGGACGTGACGGCAACGAACTCGTTCATCGTCAGGCGGCCCTTGCCGACGCCATGGTGCCAGAGCACCTCCATGCGATTTTCGACTCCGCCCGTGCCATTCGGAATCGAACGGAAGTCGTCTTTGCCCATGGCCTTTTGTTCGGCGCAGAAGCAACAATGATCGGTTGCGGTCGTTTGCAGGTTGCCGGACTGCAGGCCACGCCACAGCGCTTTTTGATGTTCCGGGCTGCGGAACGGCGGGCTCATGACATGGGCCGCTGCGGTATCGAAGTCGGGATGACGATAGACGGAGTCGTCGATGAGCAGATGCCCGGCAAGTACTTCGCCGAATACGCGCTGGCCCTCGTTCCTTGCCCGCGTGATTGCCTCGAGCGACTGCTGGCAGGAGTTGTGCACGACGTAGAGCGGCACTTTGAGTACTTCGGCAATGCGAATGGCCCGATTTGCAGCCTCACCCTCGCACTGCGGTGGGCGCGACAGAGGGTGAGCTTCGGGGCCTGTGATGCCTTTCTCAAACAGTTCTTTCTGCAAGCGGAACACGAGTTCACCGTTCTCGGCATGCACGGTGGGTATGGCGCCAAGTTCGAGCGAACGCGAGAAACTGTTAACGAGTATCTCGTCGTCGGCCATGATGGCACCCTTGTAGGCCATAAAGTGTTTGAAGCTGTTAACGCCATGGTCGCGCACGAGGGTTTCCATGTCCTTGTGGACGCTGTCGTCCCACCAGGTCACGGCCACATGAAAGCTGTAGTCGGCTACCGATTTTTCGGCCCACTCGCGCCACTGGTGGTAGGTCTCGAGCAAGTTCTGCTGTGGATTCGGGATGGCGAAATCGATGATCATTGTCGTGCCGCCGGCCAGACCGGCTGCCGTGCCCGAGTAGAAGTCCTCGGTGGCCACCGTGCCCATGAACGGCAGCTGCATATGTGTGTGCGGGTCGATGCCGCCGGGCATTACATACTGCCCACCAGCGTCGATCACGGTTGCACCGCTCGGTGCTTCGAGTCCTTCACCCACGGATGTGATGACACCATTTTCGCACAGTACGTCCGCACGAATGGCCTGATCGGCGTTGACGACGGTGCCGCCCTTGATAAGTACTGTCATGTTGAATCTCCGCTTCGGGCAACGAAGTAGTAGAGAAGGCCGCCCAGGATAGACCCCGTGAACCAGCCGTAGTCGTAGAACCAGCTCAAAAATCCGGTCGTGACGGCAATCAGGGTGAGCGCGACCGGTACGAGGAAGGCGATGAAGCCGGCCTTGTTCCAGGCGGGATACCCGGCATTGTCCTGATAGAGCGCAAGCAGATCGTATTTCTGATTTTTCACGAGGAAATAGTCGACGACCATGATGCCGGCAATCGGTCCAAGCAGGCTCGAATAGCCGAGCAACCAGTTGGAATACAGGCTTTCCACGCTGACATCGGTTTCGAGCCAGCCGAGCTTCTTGAGCAGCTCCCAGCTCATCAGTACGAGACCGATGATGCCGGTAATGATTACGCCGCGCTTCTCGTTGATAACCTTGGGCGCCACGTTCTGAAACACGTTGGTCGGTGACACGATGTTGGCTGCCGTGTTGGTCGAGATCGTTGCGAGGATGATCATGATCATCGCGATGATGACACCGATGTCGTTGTCGATGCGACCGATCAGGTTGATCGGGTCGGAAATCGATTCACCTGTGAGTTCAACCGACGCCGCGGTCAGCACGACGCCGAGACCCGCGAACAACAGCATGGTCAACGGCAGCCCGATGATCTGCCCGATCACCTGGCTGCGCTGCGTTCTCGCATAGCGGCTAAAGTCCGGAATGTTCAACGACAAGGTCGCCCAGAAACCCACCATCGCCGTCAGGCCGGACAGGAAGTACTTCGTAACCGGCTCGCCCTCGGGACGTGAGGCAGGCGTCGCGAGGACTTCGGTCAGAGAAATCTTGGGCACTGCCCAGACGAACAGGCCAATTGCAACGATCAGCAACAATGGCGCTGCAAGCGCTTCGAGGAATTTGATCGACTCGGAGCCACGAATGACCACGACCAGGTTTGCAACCCAGAACATAAAGAAGCCGAGGACTTCACCGGTGCCCCCGAGTGCTTCCCAGGCGGGAAAAATGGCCGACAGCATCAGGTGTATGGCGATACCGCCAAACAGCGTTTGGATGCCGAACCAGCCGCAGGCAACCAGCGCACGAATCAGCGACGGTACGTTGGAGCCGATGATGCCGAACGAGGCGCGCAGGACCACCGGGCAGGGTATGCCGTAGCGGGTTCCGGGAAATGCGTTCAGCGTGAGCGGAATCAGCACGACGATGTTGGCGACCAGGATAGTCCAGAGCGCTTCCGAGACTGACAAGCCAAAGTAGGCGGTAAGCACTCCACCGAGCGTATAGGTCGGCACGCAAATCGCCATACCCACCCACAGAGATGCCACGTTCCAGCGCGACCAGGTGCGTTGTGAAGCCCTGGTCGGTGCGATGTCGTCGTTATAGCGAGGGCTCTCGAGCAGGTCGGTACCGACGTCGAGTTCAATGTGCTCGCCGACGGTCTTTAACGTGCTGAGGGTCTGTAAGTCAGTCATCGGTCAGTGGGCCGTAGGTCTCTGGACGGCGGTCGCGGAA
>JAIBDF010000098.1 GCA_024679535.1 Chromatiales bacterium
CCGACAGCAACCTGCCAAAGCGGGATCGTAGCCGGAAGAATGAGCGCGAACAGCCAACCGGTCACAAAGAAACCCTCGTTGACCTCGTGGTTGCGTACAGCCGCGAAGAGAACTTCCCAGCTGAGGCCCACGACCATCGTAACGATGTAGATGGGCATAAAATACAGTGCGCCCTGCAGCAGGCAGTCGTAGATGCTTCCCGGGTCGTAGCCGGCTCCCAGCAGTGGCAGCAATGCGCCTCGCCAGCCATCTATACCTGTGAGGCCGAGACTTTGCATAGCCATATTGGCCTGGAAGCCCGTGTTCCACATACCGACCAGTGCCGCCGGCGTCGCCGCAATAACGACGAGGATCATGACGCGCTTCAGATCGATCGCATCACGAATATGAGGCGAACCACGTGTCAGGTCACCGGGTGAAAACAGGAATGTGTCGACGGCCTCGAAGAGCGCGTGGAAGCGTTCGAAGCGGCCGCCCTGCGTAAACAGGGGTTCCAGGTTATCGAGGAACGAGCGTAGTTTTTTCATTAGCCGTTTACCTCGATTTCGTGCAGCGTCTTGCGCAGGTGTGGTCCATATTCGTATTTGCCGTTGCAAACATAGGAGCAAAGGGCGAGATCTTCCTCGTCCAGTTCAAGGCATCCCAAGGCGCGAGCACCGTCGGTATCGCGCACGAGAATGGCTTTCAATAGGGGTGTCGGCAGGATGTCGAGCGGCATGACCTGCTCGAAACTACCGATCGAGACCATGGCGCGCGGACTGCCGTTTTGCGATGTCGTCATCCGCAGTTTCTGGCCGAAAAACTTACCGAGGTACACTCGAGCTGCGGAGAATCTGCCCATACCCGGTCGCAGAAAGCTCAGAAATTCGCGCGGTGTGCCTTCCTGTAACACGGTCAACTGGTCGTCGTAGCGACCGAGGAATGCAGCCCAGCCCGATGCGCGATGGCCGTTGAGGACCGATCCTGAAATGACGCGCACATCACCTGCTTCGATTTCACCCCTGACCAGATCGCTGGTATTAGCGCCCAGTCGCGTGGTGATCAGACGCGGGTTGAGGACCTTGGGACCGCCGAGCGAGACGACGAGATCTACCGGCAGGCGACCTGTCGTAAACAGTTGGCCCATAGCAATGACATCCTGGTAACCGATGTGCCAGACGATTTTCTGCTCGCTGACCGGCTCCAGGAAATGAATGTGCGTGCCCGCCAGCCCTGACGGATGGGGGCCGGAAAACTCGACGTGTCGGATCTTGTCGGTGGTTGGGCAGTCGATCCCCGCATTGTGTGCAGTGCAGGTATAAACGGGGCCATCGGTGAGCCGCGACAGGAGCGTCAGACCGTTCGCAAACGCATCCGGGTCGCGCGCAATAATGACAGCCGGGTCGGCCGCGAGCGGATTGGTGTCAATCGCCGTCACAAAAATTGCGCTGGTGTCGGCATCTGGGGCCGGAATCTTGCTAAATGGCCGCGTCCGTAATGCCGTCCACAGACCCGAATCCAGCAGGTTCTTGCGGATTGCATCGTTGTCGAGGTCTGCAAGCGCGCTAGCCGGATATTTCGCGAACTCGACTTCATCGTCGCCATCGAGATTGATAACAACCGACTGCAGGACGCGTCGCTCGCCGCGATTGACAGCAGCGACGATGCCACTGCCGGGCGATGTGAAATTTACACCGGGGTTGGCTTTGTCCGTGAAGATCGTCTGTCCCAGTTTAACCCGGTCGCCTTCGACGACCAGCATCCGGGGCTTAAGGTCATAGGTGTCCGGGCCGACCAGGGCGACCGATGTGACATCGGGTCCCGGGGAGATACTTTGTTCCGGGGCTCCGGGCAAAGGAATATTGAGGCCTTTCTTTATTTTAATGTGCATAAGATTGGTCGCTGATTAGAACCACAGGGCAAACAGGGCGCAGAGGGCGAGCCAGATACAACCGATCGTGTGTACGCCGAGGGTTGCTTCTATCGACTTCGCCATGATTTCACGTTGTTCGATGCCGCCGCGTATACCGGCAGCGGCTTTCCAGCCCAGAGCCAGCAGGCCGAGCGGCACCAGCGGTGCCAGCAGGGGCAAATGGCCTTGCGCCGTCAGCAGTACGACACTGGCTGCGGCCACGACGTGAATTGAGAAATAGAGGTTCGCGGTTGCATTGAGCCCCAGGCGCACAGGCAAGGTGTTCTTGCCACAGTTTCCGTCCGCCTCGATATCCGGGACCTCATTAATAAGCAGGATTGCGGCAACCCACGCGCTGACAGGGATGGAATACAGGATTAGCGTCGTGTCGATCGCCGCACCCTGCAGCCAGGCGGCACCGCTAACCGGTAATACGCCGAACGCAATGGCAACGGCAGTTTCGCCCAGCCCCAGCGAACTGAGCCTAACGGGGCCCAGAGAGTAGAAAACGCCGAGTGCGATGCCGATGATGCCGAACGTAATGACCATCGGGCCTCGTTCCACAAACAGCGCGAGGCCAGCGAGGGTTGCGATAACGATCAGCGTGATACCGAGCCGGGCCATGCGCCGCTGCGACAGGATGCCAGTCTGGATAAATCGTGAGCCGCCTGTATACGGGTAGATACGCAGATCGTTTCGCGGGTCGGTGCCGATTTCGTCGTCGCCAACATCATTAAGGACATTGCTTGCAGCATGGACGCAAACAGTTGCCAGGAGTGCGAGGACGAAGACGTACACGCTGAACTGCCCGGTTGCGTACGCACCCCACGCAGAACCTACGACAACCGGCAATACCGAGGCCGGGAAGAATTTGGGGCGGGTGGCGTGAAACGCGCGCTTGAGATTGTGTTTGAAGGAGTCGCCTGCGAACTCCTCTGGTACCGGGTTGAGCGGTCGAATAGTGTGTTGTGACATTGCCTGATCCCTGCTTTATTGCTGGGTGAGCGCACCCAGGCGGTTTTGTGTGAACCTTTTATACCGGAAAGAGACTCTATATACATACGCGCTTACCCCTAACTACACGGGGGGAGATTTCGCAGTTCGAGACGCTGTACAATAGATCGTTTTGCCGGACTTGTGTCCCACACGGCGGCAGCAAAAATTTTCTTAGGAATTGGGATAAATAATTATGAAATTCAAAAGGTTGATAGGCCTCGGCCTGATCGCACTGATGCTGGGTGCATGCGGAGGCGCAAATCAGGAAGAAGCGACTGAAACGGCACCTGCTGCGGCTTCTGACGAGATTTCCGTAACCGAGGCCGAACTTGCGGGCAATCCGTTCATGGAAGAGTGGGATACGCCATACGGCGTGCCGCCTTTCTCGAAGATCGAAAACGCGCATTACATGCCCGCCATGAAGCAAGGCGTGCTGGAGCTTCGCGTCGATATCGACGCCATTGTCAACAATGCCGACGCGCCGACTTTCGAGAACACCATCGTGGCACTGGAACTGGCAGGTGAGCTGCTGGGTGACGTTGCCTCTACATTCGGCAATATCACCGGGACGGATACGGACGATGAGCTCCGGGCGCTCGAGACCGAGATCTACCCGATGCTGACGCGCGAGTTCGATGCGATCACGTTGAACCCCGATCTCTGGCAGCGCGTCAAAACCGTATACGAGCAGCGTGACAGCCTTGGGCTGGACGAGCAGGATGCACGGCTACTTGAATTGCGGCACCGCTCGTTCATTCGTGCCGGTGCGGCGTTTACTCCTGAAGTCAAAGCTCAAATCGCCGAAATTAATGCGGAGATGTCGGCAATAACGACGACGTTCTCGCAGAACCTGTTGCTCGAAACCAAGGCGTTTACGCTCGAGCTCAAAGAAGATGATGAGATTGCAGGACTCAGCGATGACTTTAAGGCAGCTATCTGGAACGAAGAGAAGCAGGCCTGGGTTGTCGGTCTGAACCGTTCATCTTACGAAACATTCATGGTGCAGGCTGAAAATCGCGAGCTCCGCGAGAAGCTCTTCAACGGCTATCGCCTGCGTGCATCAGAGGGCGAGCGCGACAACGGCCCGCTGGCGATCAAAGTCGCCCAGCTGCGAGCCAAGCGTGCCGAACTGATGGGCTATGAGTCGCATGCTCACTACATCCTCGAGTACAACATGGCGAAAACGCCGAAAGGTGCCGAGGACTTCCTGCTGCGCGTTTGGCGCCCCGGCCTAGAGCAGGCCAAGCAGGAACGTGAGGATATGCAGGCAATGATCGGCGATGAGTTTACGTTTGCCGCTCACGACTGGTGGCACTACGCCGAGAAACTGCGTCTCGAGCGCTACGACCTCGACGAGAATGCGACCAAGCCGTATTTTGATCTCGAGAACGTTCGGGCCGGCGCCTTCGAAATGGCGAATCGCCTGTTCGGCGTCACGTTTGAGGAAGTCGACGTTGAAGGCTGGAACCCGGTCGTCGTGTCGTTTGACATGAAAGACGAGAACGGTGATCACCTTGGTCTGTTCATGACCGACATGTATGCGCGTGACTCCAAGCGTGGTGGCGCATGGATGAGTTCGTATCGCGGCACGTCAAACATCAACGGTGACACGATTCGTCCGCTCATCACTAATAACCTGAACCTGCCGACACCGCCTGAAGGCGATCGGACGCTGATGCGCTTTTCTGATGTCGAAACGCTGTTCCACGAGTTTGGTCACGGCTTGCACGGCCTCATGACCAAGATCGACTACCCGATGTTCTCGGGTGTCGACGGTCCGCGCGACTACACTGAGTTCCCGGCGCAGATTCTTGAGCATTGGACGAGCCAGCCGGAAATGCTGGAACTCTACGCCACGCACTACGAGACTGGCGAAGTCATTCCGCCCGAACTCGTGGACCGTATGCTTCTTGCTGCGAACCACAATCAGGGCTTCTACACGACCGAGTATGTTGCGGCGTCATTGCTCGACCTGCGCTGGCACATGCTAAGTTCGGAAGAGGCGGCTGCAATCACGGACGCGCACGAGTTCGAAAGAGAAGTCCTCGAAGGTTATGGCCTGATTCCTGAAATCGAGCCGCGCTATCGTTCGGAGTACTTCGCACACATTTTCTCGAGCTCGACGGGTTACTCGTCAGGCTATTACGCCTACCTGTGGTCGGAAATCCTGGACGCTGATGGTTTCGCTGCCTTCAAGCAGGCCGAGAATATTTTCGATCCTGAAGTGGCGGCCCGTCTCAAGAAGTGGGTGTACGAAGCAGGCGGCCTGAAGCCGGCTGATGAGCTGTACCGCAATTTCCGTGGTTCCGACCCGAGTATCGAGCCCTTGCTCGAAGGCCGCGGCTTCGCTGTTGAAGAGGCGGGCGGCAACTAGCCAGGAGCCAGGGGACGAGCCAGGGGACAGCCAGGGGACAGTCACCTCCACAGCGGGGGGACAGTCACCTTCCCTGCGAGAATGGCGAGGGGACAGTCATCTTTCCAAAAGGTGACTGTCCCCTTTTTAGTAGGTGACTGTCCCCTCTTGGTTAGGTGAGCAGTCGGGTTACCCCCCACCACAGGCCGGTCAGGCTGATCAGCAGTGACCCAGGACGAGCTACCCAGGTGCGGTAGCGTAGCTGGCCGTCAGGATCCTGCAGCCACCTGCGCAGCAGTAATCCGAGGATGGCCGCGACAAGGATGACCGAGAGTTGACCAATTTCGACGCCGACGTTGAACCCGATCAGCGCGCTCCAGAATTGGCCGGGCGGCAGACCCAATTCGCCAAAAAAGCCGGCAAACCCAAGGCCGTGGATCAGGCCAAAGCCAAAAACAACCAGCGGCCGCCATTTCGTCATGTCCTTGAAGACGAGATTCTCAATAGCCACAAAGGCGATGGTGAACGCGATCAGGGGCTCGACGATGGACGAGGCGGGCGAGATCACGCCACTGGCTGCCAGACCCAGCGTGGCAGTGTGGGCGACGGTGAACGCCGAGATCTGCAAGACCAGCGCCTTGAGTCGGACCGACGCGAGGAAAATGGCGAGGACAAAGAGAATGTGGTCGGCGCCATCGGGCAGGATGTGACCAATGCCGATTTTGATATACAACCCCGCCGTTGACAGAAAGCTGCGTTCGTTGCCCTGCGCATCGAGGATCGGCATCTCGGTTTGGTTGAGGTCGCCTTCAGCACTGTTCATTTCAGCCAGCGCGGCACACAAGGCCGGATCCATGCCATCCTGACCCGGCACGCACAGTTCGTCCTCCGGGTGACCGAATACGTTGCCGGCAGCCAGCAACAACAGCACTGTGACGATAAGTTTGAAACGCATGCCGGGATTCTGACAGGAATGGGCGGATAAGTTCGAACGACGACTAGAACGTCAGGACAACCTTGCCCAGTACGCGGCGCTCGGTGATGACGCGAAATGCCGCGGCGAAATTATCCAGTGTGAAGGCTTCGGAAAACGTCGGTTGCAGTCGCCCGGCATCGACCATGCGTTCCAACTCCTCAGTGTTTTGAGCGAACTGATCCGGGTGTTTCTCTGCCCATGTGCCGTACCAGACGCCGACAATGCTGGCCTCCTTGAGGAGGGTCAGATTGATGGGCAGGCGCGGAATGTCTCCGCTCGCGAAGCCGACGACCAGATAGCGACCGTGCCATGCACACGCACGCAATGCCTGTTCAGCCAGGTCGCCGCCAACAGGGTCGTAGATGACATCTGCGCCCTTGCCACTCGTCAGTTCCTTTACCGCGTCCTTGAGTCCCTGCTCGGCGTAGTTGATGGTGTCGTCCGCACCGGCTTCACGGGCGAAAGTCAGCTTCTTCTCAGAGCTGGCTGCTGCGATCACACGTGCGCCCATGGCCTTGGCAATGTTCACGGCCGCGTAACCAACGCCACCGGCGGCGCCGAGGACGAGCACGGTCTCGCCGCTCTGAAGGTCTGCTCCCTGCTTGAGGCCGTGGTAACTCGTGCCATAGGCGACCGAATACGCGGCACCCTGCTCGAATGTCATGGATTCCGGCAGAGAAATGGTTGAATCTTCCGCGACGGTGGATTTCTCCGCGAATGCGCCACCGCGCAATGCGCCGATGATCCGATCGCCGACCTCAAAGCGCGTGACGTTCTTTCCAACCGCCGTTACCACTCCCGCCGCTTCATTGCCTGCGATAAAGGGCGGCTTGGTCTTGACCTGGTATTGCCCGGCGATCATCAGAACGTCGGCAAAATTGAGCCCGGCGGCCTTAACGTCAAAGACGATCTCGCGGTCGCCCGGCACCGGGTCGTCCCAATCTTCGACTTTCATGGTGTCCGGCGTTCCGTATTCCCTGCAAACCAGCGCGCGCATTCGTGATATCTCCCGTAAATAGACGGCCAGTCTACATTGACTGCCCCATCACCGCGCAGCCTGTATTAGAATCCCGACTCTGCAGCGCCCATCCAGTTCGGAGTTACTATGTACCGCAAGCCCGTCCCAGCTTTTTTCGCACTCATTGCGGCAGCCTTTGTTGTCACTGCCTGCTCCAATGACGAAGAGGCCGGTGTCGATAACTACGACCCGGCACGCGACTATTTCACCTTCGCGAACACCGATCAGTTCGTCACGGAACACCTGGCGCTGGATCTCGATGTCGATTTCGAGGCGCAGCAACTGCAAGGTTTTGCCATGCTGACGATGCGTCGAGCGGATGCGGCAGCATCACAGGTGACACTCGATACACGCGACCTGACCATTGCCAGCGTGGCTGTCCTGCAGTCGGGAAACTCCGTGCCGGCGGAATTTAAATTCGGCGAGGAACACGCAACGCTCGGTACACCACTTGTTATTGATCTGCCCGCCGATACGGGCGCTTCATTCGATCTGATAATCGAGTACCACACGAGCCCATCGTCGACTGCGTTGCAGTGGTTGCCGCCCGAACTGACCGCCGGCGGCAAGCACCCTCTGATGTTCTCGCAATCGCAGGCCGTGCATGCGCGCAGTTGGATACCGTTACAGGATACGCCGGCAATTCGTATAACCTATGAGGCGACGGTGCGCACACCCCGATCTTTACTGGCGGTGATGAGCGCGAATAACAACCCGCTGACGCCGCGCACGGGCGAATACCATTTCGATATGCCGCAACCCATCCCGTCCTACCTGTTGGCGATCGCCGTAGGAAACCTGTACTTCGCTCCCCTGGGCGAGGACACGGGTGTGTACACAGAACCGGAGTTACTCGATGCGTCGGTTTACGAGTTCGCCGATACCCAGGCGATGCTTGAGCAGGCAGAAGCGATGTACGGTCCCTACGACTGGGGGCGCTACGACCTGCTCGTATTGCCGCCGAGTTTTCCCTACGGCGGGATGGAAAACCCTCGCCTGTCCTTCATTACTCCTAGCTTGCTGGCCGGCGACCGCAGCCTGGTGTCCGTCATTGCACACGAGCTCGCGCATTCCTGGTCAGGAAACCTGGTGACGAATGCCACATGGCGAGACGGCTGGCTCAACGAGGGCATGACCAGCTACATAGAGTCGCGGTTGATGGAGGTGATTTACGATGTCGATCGCGTCGATGAAGAGCGCGTACTCAGCTATCGCGAACTGCTGCAAGATCTTGAGGAAGTCCCTGAGCATATGCAGGCGCTCGCGCCGCGGCTTGACGATACGAGCACTGAGGATTTCCAGGGAGGTATTCACTACAGCAAGGGACAGCTGTTCCTCGAGTACCTTGAGAAAGCGTTTGGCCGCGAGGCTTTTGATGTTTTCCTGACGGCCTATTTTCAGGAATTCGCGTTTGGAACGATTACCACGGAACAGTTCCTCGATTACCTCGAGCTGAATCTCCTGAGCCAGGAAGGCTCACCGGTGACGCGTGATCAAGCCGAGCAATGGACTTACCAACCGGGACTTCCGGAAGATGCGCTGATCCCACGTTCTACCAATCTGGATTCTGCTGCGGCGATGGCGATCGCCTGGGCGAAAGATGAAGTTGAACTCGCGGAAATCCCCGTTGGTAACTGGAGCCCGCAAGCTACGATTCACTTCATCAACAGCCTGCCGGTGGAGTTATCAGGAGCAAAACTTGCGGAACTGGACGCCGGTTGGGGGCTTGGCAAAACCAGTAACGCCGAGATCGGTCGTACCTGGTTTATTCAGGTTGCGACGCGGCGTTACACAGATGCCTACGCCGAACTTGAGGCTCACCTGAATAGATTCGGCCGCGGGCGACTGATCGCGCCGGTATACAGCGCGCTGGCATCTAACGGAGAAGACCGTGAACTCGCGCTTGAAATGTTTGAGCGAGCCCGCGGTGCTTATCATCCAATTACGGTCGGCTGGATCGAGGCTGGTCTGGAGAGGGCTGCTGATTAGCCGGCCGGCGCAGGGGTAACCACAACGACGCGCCGCGAAAGCCGGCACGTTCGCGCGCAGCTTGTCGAGATCTATGCCGAGGAACGCTAAAAACAGGGAAAATACCTATCGGAAGGGGCTACTGTCGGGCGTAAGGTGAGTCCATGACTGACGCTCAGATCTTGCTGGCGACTGCAGCTTTGGTAGCGTTCCTGCATACCATTCTCGGTCCGGACCACTATCTCGTTTTTACGGCGATGGGTAAGGCGCGTGCCTGGAGTCTGGCGAAGACGTTACGGATAACACTCTATTGCGGTCTGGGACACGTTCTCGGCTCGGTCATCATCGGTACCGTTGGGATAGTGGCTGGCGCTCAGTTGGTTGCCCTTGTCGAAATCGAGGGCCTGCGTGGCAGCCTGGCCGGATGGGCGCTGTTGGCGTTTGGCCTGATGTATTTTGCCTGGGGCCTGAAGCAGGCTGGCCGTTCGCGCAGGCATTCGCACATTCATGTTCATCAGGATGTGGTGCATGACCACGAGCACGACCACCACACCGATCATTCACATGTTCACGACGTCGCTGCAAAGCGCTCAATCACGCCCTGGGCAATGTTCATTATTTTCGTTCTGGGGCCGTGCGAGGCACTGATTCCGTTATTCATGTATCCCGCGGCACAACAGAGCACAGCACTGATTGCTGTCGTTGCGGTGGTTTTCAGCGTAATCACCGTTCTGACGATGCTGGCCTGTGTGGCCGCTACGACGATCGGGCTTGAAAAGCTGAAGCTACCGACGACCGGGCGGTATTCGCAGGCCGTCGCCGGGGCAGCCGTATTGGCTTGCGGTGTCGCCATCACCTTTACAGGGCTGTAAACTACGAACCGGACCTCCAGACAATTAAGGCTGTCACCGAGTTTATCGAGCAGCATCTTCAAGTATAATCCTCGCTTAAATTCTCACCGAGATCGCAATGCAAACTACCCTTCTTGAGCAGGGCGTCACACTCATGCTTGTCGGTATGGGGACGGTCTTCGTATTCCTGACGCTGCTGGTCATGGCGATGACCGGAATGGCAAGCGTTATCAGGAGCTTGAACCCGACTGCGGAAGAGGGTGCCAGCGACGAGGAAGTCGCGGCAATCACCGCAGCGATTGCGATTCATCGCCGTAAACACTCTTAGTTTTGAGAAGCATTAGATATGAGCAATAAGAAACCTCTCGGCATAACCGAACTCGCCCTGCGCGATGCGCACCAGAGCCTGCTCGCGACGCGCATGCGTATCGACGACATGCTTCCTATCGCGGGCAAGCTGGACCAGCTTGGCTTCTGGTCCATCGAATCATGGGGCGGCGCGACATTCGATGCCTGTATTCGCTACCTGGGCGAGGATCCCTGGGAGCGCATCCGTCGCCTCAAGGCGGCGATGCCGAATACGCCACAGCAGATGCTGTTCCGCGGCCAGAATATTCTGGGCTATCGCCATTATGCCGATGACCTCGTTCGCAAGTTCGTTGAGCGCTGTGCGACCAACGGCGTCGATGTGTTTCGTATTTTTGACGCCATGAATGACGTGCGAAATCTCGAGACGGCGATCAAGGCGACGCTTGAGGTTGGCAAGCACGCGCAGGGGACGATTTCCTACACCGTTAGCGACGTGCATACGACCGACCTGTGGGTCGACATGGGCAAGCGCCTGGAAGATATGGGCTCCCACTCGATCTGTATCAAGGATATGGCCGGCTTGCTGCGTCCGTACACAGCGTATGAACTTGTCAGCCGCCTGAAGGAAACTGTCGAAATTCCCATTCATATGCATTGCCACGCGACCACGGGCTTGTCCATCGCAACGCTTGTCAAAGCGGCAGAAGCGGGCATCGACAATATCGATACGGCCATCTCGTCAATGAGCATGACCTACGGCCACTCTCCGACAGAAACGCTCGTTGCGATTCTCGAAGGTACGGATCGCGATACGGGTCTGGATATCAATCTGCTTGAGGAGGTCGCGACCTACTTTCGCGAAGTGCGCAAGAAGTACGCGAAATTCGAGGGCGCGCTCAAGGGTGTCGACTCGCGCATCCTCATTGCGCAGGTGCCTGGCGGCATGCTCACAAACCTTGAGAGCCAGCTGCGTGAGCAGGGTGCAACGGACAAGCTCGACGAGGTGCTTGAGGAGATTCCTCGCGTCCGCGAAGATCTTGGAATGATCCCGTTGGTGACGCCAACGTCACAGATTGTCGGCACACAAGCGGTCATCAACGTACTCCAGGGAGAGC
>JAIBDF010000105.1 GCA_024679535.1 Chromatiales bacterium
CAAAGCCAAGCTCAGTACCCAGCAGCGCGAGCCCATATTCCGCGAGGCTGTCGGTGGCGGTCTCGAGCGCCCTGCGTCGCGACGCATCAAGAGCCCGGCTTAATTCCACAAATTCCGTATTCCAGCTCTTCAGCGCCGCGGGAGTTGCCCCGGCCTTGAGTGCCGCGTTCCTTTGTTTCAGCGCTCGCCGAAATCGGCGCCAGGTGTCAAGGTGGTCGTGTTCCACGTGGAACGCGACCCAATCCAGAAACCGTCGACGCAGCTCTGGGCCCCCCGCCACCAAATTATGAACCTCGGGGTCAACCACCTGCAGCGGCAACGCGTCCGCAAGCGCCGCCACCCCGACGTCACCGCTACCGTCGACTTTAATTTCCAGCCCGTCCTTGCTGTTCCGAACGCCAAGCCGCTGCGCACGACCCGCTGTCTGCGTTTCACCAAACAGGACAAACTCCGACTGGCCGTGCCGAATGAGGTTGCTGGTGGATGCCCCCCGAAACGATTTTCCTCGCCCCAGATACGCCAACGCCTCCAGAAGACTCGTCTTTCCGGAGGCGTTGGCGCCGTAAATCAAGTTGAACCCGGGGCTCAGTTCCAGCTCGGCATTCTCCAGGCAGCGAAAGTTGCTGACCTTAAATCGGCGAATCATATCGACCCATCACCGATACTAAGGCGGCCCCGCCTTATAGCCGCATCGGCATGACGACAAACGTGCAGTCATCGTTGCCCGGTTGTCGAATCAAACAGCTGGAATTGCTGTCCTGAACAGACAGGGTCACGTCATCGCTTTCCACCGCCCCGAGCGCATCGAGCAGGTAATTGACGTTGAATCCGATCTCGATATCCTCACCACTGTATTCGACCTCGAGCTCTTCCTCCGCTTCTTCCTGCTCTGGGTTGTGGGCCTGCAACACGACACCGCTATCCCTTATCACCAGGCGGATCCCTCGATACTTTTCGTTCGACAAAATTGCCGTACGCTGCAACGCGCTGCGGAACGCTCCACGATCAGCCTTCAGTTCATTCGACGACTCTTTCGGAATCACACGCTCGTATTCCGGGAACCGACCATCAATCAGCTTGGACGTGAATCGGATGCCATCCAGCTGAATACGAATGTGGTTCGCGCCCAGCTCAATATTCAGTTCGCCCTCGCCGCTCATCAATCGTTGCAACTCCAGCACACCCTTTCGAGGCACAATTACCTGCTGTTCATCCATCGTTCCATCGACCTCAGCCTGGCACAGCGCGAGTCGATGGCCGTCCGTCGCCACCGCCCGAATATGGCCGCCGCCCGTTTCCAGGAGCATCCCGTTCAGGTAATACCGGACATCCTGCTGCGCCATCGAGAAATACGTTTTCTCGATAAGCCGCCCCAGCGCGGCCTGACCGACGCTGATCGACTGCCCTGCCTTGATGTCCTCGACCACCGGAAACTCCGCCGCTGGCAGCGTCGCCAGGTTGAATTTGCTCCGGCCACCTTTGACCGCCAGCTTCTCTCCGCTGACGCTCACGTTAATATCGGTGCCTTCCGGAAGAGCCTTGCATATATCCAGCAACTTGCGCCCCGACACCGTGATCTCGCCGCCAGATTCGGTCTCCACATCCGCTTGTGCCACAAGCTCGACTTCGAGATCTGTGGCGGTAACGGACAGCTGCCCGTCACGCGCGATTAGCAGGACATTCGAGAGTATCGGCATGGTCTGACGACGCTCTACAACACCGATTACGGCCTGCAGAGGTTTCAACAGCGCTTCCCGAGCTGCGGTAAACTTCATAGGTTCCACCTGTTAATAAATATTGGAATATATATAATTATAGTTATTATTAAGCAAGCAAATGCCTGTGCATAACTTTTTTAATACTAACTAAATCAATAACTTACAGTCAAAAAAACCGTCTAACAAAAGACCTATCTACAGTAGGCCGCCTGTGTGTAGCTTGTGGATAAAAAACCGCCCTTTAGTTTTCCACGGTTTATCCACATCATCCTGTCAAAGTTCTTAACAAATTCAAATAGTCGTCATCCACGCGCTTGTCTGTCTCGCGAAGCGCCGCAATTCTTCGACAACCGTGCAAGACGGTCGTATGGTCTCGTCCGCCAAAAGCATCACCGATTTCCGGCAAGCTATGGTTGGTGAGCTCTTTCGCGAGTGCCATGCCAAATTGCCTGGGGCGCGCGATCGACCGCGTACGCTTTTTCGATAACAGGTCCCCAACCCGAATCTTAAAATACTCCGCGACGGTTTTCTGAATGTTTTCGATAGATACCAGCCGATCTTGCAGTGCCAGAAGGTCGCGCAGTGCCTCTTTGGCAAAATCCAGGTTGATCGCTCGCCCGGTGAATCGATAATTGGCGATAACCCGCCGCAGCGCACCTTCCAGCTCTCGGACATTTGAGCGAATTCTCTTCGCAATAAAAAATGCCACTTCGTTCGGCAGCTCCACACCTTCCGCCTGTGCCTTACTGATAAGAATAGCGACCGATGTCTCAAGCTCCGGAGGCTCGATGGCAACGGTCAGGCCCCAGCCGAAACGCGACTTCAACCGCTCCTCAAGACCATTAACCTCTTTCGGGTATCGGTCACACGTCAGAATAATTTGTCGCTGGCCCTCAAGCAGGGCGTTGAAGGTATGGAAGAACTCTTCCTGCGACCGCTCCTTGCCCGCAAAAAACTGAATATCATCAATAAGCAACGCATCAAGCGTCCGATAGGCTCGCTTGAATTCGGAAATCTTGTTGTGCTGCAAACCCTTAACCATGTCGCTGACGAAGCGCTCCGAGTGCACGTAGCTGACGCGAGCGGCCGGATCATTCTTGATCATCGCGTTGCCGATCGCGTGCATCAGGTGTGTCTTGCCAAGGCCAACGCCGCCGTAGATAAACAGCGGGTTGTATGACTTCCCCGGGTTCTCACCCACCTGTGTCGCGGCGGCCTTGGCCAGCTGGTTGCTCTTACCCTCGACGAAGCTGTCAAACGTGAACTGCGGGTTCAGCCTGGGCGCGACCGGGGTCTGGCCACCGGCCCTGATGGGTGCGGCCTGCGGACGTCTTTCGGTGGCCGCCCCCGCCTCTGGCGCGGCCTCGCGTGAGCCCACCTCAACAAGCACCTCAATATTGGTGCCGCTATCATCAACGATCTCGAGAATACGCTCCAGGTAGTGCTGCTGAAGCCAGTCGATAACGAATCGATTGGGGGCGAGAAGGCGCAAGACGGCGCCATTATCGACGGCCTGCAAGGGGCGAATCCACGTGTTGAATTGTTGCTCGGGAAGCTCCCCCTGCAGGACGCGAATGCACTCGTTCCAAAGCGTCGACTCTACAGACAAGAAATTCCCCGGGCCGGCACAGAAGGTGCCGAAACACTTTATTATGATAAAAGACGAGGCAGTCTATACCGTATCCTGTGGTCCCGCCAGATGCAGTTATCCACAGGCCCCGGCAGGGCGAAATTCCAATGTTTACATTAGTCTATTGACACTGTCTGGCCATCTGCGTACCCTTGCCGCCCTTCTTAAAGCGCGGCCTTGCAGGGGCCGTTTTCGAACCGAATATTGGCCCTCGAAAAAGGGCACCGGGAAAGGCTATGAAACGCACATATCAGCCCAGCAAGATCAAGCGCGCACGCACGCACGGTTTCCGTGCCCGCATGGCGACCAAGGCCGGGCGTCTCGTCTTGAAGCGCCGTCGCGCAAAAGGCCGCGCACGGTTGACGCCGTAACCCGCCAAACGTCCTGCGCGACGACGAGTAACAACTCCAGATTGACGAGCAGCTCAAGTAACCGGTTCACCAAAAACAACCGGCTTCTTGACGCCGCGGCTTTCGGTCGCGTGTTCGACAAGGCTACCCGGAGCCGCGATCAACTTTTTACCGTGCTCTGCAGGCGCAATCAGACAAGCATCGGAAGGCTGGGTCTGGCAATCTCCAAGAAGCACTGCCGCCGAGCAACAGAACGTAACCGTATTAAAAGAATTATTCGAGAGTCTTTCCGCCAACAACAGGCATTACTGTCAGGACTGGATGTTGTCGTGATCAACCAGCCGGGCGCCACCACGGCCAGCCGGCAGGACATCACAGACAGTCTCGACAAGCACTGGCTGCGATGCAGTAAGGCGAGAACCCAGGGGCCGCGAACAGATGGATAACCAACGACTGCTGATTTGGGCAATTTTTGCATTCCTCGGCTGGATTACGTACCAGACCTGGGTACAGGACTATGGGCCAAAGCCCGTGGCGCCCGCAGCCGAGCAGGCCGGAGAGACGGTCAGCGCGCCCGGCATAACCGCCGTAGATGAAGAGCTCCCGGCGATTGCCGATGTCGCCCAGGCCGATACGGTCCCGGGCGCGGCCGGTGTCGCAACCGACCTCGCCGCAACGTCCAGCGCGCCAACCATCACCGTTAGTACGGACGTTTTCGATATTGTGATTAGCACGGCCGGCGGCACGCTGCAGGGGGCGACGCTGAAAGGCTACCCCGTTGCCAAAGACCAGCCCGACACGCTTGTGCGCCTGCTCGCGACCGAGGGCAGAGAATATAGCCTCATTGAGTCGGGTGTCCGCGCAGCCGACGGCGCGGCGGAGGCCACGCATCTTGTGGATTTCGACGCGGCTCGTCGCAGCTATGAGCTGGGTGATGCCGAAGAGTTAATTGTGCCGCTGACCTGGCAGGACGAAAGCGGCGTAACCGTCGAAAAGCGCTACCGCTTCGAACGCGGAAGCTATGTTGTGGGCCTGGAGCAAGTCGTAACCAACGGCAGCCCGACGCCGTGGCGCGGCGCCGAGTATGTGCGCATCAAGGGACGCTCAACGGAAATTGAGCGCTCCATGTTCGATGTCGACACCTACTCTTTTGTCGGCCCCATTGTCTACAACGGTGACAAATCAGAAAAGCTGAAGCACGACGACCTTATCGATGATGGCAAGTTTGAGTTCAGCTCGCCAAGCGGTTGGGTGGGGTCCATCCAGCATCACTTCCTGCGCGCAGCCGTGCCAGCGCGGGGGACCGAATACAAATACGAGGTGCAGGCGGCCGGCGACACCGCAACCAGCAGCGCCATTCGCCGCAGCCTCGTTACAATCTCACCGGGCTCCACCGAGACGTTTGCGACCACGCTGTTTATAGGCCCCAAGCTGCAGGAGCAGCTGGAACAAGTCGACGAAACGCTTAAGCTCACCGTCGACTACGGCTGGCTTACGATTATTTCGCAGCCGCTGTTCTGGCTTCTGAGCTTCGTCTACGGTTACGTCCAGAATTGGGGCGTCGCCATCATCCTCGTGACGTTCCTTATCAAGCTCGCGTTTTATAAGCTCACCGAATCGAGCGGCCGCTCCATGGCCAAGATGCGCCAGATTCAGCCACGTATGAAGGCGCTGCAGGATCGCTATAAAGATGACAAGCAGGCCCTTAGCCAGGCGATGATGGACCTGTATAAGCGGGAAAAGGTGAACCCGGCCGCGGGCTGTCTGCCCATCCTGATCCAGATGCCGTTCTTCCTGGCGTTCTACTGGGTATTGCTCGAAAGCGTCGAGATGCGCCAGGCACCATTCGCGCTCTGGATTACCGACCTCTCGACGCGTGACCCGTACTTCATTTTGCCTTTGATTATGGGCGCGGCGATGTTCGGTCAGCAAAAACTGAATCCCGCACCGGCCGATCCTGTGCAGGCCAAGGTCATGCAGGTCATGCCGGTCATGTTCACGGTCTTCTTCGCGTTCTTCCCGTCAGGCCTCGTGCTCTACTGGGTAACCAACACGCTGCTGTCGATCGCACAGCAATGGAATGTGAACCGGGTGGTGGAGGCTGAGACCAAAGCACAAAAGGCCGGCAAGAAAGGCGGCTGACAAGCCTGGCCGCGAATCACCCGGCGAGCCGCGTTCGCACCCTGATTTCATTGTGCAACGTCTTGTGGACCGGACAGCGATCCGCGATTTCAAGCATGCGCCGTCGCTGCGCCTGTGTCAGGTCGCCCTCGAGTAGCAGTTCGCGTGTGAACTCGTGAATTTGCCCGTCTCGTTGTTCGCAGTCGCTGCAGTCCTCGGCGTGAACGCGGCCGTGGCTGACGCGTACCGTCGCTGATTCAAAGTCGATTTTCTTGTGCGCCGCGTACATGCGCAGCGTCATGGTCGTACAGGTGGCGAGCGCGGCGGCAAGCAGATCATATGGTGTTGGTCCCTTGTCGGTGCCGCCCACCGAGACCGGCTCATCTGCAAGAAAAGCGTGGTGTCCGGCGCGCACTTCGGTGGCAAAGCCGCCCGCTCCGGTTCGTGCGACAACCTCACCGCTTGTTGCGTTGAGGCCGGTTTTCTCCGCGCTGTCCGGCAGGTAGCCACCCGCCCAGGCGGCAAGCACCTCTCCCGCGTACCGCGAGTCCGCGTTCCGCGACAACAGATGATCGGCCCTGTCGAGACTAACAAAACTTTTTGGGTGTTTTGCCGCGCTAAACAGCTCGGAGGCATTGTCGATTTCCACGATGTCGTCGAGCGGTGCATGCATAACAAGCAACGCCTTGCGCAATGATGCAATGGTCGCGGGCAGGTCGTGTATCGCGAGATCGTCGACAAATGCTTTTCGGATGCGGAACGGTCTCCCACCCAGCTGGACCTCCGCGACGCCATCCCTGGCGAGGGCGGCCTCCGCGCCGGTTAGCATCTGTGTAACGTGCTCAGGGTCCGCCGGTGACCCAATCGTGGCGACGGCTACCGCCGAGGGGATTTTGGAAGCGGCCTGCAAAACGGCCGTTCCACCCAGCGAATGCCCGAACAGAATTTCCGGAGCGCGATACTCTTTCTGCAGCCAGTCAACCGCGGACAGCAGGTCCGAAATGTTGCTTGAGAAGCTGGTCTCCTCGAAGGCGCCCTCGCTCTTCCCGAGCCCGGTGAAATCGAATCGCAGCACGGCAATACCTGCGTCAGTCATCGCGCGAGCAATATTTGTGGCCGCCCTGAGGTTCTTCGAGCAGGTAAAACAATGCGCGAACAGTGCGTACGCTCGGGGGGCGCCACCAGGCATATCAACAATACCTGCCAGCGACTGACCCTCGGCGTTTGGAAAGGAGATGTTTTTGCTCTGCATATCTTGGGTACCTGTGGTTTTATACGCGTGTGAATAATCTCACGGACACTATCGTCGCACGCGCAACACCATCGGGAACGGGTGGTGTTGGAATCGTACGCGTATCCGGACAACAGACCGAGGCTATCGCGAGAACATTACTGGGCAGCCTGCCAGAACCACGTACCGCAACCTACCGTAGCTTCCGGAATGCGGCCGGCGAGCGTCTCGACACCGGTCTTGCGCTGTATTTTCCCGCGCCCGCATCGTTCACGGGCGAGTCCGTTCTCGAGCTACACGGGCATGGCGGGCCGGTGGTGATCTCCCTTCTGACCGAGGCCATCGTCGATCTGGGCGCGCGGCATGCGGAGCCCGGCGAATTTTCAAAGCGTGCATTTATCAACGACAAGCTTGACCTGGTTCAGGCGGAAGCCATTGCCGACCTGATAGGCAGCGGTACAGCGCAAGCGGCGCGTGCCGCACTGCGCTCGTTGTCGGGAGCATTCTCAAAGTCCGTTGACGCGCTGGCAGAGCAGCTGGTTCGATTACGCATGCACGTAGAGTCGGCCATCGACTTTCCTGAAGAAGAGATCGACTTTCTTTCCGACAGCGCGCTTCTGGCGCGCATCGATGAATGCGCGGCGGCCTTTGAAATATTGCTCGCCCAGGCACAGCAGGGGCGCGTCCTCCGCGATGGCTTCCAGGTGGTCATCGTTGGCAAACCGAACGCGGGTAAATCGAGCTTGTTGAATTTGCTCAGCGGCCAGGAGGCGGCCATTGTTACCGAGGTTGCCGGCACAACTCGCGACGTGCTCAGGGAGCAAATCGACATCGACGGCCTGGCTGTCGAGCTTGTCGATACGGCCGGATTGCGCAACGACCCCGACCGCATCGAGGCTGAGGGAATACGCCGCGCGCGCGAGGCGTTGGCGCAGGCGGATGCCGCGCTATGGATTCAGGATGCGACCGAGACCGAACAGGAAGCGCCAGGGCCAGACCTTCCCGACGGCCTGCCGGTTACCATCGTGCATAACAAAATCGACCTGAGCGGTGACCGGCCCGGCCAGGCCGATGGCCGCGTGTACCTTTCCGCCCAGACGGGAGAGGGGATCGACGCGCTGCGCCGCTGCATTAGGGATACAGCCGGCTACGAGAATCAGGGCGAAGGCGCGTTTACGGCGCGACGCCGCCACATCAAAGCGCTGCAGCGGGCTGCTGGACACTTTGCAACCGGCCGCGCGGCGCTCGAGGACGCGCGCGCCGGAGAACTGCTTGCCGAGGAGCTGCGCCTGGCGCAGCGGGCGCTTGGTGAAATTGTCGGCAACGTCACAGCGGATGACCTGCTTGGGCGGATATTTTCCGAGTTCTGCGTCGGCAAATAGGCCGAAACCCCACCACAAAAAGATCAGGCCCCACGAGGGCGCTGTGGGCGGCATTTCTCAATGCGTATATCCCGAATTGACGGGCCGTCCGACCAGGCAGACATTATCCGACGGCCGGTCAGAAAGACCGCCGAGGAGGATTCATGTTTAAGCAAATACTGCTAGTTACTGCGCTCGTGTTTTTCATTTCACCCGCTCTTGCCGACGGCCCGAGCTACAACTTCATCGATATCGGCTACCAGGAAGCGGAACTCGATGGTGATCTTGCCGGGTTCAGTGTCGATGGTGATGGCTACGGTATCCGCGGCTCGTTCGAGGTTGGCGAAAACTGGTTCGTCGCTGTCGGCTACAGCTCGCTCGGATTCGACTTTGGCGTAGACCTCGACCAGATCGCGGTCGGCGGTGGCTATTACTTTGGTATGTCGGAGCGCACCGATTTCTTTGCCACGCTGTCCTATCTGAACGCCGAGGCCTCGGCCAGAGGATTCGTGTCCGTCGATGAAGATGGATATGGCGTTGCCCTCGGCATCCGCAGCATGCTTACCGATAGTTTCGAGCTGAATGGCAGCATCGGTTACGCAGACCTTGGCGACGGCGCGGATGGCACCTCGTTCAACGCGGGAGCGCTTTACAGCTTCACGGACAACTTCGCCATCGGACTTGATATTGGCGTTGACGAAGATGTGACCCTGTATGGCATCGGAGCCAGGTTCTACTTCGGGAGCTAAGGCCTGAAACGCGGTTCGGTGATCGACATTTCGGTCACCGGGCCGTACTTCGCGATGTCATCGCGAATGACGTCGGCATCGCCGATGATGGTAAATACAAGCCCGTTCTGGTCGGGATAGACCTCGGTTATGGTCTTCGCGACACCGTCCCGTGTCGCCGCAGTGAGCGCCGCGCCGTACTCGTCAATGTAACCACGATCAAGGCCGTGCTGTTCAAGGAACGCGAGCATACTTGCGACAGACGACCCGGTCTCAAGGCTTGGCGGAAACTGCCCCATGATGTAGTTGCGCGCCGACGCGATCATGGCGTCATCCAGGCCGCTCTCATGCAGGCGCCCCAATAAGCTGATGGCGAGGTCGATCGCCTCGACCGTTGTGCCGGTCTCGGTAAACGACTTGATCATCACAGAACCGGGCTGCGAGCGTCGGTCAATGGTCGAGCGGGCGCTGTAGGTGAGCCCCTCATTTACGCGCAACTCTGTAATGAGCATGGATGTAAAGCGGCCGCCAAAAACCGTATTCGCAAGATTAAGCTCGGCGCGCCGCGGGTAATCCAGCGCAACACCCAGGTCACCGAACCAGAAATAGGTTTGCGTTGCGCCGGGCTTGTCGACCAGCAGGACGCGGGGGCCAGGCGCCGTTTCGGCCGCAGCCACGCTGACGAGCTCGCTGGCCGCCGGCGCCCAGTCGCCGAACACACGGCTCAGCCGGGCCTTGAGCAAGGCAAGATCAAAGTCGCCAACGACGGCAACGATCAGCCGATCTCCCCCAAAGTTATTTGCATAGTGCTCGATCAGGTCGGCATGCTCGATCTCGGCAAGCGATGCTTCGCTGCCGATGCCGGGGCGGCCGTAAGCGTGATCGCCGAACAGGAAACCATTCGCGTAATAAGGCAGTAGGTCGTTCGGGTCCGAGTCTTTCGCCGCCCTGATCAGGCCAATGCTGCGCTCCTGCTCTTTGACGAACTCTGCCGCGCTAAGCGAGGGCCGCAGCAACACATCCTCAACGAGCTCGATCATGAGCTCAGTGTCACGCGACAGGAACTCGGCCGAAACCGCGACGGCTTCGACTTCGGAGCTTATCGACAGGCGACCGCCAACACCGGCAACGGCGGCGGCGAACTCCGCGGCGCTGCGGTCGCCGGCACCTTTTTGCATGACTGTCGCGAGCAGCTCTGTCAGTCCGGCCTTAGCCGCCGGGTCGGTGACAGCGCCACCGCGAACCACTGCCCGCAGGCCAATCAGGGGAACGTCGTGCTTTTCACTGAGCAACAGCACCACGCCATTCTCGAGCTCGACACGCTCGTAGTCCGGCAAGGTGATGTCGGCAGACCAGGCGAGGCCGGCGAACAGCGACAAAACGACACACAGCGCAGACCTCATTGCTCACCCTCATCTGGCGGTGCGCGCAATACGCCAACGGTCATGTTGCTGCGCAGGAACACCTTTGCTGCAAGCGCCTGCAGGTCGGCG
>JAIBDF010000171.1 GCA_024679535.1 Chromatiales bacterium
ACCGTTTTTGCGGACGCTGAGTTAACCGGCAACATCGGACAGGTGTTATCCGTTGTCCAGGTTCAGGGCTATACCTATATTGAAGTTCGCAACAACGGCCGGAGTCTGTGGCTGGCGGGCAATCCCATCGAAGTTGATGAAGGCGAGATTATCAGTTGGGCGGATTCGGCGATGATGCGAAATTTCGAGAGCAAGGCGCTGAACAGAACCTTCGACGAATTGATGTTCGTCTCGGCTATATACAAAGGTGCTGACAGTGCGCCGCAGCCCACGGCAAGCAAGAACAGCGGTGTCGTTCGGTCAAATGAAGACGCGGCAGGGTATACCTACATTGAACTGGAGACAGATGCTGGTCAGGTCGTCTGGCTTGCGGCACCGCAGGTCAGGGTGGCAGTGGGGAATCGTATCAGCTGGGGAGAAGGCTCTGTGATGACGAATTTCACCAGTAGTGCGCTGGACAAGACATTTCCCGAAATCCTGTTTGTCCAGAGCATCGCCGTATCCGAATGAGGCCAGCTGCGGATCGATAAACAAAAAGAAATTCTAGCCAGCATCGTTTCACGGTTTTGCGACAGCGGCGATCCGTTGTACGAAAAGCTGCTGAAAGAAGCGCGCATCGTGAAGCTCGACCAGGATGGGTTCGTGTTTCATGCTGGCGATCTGTGCCAGGCGTTTCTGTTGTTGCTGGAAGGCAATGTCAGGGTGCAATTAACGTCCGCAGGTGGCAGAGAGGTCACGCTTTATCGAATTTCGCCTGGTGGCTCCTGCATCCTCACCACATCCTGCCTGTTAAGCCAGGAAGATTATCCGGCTGAAGCGATTGCCGAGTCCGACCTGGTTGCCGTCGCGATCCCCAGGACATTGTTTCAGGATGCTCTCGATCGGTCGCAACGGTTCCGAACATACGTCTTCAATGGCTTCTCGACCCGATTAAAAAATGTTATCGCCCGCATCGAGGAGCTGGCTTTTACCTCGATCGATGCGCGTCTGGCGCGGGTGCTGCTGGATTTGCATGAGAAGCAGGTCGATAAGGTCACCCACCAGGATATTGCCGTCGAGCTTGGGACCGCCCGCGAGGTTGTCAGCCGCCACTTGAAGCGATTCGCTGCCGAGCGTTGGGTGGAGCTTGGGCGCGGTCGGGTGGCCGTCCTGGACCCGGCAGGCCTGCAAAGAGTGATTAGTTCGACCTTGCGTGACTGAGTCACTGATAAAGCCCGTCAGGATCTCCAATATCCTTGCTTAATTGCAAACCTCATTGAGCACAGACAAAGGAGAAATATCATGACGTTCAAGAATGAAGGCAAAGTTGATCGCATCCTGCGCGTAGGTCTCGGCCTTGGGCTGCTGAGCCTGGTTTTCATCGGTCCTCAGACCGCATGGGGCTGGGTTGGCGTGGTACCACTCGTAACCGGCCTGATCGGCAACTGCCCGCTGTATTCGATCCTTGGCATCAACAGCTGTGGTATCAAGTCCTGAACGCGACCCTGACGTAGGCGATGATGGCGTCAATCTCATCATCGCTGAGTACGTGTCGCCAGGCAGGCATCGCGGTGTTTGGAATCCCTTGCCGCACTCTCTCCCGGAACACATCCGGTGCCTTTCCGAGCGTGAAGTTCCGTGACGTAAAGTCACGGGGCTTCGGCTCAAGGAAGCTCCCAATCCAGTTCTGACCCGTGCCGTCCGGCGCGTGGCAAAACGCACAGTTATCCTGGTAAAGCTGCATGCCGCGAGCTTCCTCGTGGGTCATGATCTCCGGAACCGTCGGGATCTCGTGGCGCGCATAGGGTGACGCACCGCTTACGGCATCCAGCGGCGGCTGCCGGTGCGAGTAATGGTCCCTCGGAAAAGAAACGGCCCGGGTTTCCCAGATTGCTTCACCTTCAGCCGAGTTAGGCTGGTCATGGCAAGTCACGCAGGCGGAGACGTACAGTTCTCGACCCGCCTTTTGTGTTGCGTCGAGTTCGTTCAGCGGTATGTTCAGCGAAATGTCGCCCGTGACAAACGGAAAAGCGGCGCTGTATCGCTCATGGTTGGTCCAGCCGTTCTCCGGAGAGTGGTACTTTGCGTCCGAGTTGGGGTTGCCCAGCAACTCATCGCGTACGTACCAGACGACGGCTTCGATTTCCGCACCCGTGAGGACTTCACCAAATTGGACCATGGCCGTTCCCGGGCGCCCGTTGCGTACGGCATCGAGCATTCGTCCGAGCGGCAGCGATTCACGGTTCTCCTTGGTAAAATCCCGGGGTTTGGGGTCCAGGTAGGTGCTCGACAGGGTTTGCGCATTGCCCGCGTAAGCGTGGCACTGGTAGCAATAGAAGCGGTATACGGCGCGTCCGTCCACAAACTCCATGCCCGGGTCAACGTCTGCACGCGCTGCTGATACGCACAGCAAGAGAGCGCATGCGGTAGCGCACAAAGTAGTGCGCAATGAAGCTAAGGGACTGTTCACAAGTGATTTTTTCGGGATGATCGCGTGAAATGCGGATTCTAGTCCTTCGTCGCGCAGGATTCGACCCCTCGTGGCGGTTAAGCGTCGCTTCATAAATTCATGATAGAGTCCCGATTTTCGGCTGGCCAGCACTAGCGGTCGCCTGACCTTGGGCTTGTAGAGATGAAGAATTCGACAAACAACATTTGCGTCTTGATCACGCTTGCGGGGACGTTTCTCTGCGGCACATCGGTGTGGGCGGAAGAGGTCGACGTCGATGCGGCAATCAAGGCAGGATTCGAAGCCTTCAACCGGGGCGACGTGGTGGCAGCGATGATGCATTATGAAAATGCAGCAAATGCTGGTTCTGCGGACGGACAGGCGCGTCTTGCCTGGGTATTGGACCAATCGGAGCAGAACGACGACGCGGTGCGCTGGTACCGCGCCTCGGCGGAACAGGGCCATGCGGCCGGTTACTTCGGCCTTGGCGAGATGTACGCCAAGGGAGAAGGCATTGAGCAGGATGGCGCGAAAGCCGTCAAGAATTTCACCCTGGCGGCCGAGAACGGCCATGCGCAGGCAATGAGCGTGCTGGTTACCGCGTATAAAAAGGGCGAATTAGGACTTGCAGTTGATCTGGCGAAAGCAGATTACTGGGGTCGAATGTTGCGACAGCAACAAGCAGTGAAAGAGGAGTGATCGTGAAATGAGAGTTAAGGCTGTTCTGATTGCGATGGTTTCTTTGCTAGCAATTCTCGCCGTGCAGGCACGTGCTGGCGATATGCAAAAAGGGCGTGAGGTGTATGACATGCACTGCGTTACCTGTCACGGCATGAACGGTTACGCGATCGATATGACGATCCCGAGCTTTGCCAACGGCGACCGTATGTTCCTGATGGACCAGGAAATGCTGCAAAGTGTTCGCAACGGCAAGAACATGATGCCGGCGTTCCGCGGCCTGCTCAGTGATGAAGAAATTCGCGACGTAATCACCTACCTGAGAACCCTGTAGGAATGAAAAACCGGAAAAGCCTCCTGCTGGCCGGCCTCATGCTGGTCATCGCCACGGCTTGCGGCGAGTCGCCGCAGCCGCAGACTGTTTTGCCGCGCGTGGATGCTTCATTCAATGTGGGTGAGACTGCCTACGTGCGCTCGCTGGCGATCGAACCGGGCGCTAACAGCCTCTGGGTGGGCACGTCCGTCGGCGTGCTCGAAATCGATCTAAAGACAGAATTGGTACTCAACACGTTCACGCGTGAGGACGGACTGGCCAACGAGTATGTGTTTGCGATCGGTGTGGACAGCGATGGCTACAAGTGGTTCGGCACTAATGCTGGCGGCGTTTCGCGCTACAGGGACGGCGAGTGGAAAGTGTTTTTTCCGATGCACGGTCTGGCCGACTACTGGATTTATGCGTTCGCCGAGCAGCGCGAAAAGATTTACTGGATCGGTACCTGGGCCGGCGCGAACCGCGTGGAGCTGGACTCGTTGAAAATGACGACCGTTGTTGATGAGCTCATTAACGAATGGGTTTACGGATTGGCCGTGGATTCGCAGAATCGGGTCTGGTTCGGCACCGAAGGCGGTGTGTCGATGCTTGACGGTGAGGCCTGGACGCACTGGACCCATGACGATGGGATTGGTGGGGAGAATGCACAGGGGTTGCCGGCTAGTGCGAACACTGGTCTGGGCACGCGGAATCGCCATGACCTCAAAATCGGTGTCGGCGGTAGCGAGAGTTACAACCCGAATTACGTCTTCTCTACGATTGCGGACAGCGATGACGCAATCTGGGCAGGCACCTGGGGAGCGGGAGTGAGCCGCTTCGAGGACGGTGTGTGGACGTCGTTCACGACTGCGGCTGGTCTTGCGGGCAATGTCGTCTATGCAATTGCCCAGGGTCCCGACGGTGTCTACTGGTTTGGCACCAACAAAGGTCTGAGCCGCTTCGACGGCAGGACCTGGACGAATTACGGCACGCGTGAGGGCCTGCTCGGTCTCGACGTTTATGCCATTGCAATTACATCCGATAATCAAATCTGGGTCGGCACGAAAGGTGGCGTTGCCCGTTTGACGGTGCCGACATCGGATACATGAGGAAAGGTTTACGAGCATGAACAAGGTTTTTTACGTCGTAGTCGCTTTCGTACTGCTTGGCGGTGCCTATTGGCTGGGAACGAAACAGGGCATTGAGACGCCTGCTGGCGAAGCGGTGACCGCTGCACCGTCGACGGCGATGACGCATCCGCCGATTAACACGACAGCCGAGCGCACGGATGCCGATGGTGCCGTAGACGCACCTGATCCGAATGCCCACTTCACGCATTTCCGTGTCGGTCAGCGCAACGTCAAGCGCATCCTGGCAGACGGCGACATCATGTGGGTTGCTACCTCGGGCGGTGTCATTCGCTACGACATGGCGGAGGATGCCTACCGGCTGTACGACAATCGTACCGGCCTGCTCGCGAACGGCATATTCCACCTGAGCAAGCTGGACGGGCATTTAGTCGCCGGCACCTATGGCGGCGGCATGTCAATCCTCAATGACGACGGCGAAACCTGGAAGACCTACAACATTCCCGATGGTCTGGGCGATGGCTTCATTTACGATGTCCTGAAAATGGATAACGGTGACGTCTGGATTGCGACATGGTCTGGCGTAAACCGCGTACGCGGCGGCAACCTCGATGATCGCGACGCCTGGGACCTGTTTACCGTCGCCAATACCGACGGTGGGTTGCCGAATGACTGGGTCTACGCCTTGCAGCCGGCACAGGATGGCGCGATCTGGCTGGCGACCGAGGGTGGTCTGTCACACTTTAAGGACGGTCAGTGGACCAATTGGGGCCATGCTGACGGCCTC
>JAIBDF010000073.1 GCA_024679535.1 Chromatiales bacterium
AGTTATCCATGATGTTTCTCCATTCGCTCCAGCCAGGACACAAGACCCTGAGCGTTAAGAACAATATCAACCTCAAGCAGCGACCAGATCGCGTCGCGCTCGCCTTTAAAGCCATGCTCCACGAGACGGCCGCTCAAATAATCGTCCATGGCCTGTTGAATGCGTGCGCCGCGATTGGGTTCCCCCTGGTGCGCGAGAGCCATAGCGACGTAAGCATCGATACCAGCGTGCATCTCGGCCGCCAGTCTGTCCAGCTCCCGGACCCGGCTGTAATGCGTTAGATACAGCTGCTCAGGATTACAGTCCATGATGCGATCGACCGACCTGTGCGCCTCGTCCGGGTCGAAGCTTGCCGGGGTTGTCGTGGGATAGATGAACTCGCCATTCACCGTGTCACATTCGCGGTAGGAAATGCCGAAGCTATCGCCCGTGAACACGCCGCGCGAGGCCGGATCATTGAGAACATAGTGATGCCGCGCATGCCCTTCCGTATGCAGCGCCTGCATGGTCCGACCATTGAGGTCGAACCCGTCGGCGTCATCTGCGACCAGCACGCGGGATTCGTCGATTGGCACAATGTCACCGTACATCTCGCGAGTGCGTTGTTCACCGTAAACGCCAATGGTTCCGGCAATAAGGCGTTCCGGATTCACCATGTGCGGTGCGCCGCGCGGGTGAATGACGCAGCGGGCATTTGGCAGCTTCTGCATCAGCAGGCCGGCTCCACCGGCATGATCGAGGTGAATATGCGTCAGGAAGACGAAGTCGATGTCCCCAACGTCGAGATTCTGTTGGCGCAGGCCGTCGAGAAGAAGAGGGACGCTGGCGTTCGTCCCGGTATCGACAAATGCACCCCGGCCACCCTCTATAATCAGGTGACTCGCATCCTGTAGCGGCCGGAGATACTCCGTATCAATGGCAATAATGCCATCGTCGAGAGTGCTTATGTGCGCGTGACTAGTCAGGCTTGGTGGTCTCCAGCCCCTTGAGGCGTGAAAAGTAAAGCGCGAGTTTCGCCACGTCTTCCTCGGCGATCATCGTCGCCTGCGCGCTCATGACGGGATCGGTACGCGTGCCGTCGCGATACTGTGTGAGTGCGTTAAGCAGGTAGTCCTGATACTGGCCCGCCAGCGTCGGCCACACCGCGTTGACGCTGATGCCGTTCTGGCCGTGACAGGCGGTGCAGGCCGCCGCCTTGTCGAACGACGTGCCCTGGGTGCCGCCTTCAGCGACTGTCTCGCCGCCAATACTGGCAAGGTACGCGGCGACATCCTCGATTTGCTGGTCACTCAGGCTGGACGCATGAGCCACCATCGTCGGGTGCTTGCGGGTGCCGTCGCGATAGCCCTTCAGGGCAATCTCAAGGTAGCCGGCCTTCTGGCCGCCCAATTTGGGGACCCGGTAAGACGGGTAGGCATTGCGGTAGCCCTCGATGCCGTGGCATCCAAGGCAGGTATATCCGATTTCCTTGCCTGCTGCGGCATCGCCCGCAGCAAAGGCCGGCTGGGCAAAAAGTGCGGCTGCGAGAAGCAGCATCGTGGCACTGGCGACGATCTTCATGTTCGTTATCACTTGATATTTCGTTTGTTCCAAACCCCGGCTTGAGACCGGGCGTCGAATGAGGCCGCTATGGTAGTGACACTCGGCGCCGATTTCTAGCACTCGTGCAGGGTCCACCGCTACTCGCATGCTAGCATCCGGGTTTTCCGGCGCTGTGTTCATAAGGAATCGACGTGAAGAAAGGTGTTGTTGGCGTACTTGTTCTCCTGGCACTGGTGGTGCTTGTCTCGCCCGGGATTGTCGGCCGACTGGCTGAGAAGTCCATGGACGAGAACCTCAACTGGGCGGCGCAGGAAAGCGGCGATGTTCGGGTTACGTCTGAACACTTTACCCGGGGCTGGTTTTCGTCGGAGGGCACACATCGCATTGAACTGCGCGATGGCGACCTCCGCTCGGCGATCATGGCGCTGGCCGGACCCCTCGATGCCACAGACGAGCTGCCGGTCCTGATTATCCACACCAAGCTCGATCATGGCCTGATCCCGGTATCTTCGATGTCACGGGAACAGGGCTCGCTCGCGCCCGGGCTGGGCAGCGCGGTATCCACGCTACAGCTCGAAATGGAGAACGGCGAAACGCTCGACATCCCCGGTACGATCTACAGCAAGGTCGGGCTGGCCGGCGAACTACTGTCGAACTATGTGCTTGAGCCCGGTTCGCACACCGAAGGCGGCTCGACGGCGTCCTGGGGCGCGACCGACATACAAATTAAGACAGACCCCACCAACAGCACGGCGGCGTTCCACGGAACCGTGAGTTCGGTATCGATAGACGACGGCAGAGAAAAAATGTCACTCGGCTCGCTGACGTTTGCGGGCAACCAGGCCTCCACCGAATACGGGATCGCGGTTGGCGATGTCAGCTTCGAGCTCGAGGACCTTAACGGGAGCGTCGGGGGCAACAGTGCGGGTGGCCTGCAGTCGATGTCGGTCATGGCTGAAACGGCGCTCGACGGCGCTGCTGTCAACGCCGACGCAACAGTGAGCATGGTGATGCAGGGCTTGCCCCAGTTTGGCGAGATGTCCTTCGACATGGAGTTCGGGCTGGCCGGCGCCGACGCCGAGCTGCTCGGGCGCGTGCAGCGGACGCTGGAGGGCGCCGGCGTATCGCAGGATCCCATGGCCGCCTATGCGACCGCAGAAAGTGATTTGCTGGCGCTGTTTGCCGCAGGCTTCGAGATGAACTTCGAACAATTCAATGTGACTCTGCCGCAGGGCACCGTTACGTCGAAAATGCTGTTCTCTTTTGAGGAAAAGGATCCGGCAGGTTTCGCCTGGACGTCATTGCTGCTAACCACCGAGGCAGCGATCGATCTGTCGATACCGGAACCTCTTGTCGAGATGCTGCTGCAGGTGCAGCCCGGCATGGCCATGGCGATCGGTGGTGGCTACCTTGTGAAGAGCGGCGATGCCTACGTACTTGCGGCAGAAATGAAAAAGGGCCTGCTCACCATCAACGGCGCACCCATTCCCATCCCGTTCGGGGTCGTGCGTTAGGCGTTGGGGTAATGGCATGCGACCCGCGTACGCTCGACGTCACGCAAAGCCGGGGCTTTCGAGCCACAGCGGGCATCCGCCTTCGCGCAACGCGGATGAAACACGCAGCCGGAAGGCGGGTTGACCGGCGAAGGCACCTCACCGCGCAGCGGAGCGCGCTTTGGCATGGCCACCGGGTCTGGCACCGGCACTGAATCAAGCAGCGCTCGCGTGTAAGGGTGCTTCGGCGCGGCAAACAGCGTCTCGCTATCCGCCATCTCGACCAGTCGACCGAGATACATGACGAGCACGCGGTGGCTGATCGAGCGCACGACCGCAAGGTCGTGCGAGATAAAGATGATCGACAGCCCTGTATCCGCCTGCACGTCACGCAGCACATTGAGGACCTGCTTGCGGACCGAGCCATCGAGCGCGGCAACGGCTTCGTCGCAAACCAGCACGCGGGGCCCGAGAATGAGCGCTCGTGCGATCGCCACGCGCTGCGCCTGGCCACCGGATAGCTCATGCGGAAAGCGCCGCAGAAACTTCCGGCTGAGGCCAACTCTCTCGAGCATCGCCGCGACGCGCTCTGCCCTCGCCGCAGCGCTGAGCTGCGGTTCGTGTACAAGCAGCGGCTCCCCGACGAGCGTCTGCACGCGCATCTGGGGATTCAATGCGCTGACCGGGTCCTGGAATACGAGCTGCAGGTCACGCCGTTGCGATTGCGCCCGGTCTTCGACCGGTCCTTCGAGGGTGCTGCCGGCATAGACGACTCGCCCGGAGGCCATCGGCACCAATCCCAGCATCGCGCGCACGAGGCTCGATTTGCCCGAGCCGGACTCGCCGACAACAGCAACCGTCTCGCCTATTTTTACTGAAAAACTGACCTTGCTGACGGCCTGTAAATCCCGATAGTCGACCACCGCGTCACCGACGCTGAGGATGGTGCTGCCGGTCACGGCTTCCGGAACGTCGCCTCGGTCTACGCGCGGTGCCGCCGCCAGCAGAGCCCTGGTGTGCGCATGACTCGGTGCCGCAAACACCGACGTCGTCGGGCCCTGTTCAACGAGCCGGCCCCTGTCGAGCACGATGGTGTGCTCGCAGTGCCCTGCGACGATGCCGAGATCATGAGTGATCAGCAGTAGCGCCGTGTTGTCGCGCATGTCCTCCAGCAGGTCGAGTATCTGTGCCTGGACGGTCACGTCCAGCGCCGTTGTCGGCTCATCCGCGATCAGCAGGTCCGGTTCGGCGATCAGCGCCGACGCCAGCATGACCCGCTGGCGCATACCGCCCGACAGCTCGTGCGGGTACGCGCGAAACTGTCGCTGGGGATCGGGCAGACCGACGCTGGCAAGCATTTCGACAACGCGAGCATCGACCTCTGCCTTGTCGCGAAGCTTATGAGTCAATGGAATTTGGCGCAGCTGTGCACCGATGCGCAGGTAAGGATTCAGCGCCTGCATTGGATCCTGAAATACGATCCCGATACGTCGTGCCCGCAGCGCATTCAGGACGCTGTCGCTCGCACCGAGTATCTGCTGTCCGTCGAATTCGATGCTGCCACTCGCAACCGCCTGTCTCGGCAGCAGCCCAAGGATCGCCAGCGCCGACTGCGACTTACCCGACCCGGACTCCCCGACAAGACCGACGGACTCGCCACGATCGATAAACAGGTTCACGCCATCGACGACGGTTTCGTCCCCGTAGCGAATCGTCAGCCCCTGGACGTCGAGCAGACTCACGAGGGATGCCTCGCATCGAAGAAATCTCGCAAACCGTCACCAAGGAAATTGAAACACAGCAGTATCAGCGCGAGCAGCGTCGCAGGAATCAGCAGCGACCATGACGCGCCTTCCATATGTTTCACGCCCGCATCGACGAGCGCGCCGAGCGACGTCTGCGGCTCCTGGATGCCAAGACCGAGGAAGCTCAGGAACGACTCCACCAGGATTGCCTGCGGTATCGTCAGTGTGACGTACACGACCACGATGCCGACCAGGTTGGGGGCGATGTGCCGGAACACGATCCGCAGGGTGCTCACACCCGTCAGGCGCGCAGCTTCGACGAATTCCCGCTCACGCAGACTCAGGGTTTGCCCACGCACAATACGCGCCATATCGAGCCAGTTGATGGCGCCGATCGCAACGAAGATCAGCAGGAAGTTTCGCTCAAACGCGACCATCAGCAGAATAACGAAGAAAATGAACGGCAATGCGTACAGGGTATCGACAAAACGCATCATCGCCGCATCCACGCGGCCGCCGACAAACCCCGCGATCGCGCCATACGTCACGCCGATGACCAGGCTCACCAGGCTGGCAACGATCGCGACGAGCAGCGTTACGCGAATGCCGAGCATCGTGCGCACGAACAGGTCGCGCCCAAGATCGTCCGTGCCGAACAAATGCATGTTGCTCAATGCTGGTGCGGACAAGATGTTTTCAAGATTGGTTGTCGCGTAATCATGCGGACTTATCCACGGGCCAACCAGCGCCGCGATAGCGACGGCAAGCAGTATGCCTGCGGTCACACGAATGCTGCGATTACCACTCACTGGTAACGCACCCGCGGATCGATGGCGCCGTAGAGAATGTCGACAAGCAGGTTGAGGAACACGATGAGCGACGCGTAGAACACGACGATGCCAAGCACCAGCGTGTAGTCACGGTTGAGTGCGCCGCGCACAAAAAACTGGCCGAGCCCCGGAATGCCAAAAATTTCCTCGACGACAACCGAGCCAGTGAGGATTGCAGCGATCGCCGGTCCCATGTAGGACAGCACCGGCAACATCGCGGGCTTCAGCGCGTGCACGCGCACCACCGTCACCGTGCCGAGCCCCTGCGCGTAAGCAGTGCGGATGAAGTCGCGGCTCAGCACGTCAATCATGCTCGCACGCGTCAGGCGGGCAATGTACGCGATCTGTGGCAAGGCAAGCGTGATCACCGGCAACAGGTATCGGCTCATCCCGGTCGTGCCACTCCAGCCAGCGGGTAGCCACTGCAGTTTCACGGCAAGGAACAGAACCAGTACGGGCGCGATGACAAAGACCGGAATGGAAATGCCCGTCATCGAGAAGCCCATCACCACTTTGTCGAGCGCTGTTCCCTGCCGCAACGCTGCAACCGTTCCTGCCGTGACGCCAAGCAGAAGCGCAAGCGCCATGGCCAGCGCGCCGAGTTTCAGCGAGTACGGGAACGCCGTGCCAATGAGTTCGGCAACCGTGTAATCACGATAGCGGTAGGACGGACCCAGATCACCCTGCAACAAACCGGACATGTAGCGCAGAAATTGTTGCGGGAGCGGTTCGTCGAGGTGATAGGCCGCGGCGATGTTGGCTTCCACATCAGCCGGCAGCGCGCGCTCATCGTCAAATGGCCCGCCAGGTGCGGCGTGCACCATCAGGAATGCGAGGGCAATTACCAACAGCAGAGTCGGTATTGCTCCCAGAATGCGGAGCAGCGTGTATCGCAGCAAGTCTTTGATCCAGCGCGGCTATTGAACCGCTTTGAAGCTCAGTTGCTGAGAGTAATGGTAATCAAGAACATTGTCTCCCCAGCCCTCAACTTCGGGGGTGACGAGATGTTTCGATACAAAGAAGTAAATCGGGATAACGGGGTAGTCGGCGAGCATCACTCGCTCGGCCTCTTCCAGGTAAAGCTTGCGTTGCTCCGGATCGAGCTGATCGGCAGCAAGCGCCATCAACGAATCGAATTCCTCGTCCTCATAGCGCGGCATGTTCGCTGCGCTATTGCTCTGCAGTACGCTGAGAAACGTGTGCGCATCGTTGTAGTCGCCCATCCAGCTCGAACGAAACACCTGCGTAATTTCGGCATCCCGCATGTTAGCAAGCAATACCTGGAACTCTTCATTGATGAGGGTCGCCTCTACACCGAGCACCTCGCGCCACATCGACTGGATGGCCACCGCGATCTTCTTGTTGGTGTCGTTGGTGTTGTAGCGTACCTCTATCTTGAGGGGCTTCTCTGCGCTGTAACCCGCCTCTTCGTAGAGGCGGCGCGCGTACCGATCGCGTTCGTCTTTACTGAGCGCCGCAAAACTCGACAGTGGCGGCTCGTAGTTATTGACGCCTTGCGGGACCCAGCTGTACGCCGGTGCTTCACCGCGACCGGTCACCCTGAGCGCGAGCTGCTCGCGATCAACCGCCATCGACAGGGCCTGTCGCAGCGCCGGGTTGTCCTTGAACGGTGGTTTGGTCAGGTTGTAGCCGTAGTAGTACACGCCAAGATAGGGCGCGACATGCAGTTGCTCGCCGTATTCTTCACGCACCTGCGCAAAGTTATCGGGCGGTACCGTGCTGGTTATATGCAGCTCGCCGGCGCGGTAGCGATTCATTTCCGCGCTGTCCTGCACGATCACATGGTAGTTGACGGCATCGATCGCCGTCCCCGCATTGTTCCAGTAGTGCTCGTTGCGCCGCAGGGAAATGATGGAGCCCGGCACCCAGGCCTCAAGCCTGTAAGCACCGTTCGATACCAGCTTGCCCGGCCGTGCGAAGCTCTCACCGTGTTCAGCAATAGAGCCCGGATGGATGGGGAACGTGCTCGGATGCGTCATCAGGCTGATCAGGTACGGTGTCTGTTGCACGAGCCGGAGCACGACGGTCCGCTCGTCGGGGGCCTCGACACCAAGCATGGACACCGGAATATCTCCGGAGGTAATGGCCGCCGCGTTCTCCAGGTCGCCAAGCATCTCCGCGTAAAACGCCGCCGTCGACGGGTCGACAAGGCGTCGCATGCCGGCCACGAAGTGACTGGCCGTCAGAGCATCGCCATTTGACCAGCGCAAGCCGTCGCGCAGGTGAAATGTGTACCTGAGGCCATCTTCCGAGACCTCCCAGCTTGCCGCCGCTGCAGGAACGAGCTCGCCCGTTGCCGAATAACCGAGCAGGCCTTCACCCAGGTCACGAATGACATCGGCCGCCTGGATGCTGCGCGACCTGTGCTGATCAAGTGTTTCAGGATCACTGGAAATGCCGCGTTGCAGGACGCTGGCCGTGCTGGGCGCATCGCTGGCTCCACCACAGCTCGCAAGGGCGAACAACAGGAGGCAGGATGCGATTGAACGTAATCGGATCATAAGCAAAGCATACCTGATAACGACGTTAATTCTCCCGACCGGGGTCGCGGTATTTGCTATTGTCTGCGCTGCCTTACACGACACCGGGGGACCTTCTTGCGCAGCCTCTTCGAAGAGCTTCGATATCGCAACGTATTTCGCGTTGCGATCGCGTACGCCGTTATCGGCTGGCTGATTGCCCAGGTGGCCGATCTCGTTGTCGATGCGTTCGAGCTTCCCGGGTCATTCATGCGGATGGTGATCGTCCTGCTCGTGCTTGGCTTTCCGCTCGCCAGCTTCCTCGCCTGGGCGTTCGAGCTGACGCCCGAGGGCGTGAAGAAGGCCAAAGACCTTCCGCACGACATGCCCAAGGATCCGCGCTCTGGCCGCCAGCTGAATCGTCTGACGATCATGACGCTGATTATCGCCGTCGCCTGGCTTGGCTGGGACAAGTTGCAGGGCCCCGACCCCGCTGGCTCGCCGGTCGTCATGGACACGTCGATTGCCGTGCTGCCCTTTGCGGATTTCAGTCCGGACAGCGATCACGCCTGGTTCGCGGACGGGCTGACCGATGAAATCCTCAACGCGCTGGCGCGCACACGCTCTCTCCGGGTTGCGTCACGCACCTCCTCATTCGCCTATCGCGATACGGACCAGGCCGCGACGACGATTGCAAAAGAGCTGGGTGTAGCGCACATCCTCGAGGGCTCGGTACGCCGCGCCGGCGACCGCATTCGCGTGACGGCACAGCTGATCCGCGCATCGGACGACGCCCACCTTTGGTCCGATACTTTCGATGCGAGTTCCGAGGACTCGATCGAAATCCAGGAACAGATTGCCTTCGAGATTGCCTCCCTGCTCGATACGGCGATGGACCCGGGCGAGCTGCGCCGAATGGTGGCTGCAGGCACCGAGTCCATCGCGGCCTGGGAAGCGTATGTGCAAATGCGGGAAGTGTACTTTCAATCGCTCGAGGCCTTCGACACTTCGGACAGCAGCGCGCAGGTGCTGGAACTGTACCGGGAGGTCGTGGCCCAGGACCCGGTATTTGGAGAGGCGTATTTGTTGTTTGCCGAAATTGTCGACCAGTGGCTGAGCCCTGCCTCGGTCGCGGCCCCTCCGCCCGGGTTATCGACAGATGCTCTCCAGCACCTGTTTGCGACGGTCACCGCCGATGCGGCTCGCCATGCGCGTAACGAAGACGACCGGCTCGGCGCCGAGATTCTGCGCGCCCGGCAGCAGCTGCGGCTTGCCGATGTCGTCGAACTGACACGTGATCGACTCCAGTATCACAGTGATAGCCGCGAGATCTGGTCCACCTATCTTAGGTCGCTGTTAGTCGCGTCTCGATTCGAGGATGCGGCAGCCTTCGCCCGGGAGGCCGGTGAGCACGACTTCGGTAACAACGAGCAGATGGCGACGCTTAACACCGTTATCGCACGCGTCGATCTCGACCTCGGCCTCGCCTTGGTCGAGGCAATGCTTGCGCCGACGTCGCCGATTCCGGCGGACCTGTACCAGGCGCACCGTATCCTGCTGATGGCGGACCAGGTCGCCGAGGCCGCAGACGTCGGCCAGCGCTACATCAACGTCGCCACCAACCCGACCTGGAGCCTGATGATTCGGATACGACAAGCCTGCGCGGAGGGCCGCGCCGATGATGCCGACAGGCATTACGAGGAATACGATTTCTCAGGATTCGATCCGGCCAACAACAACATCCAGTGGCTGGCGCTGAAAACACTGGGGCGGGTCGACGAGGCCACGGAGTTGCTGCGGCCTCTGGACCAACCCGGCACGCTGGTTCGGCTCAGCGAACTCCTGTCCTATACACACTTCGACCCGTCGCCGTATCCGAACCTGACGAAGCGGCTCGAAGAGCAGAACATCATGCGCTACGACGTTGCGCCGATGAGCTTCTTCTGCAAGCGCTAGGCGCTTTTTCGCATTTGCCGTTTCTTCAGGTGCACCAGAATCAGCGACACGGCTGACGGTGTCATGCCTTCGAGGCGCGATGCCTGGCCGAGCGTCGTCGGCCGCGCTGCGGCAAGTTTTTGCCGGGCCTCATTCGAGAGACCATCAACCCCCGCGTAGTCGATATCCTCTGGCAGGCACAGTGACTCCTGTTTCGCCTGCTTTGCGATTTCACGCTCCTGGCGGTCGATGTAGCCCGCATATTTCGCCTGCACCTCGAGCTGGAGCTCCACCTGCTCACGCTGTTCGTCCTGCATTGCGTCCAGTGACGTGCTGCGGCCGACCAGGTCGACAACCTCGGCATAACCGAATTCGGGGCGCTTGAGCAGCGCGCCGGCTTTGGTGCCATTCGCCGCCAAACCTGCCAGCCGCCGTTGCTCGGCGGACACCGCCTCGTATTTCGTATTGAAGATCGCCCAGCGCCCATCATCGACCAGACCGAGCTCGCGGCCTTTTTCAGTCAGCCGCTGGTCCGCATTGTCCTCACGCAACAACAGGCGATACTCTGCACGACTCGTGAACATGCGGTAAGGCTCGGACACGCCGCGCGTGATGAGGTCGTCGATGAGTACGCCAAGGTATGCCTCATGGCGCTCCGGGAACCACTCCGTTTGCTCGCGCGCTTTGCGTGCGGCATTGATGCCGGCCAGCAGGCCTTGCGCACCCGCCTCCTCGTAGCCTGTTGTACCGTTGATCTGCCCTGCGAAATACAGACCGGGCAGATGTTTTGTTTCGAGCGTTGGCCTGAGGTCTCGCGGATCGAAATAGTCATACTCGATCGCGTAGCCCGGCTGCGTGATCACGGCCTGCTCGCAACCGATGATCGAGTGCACGAAGCGCTCCTGGGTGGCGGCCGGCAGGCTCGTCGAAATGCCGTTCGGATACACTACATTCGTCGTCAGCCCTTCCGGCTCGACAAAGATCTGGTGCGAGGCCTTGTCGGCGAACCGCACCACCTTGTCCTCAATGGACGGGCAATACCGCGGCCCCACGCCCTCAATCATTCCCGAGTACATCGGTGACTGGTCAAGCGAAGCGCGAATGATGTCGTGCGTCTCCTCGGTCGTTTTGGTGATGAAACAGGAGGTCTGCTGCGGATGCTGACGCCGCCTGCCGACGAACGAGAACACCGGTATCGGATCATCGCCCGGCTGTTCCTGCATGGCACCGTAGTCCAGCGTCCTGCCATCCAGGCGCGGTGGCGTGCCGGTCTTCAGGCGGGCGACGTTGAAGGGCAGCTCCCGTAGCCGCGCCGCCAATTTGTTCGATGGTTGGTCACCCACCCGACCGCCGGCCGTTTCGGTGCTACCGATCAGGATGCGGCCACCAAGAAACGTCCCGGCCGTCAATACGACCGTTTTCCCAAGGTGACTGTCCCCTGCGTCGGTGACTGCGCCTGCGACACGGCCCCCTTCGACGATCAGGTCATCCACGGCGGCTTCGACCACCTCGAGGTTCGCCTGTGCCAGCACGATCTGCTGGATCGCGGCACGATAGAGTTCGCGATCTGCCTGCGCCCGCGTCGCGCGCACGGCTGCGCCTTTCGATGCGTTCAGGGTGCGAAACTGGATGCCTGCCAGGTCGATTGCGCGCGCCATCGCGCCACCCAGCGCGTCGATTTCCTTCGTCAGGTGACCCTTCCCGATGCCGCCGATCGCAGGATTGCAGCTCATCTGCCCAAGCGTCTCGATGCGATGCGTCACGAGCAGCGTACGGGCACCCGCCCGCGCGGCAGCCAGGGAGGCTTCCGTACCGGCGTGGCCGCCGCCAATCACGATTACGTCAAACGCTGCAGACATTGATCAAAACTTAACCAGTCAGGGCCGCGGATTCTATCGTCTATTAACCCTTACGGAAACTTTACTAACAACAGGCGTTTGTCCAAGATACGCCGTTCCCCCAACCAGTGGATCTTTCATGGCCTGCAAGCCCACCCGACGCCTGGCTACGAGCCTCGCTTTGCTCGCTCTTTGCGGAGCGGCCAGCGCACAAGACCTGGTCCTCGAGGACTGCCGCATCAGCGCCGGCCCGGGCCACGCCGGCATCAAGGCGCGCTGCGGCACGATGTTGCGGCCCGAAAACCCGGCCGACCCCGACTCTCCTGATATCGAGCTGCGTGTCGCCGTGGTCCCCGCGCTGAACCTGAACCCCGAGCCCGACCCGGTCGTCCCGATTGCGGGCGGACCTGGCCAGGGCTCGGTCGAGCTCTACGCCAGCCTCCGCGGCGCGTTCGAGCCGCTGCGCCGCAGCCGGGACATATTGCTCGTGGATCAGCGCGGCACTGGTGAATCGTCTCGCATGGACTGTCCGATCGACGACGATGCCATTCTGTTTGAATCGGAGTTCTCGCTCGACGATACCCTGCAGTTCGTCAGAGACTGCCTGGAGGCGCTGCCGCACGACCCCCGGTTTTTCACCACAAGCGTCGCTGTCACCGACCTCGAGGCCATCCGTCTTGCGCTGGGTTATTCGAAGCTCAATCTTTACGGCGTGTCCTACGGCACGCGCGTGGCGCAACATTTCGCGCGGCTCTATCCGGGTTCAACCCGCACGGTCGTCATCGATGGTGTCGTGCCGCCGCAAATCGCGCTGGGGCCCGAAATCGCAACGGAGAGCCAGGCGGCGGTCGAGAATATCCTGGCGCGCTGCCACGAAAATGCAGCGTGCAATGAGCGCTTTCCGGATATCGCGGCGACCTTTGCCCGACTCGTGGACACGTTGCAAGCAGCGCCTGTCGACATCACGGTGCCACATCCGGACACCGGGCGTATGGAGGCCTTCGCCTTCGGTGAGGGCGAATTTGCCGGTGCCGTTCGCCTGCTGGCTTACAATCCGGCAACGATCGCTTTGCTGCCGCTCTTTATTCACGAGGCCGGCCAGGGCAACTGGGTGCCGCTCGGTGCGCAGTACCTGATGACGGCGCTGCAAATGTCCGACGCACTGGCGCTCGGCATGCACAACGCCGTCATGTGCACCGAGGACATGCCGTTCCTCGATCGCACCACCATTGATTTTGCCGGCATCGAAACCAGCTACATGGGCTCGTTCCAGCTGGAAGCACTCGAGGCGATGTGTGAAATTTGGCCGGCCGGCCCAATTGACGACGAGTTCAAGGTGCCGTTAGCCAGCGACCTGCCGTTCCTGTTGTTGTCTGGCGACGCTGACCCGATCACCCCGCCACGCTACGCCGACCTCGCGGCGGTTGATCTTGGCAATGCTGTGCACCTGATCGGCAAGCACCAGGGACACGGTCAGCTTCCGGTGGGCTGCACGAGCCGCCTGGTTGCCGATTTCGTCGCTGCGGCAGACCCCGGCTTTATCGATGACCAGTGCCTGGAACGCAGCTTCGTCATGCCTTTTTTCCTTGATTTTTCGGGGCCTGCGCCATGATTACCGTCAAAGACATTTACAAGTCGTTCGGCAAGGTAAAGGCGGTTCGCGGCGTAAGTTTCGATGCGCCGGACGGAAAAATTACCGGGTTGCTGGGTCCCAACGGGGCCGGCAAGTCCACGACGCTCCGCGTTCTTTACACGGTACTGAAACCCGACCGCGGCAGCGCAAACATCGATGGCGCCGACGTGGCGACCAACAGCCTGAGCGCGCGCGAGAAAATCGGCGCCCTGCCGCACGGTGCGGGCCTGTATCCGCACCTCACGGCGCGCGAGAACATCGCCTATTTCGCGCGACTCTGCGGGCTCGACAAAGCAGAGATTGATGACCGCGTCGACAAGATAGTGAAACTGCTCGACATCGCCGAGTTTGCCGAGCGCCGCACCAAGGGTTTTTCGCAGGGCCAGCGCACGAAGGTAGCGCTTGCCCGCGCGCTCGTGCACGACCCGCAGAACATCATTCTTGACGAGCCCACAAACGGCCTCGACGTCATGGCGACGCGCTCCCTGCGGGAGTTGATACTCAAGCTGAAAGACGATGGCCGTTGCGTCCTGTTTTCGAGTCACGTCATGCAGGAGGTTGCGGCGCTCTGCGATGACATCTGCATCATCGCGCACGGTCGTGTGGCCATCGACGATTCGATCGACGGCATCCGCCAACGTACCGGCTGCGACGACATCGAGGACGCATTTGTCGAAGCCATCCATAGGGTGGAGCCGGAATAATGGGCACTTTATTTACGGTTTTCCTGAAAGAGGTTCTCGACAACTTCCGCGATCGCCGCACGCTGGGCTCGGCATTGCTCATGGGGCCTATCTTTGGTCCGATGCTGTTCGCCTTCGTTATTAATCTGTCGATCGAGCGCTCGCTGGAAAGCGCCGAGACGACGCTTGAGCTGCCCGTCATAGGCGAGCAGCATGCACCCAACCTCGTGTCGTTCCTGCGCAGCAGAAACATCGAGGCGGTGGCGGGCCCTGCCGATGCTGCAGCGGCAATGGCGGCTGTGAAACTCGGCACACATGACGTCGTGCTGGTGATTCCGGAAGAATTCGGCGAACAGCTTGGCGACATGATTCCAGCCCGGGTCGCGCTCATCTCCGACCAGGCCAACAGCGATGCAGACCGCGATGCGCGGCGCGCCAGCAATGCGCTGCTTGCCTATCAGCAGTTACTTGCCGGAACCCGCGTGATAGCGCGCGGCATCAATCCGCGCGCATTGCAGCCCCTGAACATCGACGAAGTCGACGTGTCCACGCCGAGCGGGCGCTCTGCCATGCTGCTGGGCATGATGAGCTACTTCTTCGTGTTTGCGGCCCTGATGGGCGGCATGTACCTCGCGATCGATACCACCGCTGGCGAGCGCGAACGAGGCTCTCTCGAGCCGCTGCTCTCGTTGCCGGTCACGCGCGATCAGCTTATCTACGGCAAGATCGCCGCGACCTGCCTGTTCATGACCTTGTCCTTGATGCTCAGCCTGACCGCATTCTATGTCTCGCTTAAGTTCATGCCGCTCGAACAGCTCGGCATGACCCCTAACTTTGGGCCGGCGGTCGTGCTTGCCGCGCTGGCAATTTTCCTGCCGTTTATCCTGGTAGGCGCAGCGCTCATGACGCTCGTTGCCTCGTTTACCAAGAGCTACCGCGAAGCACAAACCTGGTTGAGCGTGGTGCTGATTGCTCCAACGATGCCGATTCTTATCGTCAGCATCCTGACACTGCGGCCGCGCACGGAATTCATGTTAATCCCGTCGCTCAGCCAGCACCTGCTGCTCGTGGACATGGTCAAGAATGAACCCATAAATGGCCTGCACGTGGCGATCTCGGTCACCAGCACGCTCGTCATCGGCATTATCCTGGCCTGGGTGTGTGCCCGCCTGTATCGTAGAGAGGGCCTGCTCGGCTAGAATATCCGCCATGTCCCTGTTCTCCGAACTGCGGCGACGCAATGTCATCAAGGTCGCACTGCTTTACGCCGTCGCCAGCTGGCTGCTCGTCTGGATCGTCAGTCACCTGGTCAGCGGCGTGGGTCTGTCCGCCTGGGTCTCGGACTATGTATTGCTGTTGCTTGCCATCGGCTTTCCGGTTGCGCTGATTTTTGCGTGGACCTACGAGATCACGCCGGTTGGCCTCAAGAAGGCCGTCGAGGTCGACCAGACACAATCCATCGTCTACAAGACCGGGCAAAAGCTGAACGCAGCCGTAGCCGTCCTGGCCGTGCTCGGCGTTGCCGCTGTAATCGGTGAACAGCTGCTCCCCGAGTTCGAGCCGCCGCCGCCGCTGGTGCTCGAGGAGATTCCCCTCAAGCCGGTCTTCGACTTTTCTGCAAAAGCCGAGGTCCCGCGCGAAATCACTTCGTTCACTTTGCCGAACGGCCTCGAGATCATCGTCTGGCCCGATCACGATATCCCGAATGTGGTCCTGTACAACTTTGTGCGCGCGGGTGGCCGGAATGAGTACCCCGGGATCACGGGCATCGCGCACTTTTTTGAGCACATGATGTTCAACGGATCGGAGACCCGCGAACAGGGTGCGTTTGACCAGGAGATGGAGGCTGCTGGCGGCGCCAACAACGCCTATACAAGCAACGATCTGACGGTGTACCAGGACTGGTTCCCGCGCTCCGCCCTGGAGAAGGTTTTCGAGCTTGAGAGCGACCGACTGATGCGCCTGGCAATAGACCCCGACGTGGTTGAGACCGAGCGCACGACCGTTTACTCAGAACGTCGCCTGAGAATCGACAACGACAATTTCGGACGCCTGTACGAACAGGTCCGTGCTACAGCTTATGTTGCCCACCCCTATCAAAATCCGGTAATCGGGTGGCCGTCCGACATCGAAAACTGGACCCAGCAGGATCTCGAAGACTTTTTCAAAACCTACTATGCGCCCAACAACCTCACGATGATCTTTTCCGGCGATGTAACGCCGGAGGAAATTTACCTGCTTGCCGACCAGTACCTGTCACCGATCCCGCGGCAGCACCCGCCACCTGCGATCACCACGGCTGAGCCGGAACAGCAGGGTGAGCGCCGCGTGCTCGTGGCGGCCAGCGCGCAGACGCCGCTGGTCCATGTCGTATTTCACGCCGGTGCGGAGGGTGACCCCGAGACGCTGCACCTCGAGCTGTTGCTCGCCATTCTCGCTGAGGGCAGTTCGTCGCGACTTTACCAAACCCTGGTAGAGGAAGAGCAAATAGCGCTGGATGTCGGCGCCTGGCAGTCGGGCGGATTCGATCCGGGGCTCGCCTACTTTGCCATGACCTTGACGCCGGGCGGCGACCCGCTGGCGGCCGAGGCGCGCCTGCTCCGCCTGCTTGATGACGTTGTGGCCAAAGGCGTCACCGCGGAAGAGCTCACCAAGGCGCGCAACCTGCGTATCGCGTCATTCTGGCGCTCGCTGCAAACGATCAACGGCAAAGCGTCGGCGCTCGGCAGCTACGAGGTGTTTACGGGTGACTACGAGAACCTGTTTGCGGTTCCCGAACAGCTCGGCGCCGCGACCGCCGCCGACCTGCAGGCGCTTGCAGCAAAGGTGTTCCTGCGCAGCAACATGACCGTTGGCGTATTGCGCGCACCGCCAGATGAGGGTGAGCAATGAGGTCTGCGCTGTGTGTCGTTTTGTCCCTGTTCGCCGGCCTCGCCTGGTCTGCCGACATCACCTTGCCGGACTACGAGCGTGTCGAACTCGAGAATGGCGTGGTGCTGCTGCTCAGTGAAAAGCACGACGTTCCCCTGATTGGCCTGCGGGCAGTGGTTCGCGGTGGCGCTGTCACCGACCCGGCGGCTAAGGCCGGACTGACAGAGCTGCTCGCGACAGTCATGC
>JAIBDF010000108.1 GCA_024679535.1 Chromatiales bacterium
CGCCCACGCTGAAGTTGGCGGCAACAGACTCGGTGCATATCACGGCACCGCAGGGTATGCCGCCGCCCAGCGCTTTGGCGCTTGTGATGATGTCGGGCGTGATCTCATGAGCTTTCACTGCGAAGAACTGGCCGCAACGCCCCATGCCGGACTGGACTTCGTCGGCGATGAGCATGACGCCGTGCTTGCTGGTAGCGTTCCGCAGTGTCTCGATAAATTCGGTGGTCAGGTCATACGCGCCGGCGACACCCTGCACCGGTTCAAAGATCACGGCGGCGATGCTGCTGTCGATCATGGATGCTGCGGCTGCGATGTCATCGCGTGGAATGAACTCGACATCAAACGGCTTCTCAGGGAAGCCGTACCACTTGTCCGAGTTCCAGGTCACAGCGGCGGCCGCGGCCGTCCTGCCGTGAAATCCGTGGGTGATGGCGAGTACTTTCTTACGGCCTGTCGTCATCAGGGCCATGCGCAGGGCATTCTCGTTCGCCTCTGCGCCTGAGTTGACAAAGAACACGCGCTCGAGGCCCGGGGGTGAAATACGTGTCAGCTGCTCGGCCGCATCGGCGCGGACATCAAGCGCAACGGCATTGCTCTGGAACAGGAGCTTGCTGCTTTGCTCGTGGATGGCCTGCACGAGTCGCGGATGGCCGTAACCGAGCGCGGCAACGGCGTGCCCGCCATAGAGATCCAGGATACGCCGGCCATCTCGCGTAAAAATATCGCAACCGCTGGCGCGCTCCGGCACGAAGGGTAGCTGTCCATAGACCGGAATCGTGAGGGCGGCTTCACGTACGCGCGGGTCATCGACGTATTCGTTGTGGGTCGCCATCACGTCCATCCCGGAGCAGGGGCATCAAGGCCTGAGGTTTGCGGCAGACCCCAGAGACGATTCATCCACTGCATGGCGCCGCCCGCCGCACCTTTGACCAGGTTGTCGATCGCGGCCATGACGACGACCGTATCGCCGTCGGTCGCGACGCTGATATGGCACTGGTTGCTGGCGACCACGTCTTTAAGGCGCGGCGTGCCGCTGACAATCTGCACAAACGGTGCGTCGGCGTAAGCCGCCTCATAGACCTTTCGTACCTGCTCTTCAGTCACAGGTTTCGTGGCCTTCGCCTGAAGCGTCACATGAATGCCGCGTGCGAATGGTCCTGAGTGCGGCACAAAATGCACGTTCGTTTTTCGGCCGCTCGCGGTTTCGGCGAGTGCGGCGACTTCTGGCGCATGCCGGTGCGCCAGTGGTTTGTAGGCATAGAAGTTGCTGTTCCGTACGGGGTGGTGCGTCCCGGCGGATGGGGACTTCCCGGACCCCGTGCTGCCGGTTACGCCGCTAATAAACACGTCCGTCTCGGTGAGACGCGATGTGATGAGTGGCACTGTCGCCAGCGTTGAGGCTGTGGCGAAGCAGCCGGGGTGGCCGACGTGTGCCACATCAATATTGTCCGCATGCTCGGGCAGGGCGCAGATGAACCTGTCGAGGAGTTGCGGCGCTCCGTGCTGCGCTTTGTACACGGCCTCCCAGTCTTCCTGCCTGGCGAAGCGGAAGTCAGCCGAGGAGTCCACAACATGCACGTTGATGTTCCTCTGTTCGCAGGCATCGATCGCCGCTGCGATGACCGCTGCGGAAGCACCGTGCGGTGCCGCTGAAAACAGCGCGAGGTCGCTGTCAGTATCTACCTGATCCAGCCAGTCACTGTGTGCAACGAACGTGTCCTTCAAAAACGCAGTCGCAAGGTGGCCGAACACGTCGCCGATAGTTTTGCCCGCCACGCTGTCGGAGACAGCAGCTGCTAGCTCGAAGTTGGGATGTCCCGCAATCAGTCGCAACAATTCGCCACCGACATAGCCGCTTGCACCGATGATGACCGCTGGTATCCGGGAACTCATGAACCTTCCTGCTGTAACAGACCGGCGACCCTATCACCGAGTGCCACGCCGTTGGACAAGGCGTTCACGGCGGGGAGGTCACAGCGTTCATTGATCTGCTGGATGCCGACGTCGTTATCGGTTGCCGGGCCGGTTACGAGGGCCGGTTCGATGTCGAACTCCTTGCGTAACAGTTCGGCGCCACCCCATGCAGACACCGGGTCATTGGCGCACAGAACAACCGATGTCAGCGCCTTGCGGATGGCGGGGTCCGACAGAATCGCCCCGACGCCGTAAGCCCCGAGGAGTCCGTCGCCAAGCTCCAGGACAATGACGTCCGGCTTGTGCTTGGCGAGCCGGGAAAGCAGGGCACGGGTCAGTTCGGGACCGTTGACTGCCGTGGTTGTCACGACACCGAAGTCGGAGAAGATCATCGTCTCGCTCGCGCCCGCATCTTCCATCGCCAGCACATCCCGCCGCAGCGACACCCCCGTTGCCTTGCAGGCGGCCACGTGCAATCCCAGGTGCCGCAGTCGCCCGACGATGGCGCAGGCGGCGGCCGTCTTGCCCGAGTCCATGCAGGTGCCGGCCAGCGCGACGACGGGTACACCCTGGGTGTCGAGTACGGTGTTTTCGCCCAGCGACTCAAGTCCGGCCCTGGCCGGTACGCCAATGCGCTCACCAAGATAAGGAAAGCTGAGTACGGTGCCGAGGACTTCGCAATCGAACGGCGGGCCGACGTCAGGATTGGCTGAGTCGCATATACCCAGCACGCCACCGATGTTCAGTATCTGTAGGGTATCGCCCGGCTTTAGCGATGTCGGCAGGTGGCCTGAGTAACCACGCAGCGCCTTCCGGTGGCCCAGTGCGCCCACGATCACGTCACCCTGGTTTACCGTGGCCATTCGCCCGGAGGTCAACTCGAGCTGGTTGTAACGAGACTTATTATTCAGGACACGCGCGGCAACAAGTACGCCTTCCTCGCACGGAACGTTCTTCGACAGGCGCAGCTCCGATGCAAGGTTATTGTGCTGTGCCACCGATGCAATCTTGTCAACGACCACGTTTTTCATGACGCGTTACTACCGGCCCGGGTCTGCAATGATCCAGGCAGTGACAGTACGCGCGCATAGCCCAGTGCATCAGCCGGCGTCCATTCGCCGGCCGCTTCTCCGTACACGCCCTTCGTCGCCGCGAGCAGCGAGTAGTCGGACTCGACACCGTCGATAAACAGCTGGCCCGTTCGGAGCGTGAAATTGACCTCACCGCTAACGCGCCGTTGGGACGAGGTAAGCAGTGCCTCGACATCGTCACAGGCAAGGTCGAGCTGTTTGCCTTCATGTACGAGGTCGCCGTAGATCGCGGCAACGCTGTCCTTGATGCGCATCTGCTGTGCACTTAATACGAGTTTTTCGAGTTCGCGGTGTGCAGTGATCAGCGTGATGGCGGCCGGGGCTTCGAATGCGACACGACCCTTGGTGCCGAGCACTGTGTCACCCAGATGAATGCCTCGGCCGATGCCATAGCTGCCTGCCAGATTTTCCAGGACTTCGATTAAACGGACCGGCGGCATCGCCTGACCGTCCAGCGCCGCTGGCACGCCCTTGCTGAAGCGGAGTACGTGTGTGGACGGATCCTTCGGTTCAGAAAATGCATTCCCAGACAACACCCACGCTGATTCGGGAATCGAGTTTTCGGATGTCAGTGTTTCCTGGCCACCGATGGTGATGCCCCAGAGTCCGCGATTGATCGAGTAGGCCGAGCCCTGTGCGGGCAGCGGCATGTTGTGCTTCTCGAGATAAGCCAGCTGTTCGTCGCGTACCCAGCTGTTGTCCCGCACCGGCGCGAGCACCTCCAGCCCGGGATTCAGCGTGCGCAGCGCGACCTCGAAACGGACCTGATCATTGCCGGCTGCTGTGCAACCATGCGCCACCGTCGTTGCGCCGCGCTCTTTCGCCAGCAGCGCCAGCTTTTCCGCCTGCAGCCCACGTTCGGCGCCAACGCAGAGCGGATAGGCATTGCCGCGCAGCACGTTGCCGGCGATCAAGTGTCGGATGACGGTGTCGAAGAACGCCTGTTTGGCATCGATCAACAGGTGCTCGATGGCCCCGAGGGCCCTGGACCGTTGCTCGAGCGCTACAGCCGCCTCTGCGTCGATGCCGCCCGTGTCGATACAGGCAGTGATCACGTCGCGGCCGTAATTCTCCTTGAGCCACGGCACGCAAAACGAGGTATCGAGGCCGCCGGAAAAGGCGAGGATGATTGGGGACTTGTCCTTGTTCACTGGTATCTCCGGGATCAGGGTCGAGCCGAGCGCTCGATCCGGGTAATTAGATTTTTCTGGGCTGCCGCGGATTCCGTGGCGATGAATACGGTGTCGTCTCCGGCGATCGTGCCGACGATGCCGGTCCAGTCGCAGCGATCGAACGCCAGGCCGACGCGCTGCGCTGCGCCGACGGCCGTGTGAATAACGAGCAGGTTTGGACCCGCGGGCGTGACCGTGCGGAGCAGGTCGGCAACCTGGGAAACGTGGTCGTCGCCTGAGTCGTTTGCCGCGGGCAACTCGTAGCCGTGGACTGTCTTGATTGCGCCGATTTCCCTCAGATCACGACTTACGCTCGACTGTGTCGCAACGTAGCCGCGGGTCCGCAGGGCACTGACCAGCGAGGCCTGCGTTGCCGCGGGCCCTTGTTGCAGCAGCTCGCGAATGGCCGAGCGGCGCTGGATCTGGTCTTCCGTTGTCGGGGGCATGTGAGGCTCACCACGCGGACTGAATAAATATGCGCATATTAGATTACTAATGCGCATAAATAGTCAACCCCCGGACGCACTTTTTTTTCGGCCGGATGGGTTACACTGCGCCGCTTTCCGACCACTGGAGCTCGATATGGCCTTACCTGAATGCGTGGAAGTGACGACCGGCAACGATCCGGTGGGCAGCGTCATCTGGCTGCATGGACTGGGTGCCGATGGTCACGATTTCGAGCCGATCGTCCCCGAGTTACGTCTGCCGGGAGAACTTCCGCTGCGATTTGTGTTCCCGCATGCGCCGGTAAGGCCGGTGACGATTAATGGCGGGATGGCGATGCGCGCGTGGTACGACATTATTAGCCTGGATGCGGAGGGCCGTGCGGATGCAGCCGGCGTGCATGAGAGCACGGCTATTCTCGAGACGCTGATCGCTCGCGAGAAAGAGCGGGGTATCGACGCCGATAGAATTGTGATCGCCGGGTTCTCAATGGGCGGGGCGGTGGCAATTAACACGGCACTGCATACGTCGGAAAAATTGGCGGGGATAATGGCGTTGTCGACCTATCTGCCGCTGCCCGGTGAAGTCGATGCGTCCAGCAGCTATCGTGACCTGCCGGTATTCATGGCGCACGGCAGCTTCGATCCGATGTTACCGATGCAATGGGGCCAGCTGTCGGCGGAGACACTCAAACAGGCCGGGTTCACCGTTGAATGGCACGAATACCCGATGGCACACGCCGTCTGTCCGGAGGAGATTCGGGATATTCGTGAGTGGCTGTTGCAGGTATACGCCTGAGCTAGAAAGTAAGGCTGAACGTAGCGCCGCCGGTATCGTTGCTACCCAGGCGGATAAATCCGCCGTGCGCAATCATCACCTGCCGCGCCAATGCCAGACCTACGCCCGAACCACCATCCTTGGTCGTGAAAAACGGCACGAAGACCTTGCTGGCAATACTGGCCGGCACGCCTGTGCCGTTGTCAGCTATCTCGATAACGACGTTGTGCCTGCGATTGAAGCGCCCCCTCACGGAGACCTTTGCCCGATCTGCCGGCTCGGTCGCCTGCCAGGCGTTGCGCAGCAGATTGATCAGGACCGGTTCAAGCAGGTCACGATCGGCGTAGACGTCCAGCTCACTCGGGCTAACCTCGATAGAAAATTCCACGTCCTCACGAGGGCACTCTGCTTTGGCTAGTCGCACAACTGTCTCGAACAGGTCGGCCAGGTGGATGCGCTTCTTCTCCGGCGGTGCAAGTCGCGTGATCTGCCGATAACTGTCGACAAACTGCATCAGACTGTCAGACCGGCGCGCGACCGTGCCAATCGCATCCTGCAGGTCCTGTAGATCTTCGTCGACGGCCTCGCCCGCCTGCACCTTGTTCGCGAGATCGGTAACAACATCCGTGGCCGTCTTCGCAAGTGACGTCACCGGCGTGATCGAGTTCATGATCTCGTGAGTGAGGACGCGCACAAGATCTTCCCAGGCTTCAGCCTGAATTGCGTCCAGCTCCGACTGGATGTCTTGCAGCGACACGAGCCGCTCGCTCTTGCCCGCTATGACCAGTTCGGTTGTCGCAAGTGTCAGTTTGTACTCGATCCCTTCCACGGTAAATGTTACGAGTTGGCGCACGCCAGGTGCGGCAGTCGCAACCGACTCGGCGAAACTGAATCCGAAACGCCGCAGGTCCTTCAACTGCGTCACATGCTCTGCGCCAAACAGACGGCGAGCCGAATTGTTCTGCAACGTGATGGACTCGTCGGCATGCACCGTCATGAGTGGTACAGGGATGTGTTCGATTAAAGCCGTCGCGCGACGCAATGCCGCTTCCTGCTCGGTGCCGCGCGCCCGCATCCGTTCCAGAATATCCGAGAAGGCCTCGCCTAACGCATGGTACCCGGAGCCCTGTCCTTCGAAATCGAAGCGCTGCGAGTAATCGGCGTAGCGTGCGGCGTCGAGGAATCTGGCGACCTCGCGATTGGTGCGACTTACGTAGCGCCACAACTCGGCGACGATGAATGTCAGTGCCGCTGCCGCAATGGCCATCGAAATATGGTATTGCGGGATAAGGAACAACCAGACTACCAGGCCCATCGCCGCACCGGCCAGCACCAGGCGTGCAATCAGCGCGACCACGAAGCGCCTAAATATCATGTTTTTCCATGCGTCGATAAAGGGACGCTCGCGTCAGGCCGAGGTCGGCGGCAGCTCGTGAAATATTGAAGCCGTGTTTTCGCAGTGCCTTGGAAATCGTCTCTTTCTCAAGGTGATCCAGGTTGAAGATAGTCGGCATGACCTGCGTATCGGCGTGCTCCATTTCTCCGGTGTAGTCGAGTTGCAGGTCGTGCGGGCCAATCTGCTCGCCCTCGGCGAGAATCACAGCCCGCTCGACGGCATGACGCAGAGCACGTACGTTTCCGGGCCAGCTGTAATTAATCAGCGCGGCCTCAGCCGCTGGCGAAAACTTCCTGAACTTGCCACCGTATTTGCGTGAGAAGCGCGCCAGGTAGTGATCGGCTATCGGCATAACGTCATCAACTCGTTCACGTAACGATGGCATGGAAATTTCGACGGTATTGAGTCGGAACAGCAGGTCGGTGCGAAAGCGTTCCTGATTTCGCAACTGGTTCGCCGGCAGGTTGGTCGCTGCGACGATACGCACGTCAAACGGCTGTGCGTGATTGGAACCGACCGCTGTAACCTCGCGTTGCTCAAGCACGCTCAGCAGCTTCGCCTGCAGGTGCAGGGGCAGGTTGCCGATTTCATCGAGAAACAGCGTGCCGCCATTCGCCGCCAGTATGCGCCCGATGCGATCCTCATTGGCGTCGGTGAATGACCCCTTGCGGTGCCCGAACAGCTCCGATTCAAACAGAGATTCACTGATCGCGCCCATATCGATTGACAGGAAGACCTGGTGAGCTCGCGCCGACTGGCGATGCAGTTCGTGAGCGATCAGCTCTTTGCCCGTGCCGTTCTCGCCGAGGATCAGGACATTCGCATCGGTTGGAGCGGCCCGCCGGACAATATCGAGGACGCTTTTAAGTTGCGATGACTCGCCGATGATGTCGTTGTCGAGCGATACCGCGTCGCGGATCAGCTCTTCATTGGTTTGCCGGAGTGCGACCGTCTCGAACCGACTTTGACGTAATTTGAGGGCTGCGGAGATGGTCGCAACGACTTTTTCGTTCTGCCAGGGTTTGGCTATGAAGTCTGTCGCTCCGTACTTCATGGCATTGACGGCGGTATTGACGTTGCCGTGCGCCGTGATCATCACCACGACCGCCTCGGGATCGATTTCGAGAATACGCTTGAGCCAGTACAAACCCTGCTCACCCGAGGACTCCCCCGGGCCGAAATTCATATCCAGCAGAATGACGTCGATGTCGCCTTTGTCGAGCAAGTCGGGAAGCTGCTCCGGATTCGGGCAGGTCGTCACTCTGCCGAACTGGCGCCGGAGCAGCAGCCGGCCCGCCGTCAGGATGTCGTCGTCGTCGTCGACGATAAGAATGTGCTCAGTGTTGCTCATGCCTGCCCCCGCCTTGGTGTTCGAAATCGTACACTCACTGTCCGTTTGCGTACAGTTTTCGACGATGGTTGCTGCTCGTCTCTAATTAAAACAATAACTTATATATTGGCACGCTCCTTGCTATCTATACAGGTATTCGCAATGAGCGAGCGAGGAAGCCAACGACATCGTGGACAAGATCAGGAAAATTCGGGAAGCCAGACAGGTAGACGGCATGGGAGTCTCCGGCCAGGCCATGGATCGGCGCGTCGAGAAAAAAAGGTCTTACGGTCGCTATGCCCTGTACGCAGCAGGAGGTATGGCCGTCTTGCTGTTCGCATGGTGGTTTGTCGACATGCTGGCCGGCGGCCGCAGCCTGAGCGTGAACTCGCAGCGCATTACGACGTCACCCGTAACCACGGGCACCTACGAAGACTTTATTCCTCTGCGCGGTCGATTGGTGCCACGCAGCACCGTGTTCCTTGATGCTATCGAGGGCGGTCGTGTGGAGGAGATTCTCGTGGAGGATGGTGCGTTGGTGGAAGCCGGCGATCCGATTGCAGTGTTGTCCAATACCAATCTGCAGCTGGAAGTTCTCGGCCGCGAAGCCGCTGTAACCGAGCAGCTCAATAACATGCGCACCATCGAGCTGCAGCTCGAGCAAAATCGGCTCGCTCACAAACGCAATCTCATCGAGATCGATTATCAGATCACCCGACTGACTCGCGAAATCGACCGACAACGTGAGCTGATTACCAAGAACCTGGTGTCTCAGTCGACCGTCGATCAGCTCGAGGATGAGCTGGTCTACTACAACAATCGCCGCGATATAACGCTCGAGAGTCAGGCGACTGATGCGCGCATGCAGGAGCAGCAGCTGCGTCAGCTCCGCGATGCAGGTACCCAGCTGCAGGCCGGGCTCGGTTTCGCGAGCAAGAACCTCGAAGATCTCAGCGTCCGCGCGCCGGTCGCCGGCAAACTGTCCGGATTCAATATTGAGATCGGCCAGTCGATTACGCGCGGCGGACGCCTCGGACAAATTGACGATCCTGATGGCTACAAACTGAACGTCAGGATTGACGAGTACTACCTGGGTCGAGTCGACCTGCAGCTGGTGGCTACCGCCGAACACAACGGCCGCGACCTCCGTCTTCATGTCTCGAAAATCTACCCGCAGGTCAATGAAGGGCAGTTCGAAGTCGATATGCTTTTTGCTGAGGATCCCGTCGGACTGCGACGTGGACAGACCCTGCAGGTCCGTCTCACACTGGGAGACAACACGGATGCCACGCTGATCCCTAACGGTTCGTTTTACCAGGATACGGGCGGCAACTGGGTGTTCGTCGTATCGCCGGATGGCAACGAGGCCATCAAACGCAGCGTTCGTCTCGGCCGCCGTAACCAGAACTTTATCGAAGTACTCGATGGGCTGGAGCCCGGAGAGACAGTCATCACATCACCGTACACGAGCTTTGTCGGCATGGACCGGCTGAGCCTCAACGACGACTAACTAATTCTGATCAGGGGATCCAGCCATGCTGAAACTGCATAATTTATACAAGGTATACCGCACCGACGAAGTGGAAACGGTGGCGCTCAATGGTGTCAATCTCGAAATTGCGCAGGGTGATTTCGTCGCTATCATGGGCCCATCCGGTTGCGGGAAGTCCACGCTCCTCAATATCATCGGCATGCTCGATAATCCGTCTGATGGGGACTATTTCTTCTTTGATGAAAACGTCGCGCCCTACAACGAGTCGGGTCGCAGTCACATTCGCAAGCAGAACATCGGCTTCATCTTCCAGAGTTTTAATCTGATCGAGGAGCTTAACGTTGCCGAAAACATTGAGCTCGCTTTGCTGTACCACAATATGCCGACCTCCGAGCGCAAGCGTCGTGTGGCGGATGTCATGGACCGCATGGGCATAGCACATCGCGCCGGTCATATGCCGGGTCAGTTGTCCGGCGGCCAGCAGCAACGTGTTGCTGTCGCTCGTGCAGTGGTTGGTGACCAGCCACTTATTCTCGCGGACGAGCCCACAGGTAACCTCGATTCGGTACACGGCCAGGAGGTTATGGAGCTACTGCGTTCGTTGAACAAGGAAGGCACGACGATCGTGATGGTGACGCATTCACCGTCACACGCTGACTATGCGCACCGGACCGTCAACCTGTTTGACGGCCATATCGTCACCGAAAACACCCGCGC
>JAIBDF010000181.1 GCA_024679535.1 Chromatiales bacterium
ATTTTCTTATTATGCATGCGTAAGTCCTTATGTATCGCGAAATGCGATCGCTTCGAGCGTAGCACGTCTACTGGATGATTGGAGAATCCGGGAACGGTCAGCCGATCGTTCCCGGATCAGTCAGGTAACTAGTGCTTGCCACCTCCTTTGGAGCCGCCGCCGTCGCGGCCGCCACCGCTGCCGCCACCAATGCCTTCGCTGCTGTCGCGACCGCCACCGATGCCGCCGCCACCGCCGCCGCCACCACCACCGCCGCCTTGCGTCTTGGCAACGATGCAGATGTCGAGGTAGGTCAGGTTGTTGATGGGATCAATAACCGGCCTGTACAGGCGGTCGTCCGCATCCGGGTCTTCGTCATCGGACTCGGACTCCGCCTCGGCTACAGGCGCCGGTGCCAGGATGGTATTGAACACCGTGCGGGGGAGCTCACGCTCTTCCGCCGGTACCGACGGAGGCGCCACGTTTGGAATCGGGTTTTCCTCCGAATGGCCCGTAAACAGGACATCTTCCGGCGCATAGAACGTCAGGCGCCAGAACCCTGTCTTGGCCCAGCCGGGGCACTGCAATTCCAGATTGGCTTCCTTCATACGCCAGTTGAAACCGTAGACGTACTTACCGCCGACACTGGTCTCGACCGTAAACGGCGCGTCGGACAGCGTGCAGGTATCGCCCCACTCGGCGTTAGTGCTGTCCCACGCACCAACTGCGGGGGGAACGTCGCCCGGGTTGCCACCCGGCTGCGAGCAAAGCGCGCTGCCGGCTTCCATCTTGGTCAGGTTAAGACGGGCGTTGCTCGTCTTGATGATCTGGAAGGGCGAGTCGTAGTTGTATGAGATTGCCACATCGCCATCCGTTGCCTTGACGCCCCAGTGCTCGGTGATGCCCTGTCCCGAGACGTGCCACATCTGCAAACCGACCTTGCAGGCGATGGCGGGGTCGCTCCCTGCGGTCGCCGCTGCGTCGGCGCAGGCCGCCAATGTGGGATTGAATCCGGCAATCGTGCTGCCCCACGGTTGTGTCTCGACCCGAATGACCGAGCGCTCGTTCCAGGAGACGGCTTCGAGTGCGTCGCCCCAGTCGACGTAAGCAGCTGCAGCGGACTCAGGCGAAACGCCCTCATCATCTGCCCACCACGCGTTTTCATTGACCTTTTGCCAATAAATTCGCGAAAGGTCTGCTGTAACGAAGTCTTCACAGGGATTCCCAGCCTGCACGCACTGTTCGGGCGTGTAGTAGACCGTCGGGGTCATCAGGTCGTCGACACAGGAAGTGTTCGGGTATTTGAATTCCCCATACTGTTCTTCGGCGGCGCAGCCGTACGAGTAGTGCACGCCAAGCGCAGCATCTTCTGCGCCGGGCACTGCCCAGTTCGCTACGGTCGTGTTACCCGGGACCGTCTCGGTCAACAGACCAGGGGTCGAGAGATTATTGCCTGCCTCACCACCCGTCGGTGGTCCGGGAATACCGCCCTTGGCGGCCAGGCTGGCCGCACTAAAGGCGAGCAACGATATAGCCAGGGTGAGGGCCGTACACGGCCGCCACGCCGACCATTGTCGGGATAAAAGAATGATTTGTGTCATGGCCATCCTCCTTACAGGGTCTTCTGTCATGCTTTACAAGCAGCTGCTCTCGCAATTTCGCAGGAACAACTGGCCAGCAAGTATCGATGTGCCATCGTAGGTGCCTTCGGCCCTGACGAGGTCGTCGATGACCACGAGGCTGAAGAACGCATCGGCATCGATAACTTCTGTTGCGAGATTCTGGAAAACGGTGTCCTGGTCGGACGTCACTGTTACGCCGAGCATCGTTATGCTCGGACGGTCGATTGCCTCGACGAGAGCTTTGAGCGTAACGCTATCGTCTGCATCATCGCGTTCAACCCGAGTAGCGATCACGTCGACGCCGTCGAGATACGCGCGCACCTCAACGCGTGCGCCAACGGCGAGATCCTCGAACCCGAAGACCGGAGCGCCAATAGCGCTGTGGTCGCGGAACAAGGTGAACTCGTCAGTCGTGACGTTTATGCCAAGCAGCGTGAATGAACTCTCGGCGGCGTTGATCGCTTCGACATCCGCTTCGAATTCGATCAGGGATGGCAGCCGGAACACAATCTGGTCGGCTACCAGGATGCCGTTTGTGTCGAGCGTTCCGTTTACTGCCAGTTTTACGTCAATCGCCAGTGTGTCCATCGTGCCATTCACGTAGGTGGTGCTGGCAGTCGTCGTAACCGGCTGACCATCGACCTCAAACTCCGTCGCGGATGTGAATGATGTTACGAAGCCTTCGAGTTCGAAGTTGCAGTCGGTTGTACAGGTATGGTCTCTATCGCGATCACGATCGTGAAGCTGTATCCGGTCGAGTACCATATCGCCATTCGACATCGGCGAATTGCTGGAAACCTCGACATACATGCCGTCGGCGAGAGCCGCACCACCCAGTTCGAGCGTTGCACCAGCGTAGTTGCAGAGCTGTGTGCCAATATTGAAGTGCTGCGTTCCTGGATCGAGGCCGCTTATCTGGCCCTTGACCTCCAGCTTCATGCCGTCCGCATAGGCGTTGGCCTTACGTTCAATATGCGTTGCCTGAATTCTCTCCTGGCTACGCCATTGACCGCTGACCTGAACCATGTTGCCGTTGGCCAGCGTATCGAGTGTGGCGCCGTCAACAACGGTTAACTCGTCAAACAGTACGGTCTGGCCCAGGACCTCAAATCTGTTGGTCACTCTGTTCATCGCCGTGATCGGACCTTCGGCATCGTCCATGAACCTGATTTGGTTGGCCTCAGCGGCCCCAGTTGTCTGATTTACGGTCCCGCGGATCGACACGATCATTCCGACCTTGAGGTCGGAGAGAATCGCCGACTCACCGTCCATCATTACGGTCGCCGAGTTGGTGCCGAAATGAATGCCGTTCGAGTGGATACTGCCAAAACCCGTTATTGGGCCGACGGTGACGATGCCGGCTGTCGCGGGGGGATTGCCAGTGGCTGGCGGGTCGTTTGAGTCGCTACTGCTGCAGGCAGCAAAGAGCAGGGAGCCAGCTAGTACGTAAAAGAGTCTCTTTTTCACGATTTTTACCTCCTGGCAGCCAGCCACCTGTAGGTTGTGCAGGCGTACAGGCCGCCCAGTGTGATTAGCCTCCCGTATATGTGTTTCCTACGTATTTCCCGGACGTGATAAGTTGTTACAAACTGTTATCCGTGAGTTCTGACTCCCTAGACGGACGCGCAGAAACTTCGCGACTCCTGATCGTGGATGACGACAGAGAGACACTCGACTTGCTGTCGCTTTATCTGACTGAGCAGGGTTTCGCGGTATCTTGCGCGGAGAACGGCGTGGCCATGGACGCGTGGCTGGCTGAGAACACGGCAGACCTCGTTGTTCTCGATTTGATGCTTCCCGGTGAAGACGGCCTTTCTATAGCCCGGCGACTGAGCAGCGATCACGGTCTACCGATCGTGATGATCTCCGCGCGTGGCGAGGAGCTCGATCGTATTATCGGACTGGAAGTCGGCGCCGATGATTACCTGCCCAAGCCGTTTAACCCGCGCGAATTACTGGCGCGAATTCGCGCGGTGCTGCGCCGCAGCGGGCCTCTCCCGGAGGCCACACCAGAGCTAGCAGACGAGCTCACATTCGGGCCGTTTCGATTCGCGCCCGATACGCGTGCGCTATACCGCGATGGGTCCGAAGTAAAGTTGTCCAGAGCGGAATTCGAACTGTTGAGCGTTTTCGTCAGTCATCCGAACAAGGTTCTGAGTCGGGACCAGATCATGGACAACCTGAGGGCCAGGGAACGCGATCCATTCGATCGAAGCATTGATGTGCGGGTCACGCGTTTGCGCCACAAAATCGAGGAGGATCCTGCCGAACCGAGGCTGATTCGCACTGTCTGGGGAGTCGGATACCAGTTTACGCCGAGAGGGCGGGAGCAATGAAACTGAAACCGCGATCCTTGTTCGGACGAACTGCCGTCACCATAGCGCTGACCCTGCTGCTGTTCATGGCCATCTCCATGGGCACTGTCGCGTACTTCATCTACATCCCGATGGCGCATCGCCATGCCGACGATTTTGCCGCCATGATCGTCTCTGCGGCACATTCCCTGCAAAGCCTGCCCGAAGAAATGCATGAAGAACTTAAGCAAAGGTTATTGGAGGACCATGGACTGATAGTCGCCCAGCAAACGGCCGGCTTTTCGAACAGCTCTTCCGATCTGGATTACAACCCGTTTTTTCGTGAGGCGCTGGCAGAACGTGCGGGACAGGACCTGCCGATAGTTGAGGCCGATGAGGGCCCTCTCATCTGGGTAGATGTTCCTGCGCACGGAAAGTCATTTCGTCTGGGCTTTGATCGAGAACGGCTCGGTGTTAACCCGCCGCTTGTCCTGCTCCTTGTGGTGGTGGTGGGTGCTATTCTGACCCTGGCGGCAAGTGTGCTTGAGGTTCGCAGGGTAACGAAGCCCCTGGAACGCTTGTCGGAGGCAGCGAACAAATTAGCTCGCGGCCATAACCCGCCGCCACTCCCCGAGAACGGGCCGGAGGAAATTGCCGCCCTGGCGCGCGCCTTCAATACCTTATCCACCGACCTGCATATCATGTCGGAGAATCGGACCGTCATGATTGCCGGTATCTCTCACGACCTGC